>JAGCZA010000113.1 GCA_017960525.1 Prevotella sp.
TCAGGAATCTTGTTTCCTTTCATTCCCAATCCGAAGACGGACGAATTCATGCATTTCCTCACTCGTCAGATAGGGCTTAGCGAGGCAAGCGCACATATCGCTTGTTTCAATCTGTGGTATTACAAGATACACTATGGCGAGTACGCCCTTGATGATATGCCAATGGAACTTCATTTCTTAAGCCACGCACTGACAGCAGGAAAACAAGAACTGACAGACAGGCAGGCGGAAGAAGGGATGCAGCACCTTGCTGACTTTGCCAACAATCTCCCACTATGGCATTTGCGGGGATTCACAGCCACAGATTATCGCGCAGAAGCCTTTGTTCCGAAACTGTCAACTAAGGAGCCATTAGGCCCTATGTTGAGAAAATTGAAGAAAGAGGCTTACCTGATGACAGACATCCTTAATGGAAAGACATCCTTGCCCAATCATGCAGAGTCATCAACAGAGGAGACCCCATGGGAAGGACAAAAGATCGGCCGCAATGATCCATGTCCCTGTGGTAGTGGTTTGAAATATAAGAAGTGTCACGGAAAGGGTCTATAGAGCCACAATGATTCTTGTGTCAGGAAAAGTGTCCGCTCAAGCAGAGTTGGGGTACACAAAGTTCAGCGTAGAGAAAAGTTTCGCAGACAATGGCTTTCAATGGTTTCGCGATGCTCAGTTGCTCTGTGCGGGGAACAAGGAGAAAAGCAATGCCATGACAATTGGATGGGGTGGCATCGGAACTATATGGGGACGTACCGCCCTGACCGTCTATGTGGCAGAGAAACGCTACACGAAGGAGTTCATGGACAACTCCGAGTATTTCACCGTGATGTCCTTCGATGTCAAGGACAGCAAGGTGTTGAACTATATGGGAACCAAGAGCGGACGGGACGGCGACAAGGCTGAAGCCCTTGGACTTCATACGGCCTATACCGCCAATGGAACTCCCTATTATACGGAGGCTACAATGGTGATAGAATGCAAGATAATGTACGCAGCGCCCTTCGACCCTCAGTATTTCAAGAGTGATGCCCCCAAGAATATGTACGCCAACTTCCCCGCTGGTATCCACTCCATATATATCGGTGAGGTCGTAAATGCCTGGAAGAAATGATTCAACAATGAGTGAGTGATATGAAAAAGGGTATTATTACATTATTTGCCGTTATTATCACCCTGTTTGCAAATGCCCAAACAGGCTTGAAGAAGGTCTATAACGAGGACATCAACCCCATCGGGCAGATAGAGCTGGCACTCGCCAAAGCAAAGACCGAAGGTAAGTTCGTCATCTGTCAGGTGGGCGGGAACTGGTGCCCGTGGTGCCTGTGTTTTGCTGAAAACTGGACTCCCAAAGCTGTAAAGAACTGATATGACACTTCCCAAATTCATCATAACGATGGACGGTTTTCTCCGCCTCGGTATGGTAAACCAGCATAAAGATTTGTTGAAACCAGGTGACCAATGTATCGGTGGCGGCTATTACGTCTTCGACTTCGTTTCCAACCGCATTATCCTTGACCGAGAATCATACGACTTCGGCAAGCCCAAGTGGCATCTATTGGAAGTCCTGAAGGTCCCATCGGTCTATAGGGGCCTTCGGCTGGTCTATAAATACGATGATAGTTTCCACGATGATTTCAACGTAAGCGAAGAACTGAGGATTGAGTATTATGACTGAACATTTGTTCCGAATATGAATTTGAAGTGGCGAAAGTTCAGTTGGTTACAGGCATGGAAGCCGCAGGCTACTTAAAAAAATGTTTTTGTCTTCAATTTTACTTACTATTTACACGTTCTTTATACTCATTTGTCAACTCTATAACTATCTGGGGCCTGCAAGATTTTGTGTCGGTCAGATTTCGTCCTCGTGTTGGTACTGAATCGTTCACTTTTTAGGGTTGTTCTGCCCTAACCCTGAGTTTGGCTCGTCCTAACCCTGAGTTTGGTTCGTCCTAACCTTGGGTTTGGTTCGTCCTAACTTTGGGTTTGGTTCGTCCTAACTTTGGCATAGTTCGTCCTACCCCCAGGTTTTCACTATGTTATTCGCCATAAGACACTAACACAGAATCTTGCAGAACCGACAAGTATTCAGTCATATTGAGTATGATACACACGTTTTCGTACATCAGTTTGCCCATTAGTCTTTATAATATAAAGAAAGATTGCGAATTCTTACAAAGTTACGGAAAAAAACTTAATTTATTGTGCGTTAAAGAAAAAAATACGTAATTTTGCAGGCCAAAACCATCAATGCGAAAACTATGTTGAGGATAGCCGTACAATCGAAAGGGCGTCTCTATGAAGACACCATGCAACTGCTTAGTGAAGCCGACATCAAGGTGAGTGCCAGCAAGCGCACACTCCTTGTCTCGGCCACCAACTTCCCCCTTGAGGTGCTTTACTTGCGCGACGACGATATACCACAGAGCGTTGCCACGGGCGTGGCCGACATCGGCGTGGTGGGCGAGAACGAATATGTGGAGCGCGGCGCCCATGCCGACATTGTATCCCGGTTGGGATTCAGCCGCTGCCGACTGTCGCTGGCCATTCCCAAGGACATTGACTACCCCGGTCTGCAATGGTTCGAGGGCAAGACCATCGCCACGAGCTACCCCGTCATCTTGGGCGACTTCCTGTCCAAGAACCATATCAATGCCGAGGTGCACGTCATCACGGGCAGCGTGGAAATCAGTCCGGGCATTGGTCTGGCAGATGCCATTTTCGACATCGTCAGCAGCGGTTCCACGCTGGTGAGCAACAATCTCCGCGAGGTGGAGGTGGTGATGCAGAGCGAAGCCTTGCTCATAGGCTATCCTCAGATGCAGCAAGAGAAGCGCGACCTGCTCCAGCAGATGCTCTTCCGCTTTGCCGCCGTCAAGCAGGCCGAAGACAAGAAATATGTGCGGATGAACGTGCCGAAGGCGCGTCTGCAGGACATCATTGGCGTGCTGCCCGGCCTGAAGAGTCCCACCATCATTCCCCTGGCTGACAGCGAATGGTGCTCGGTGCACACTGTGCTCGACCAGAAGCGTTTCTGGGAAATCATCGGACAGCTGAAGGAACTGGGCGCACAGGGCATACTCGTCACCCCCATCGAGAAAATGATTCTATAGTTATGAAGACATACCGACATCCGAAAAAGGCTGAATGGGAGGAAATTGTGCGCCGTCCGCGCCTTGACAACTCTCAGTTGCGGGAAACGGTGAGCCACGTGCTCGCCGACGTGTGCGAAAGAGGTGATGCTGCCGTGCTCGACTACGAGGAGCGCTTCGACCACGTGCGGCCTCTGTCGCTGGCAGTCAGCGAAGATGAAATGGCCGAGGCCGAGCGATTGGTGTCGCCAGAGTTGAGAGATGCCATTGTGCTGGCTCACGAGAACATTCGCAACTTTCACAGTGCCCAGTTCTTCCGCCCAGTAAGGACGGAAACTCGTTCCGGTGTAGTGTGCACTCAGCGCAGCATCCCCATCGAGCGCGTCGGTCTCTACATTCCCGGCGGCACAGCCCCGCTCTTCTCCACGGTGCTCATGCTGGCCACGCCCGCCAAGTTTGCCGGCTGCGGAGAGATTGTCATCTGCACGCCTCCTACATTCAAGTCGGACGAGACCACGCTCGACATCCATCCCGCCATTCTCGTAGCTGCACGCATTGCCGGTGTGAAGCACGTCTACAAAGCCGGTGGCGTGCAGGCTATCGGTGCGATGGCCTACGGCACGGAGACAATTCCCAAAGTGTTCAAGATATTCGGCCCCGGCAACCAGTATGTAATGGCCGCCAAGCAGCAGGTGTCGCTCGAAGATGTAGCCATCGATATGCCCGCAGGCCCCAGCGAAGTGTGCGTGGTGGCTGATGAGACGGCCAACCCTCAGTTTGTGGCTGCTGATCTGCTCTCTCAGGCCGAGCATGGCCCCGACTCGCAAGTCCTGCTCATTACCACCAGCGAGGAACTGTTGGCACAGGTCGAGACGGAACTGGTCCGACAACTGGAGCAACTGCCCCGCAAAACCATCGCCACGAAAGCCTTGGAGAACAGCCGCTTCGTACTCGTCGGCAACAAGGATGAGGCCATGTCGCTCTCAAACCTATACGCTCCCGAACACCTGATATTGCAGACCGACGACTGGCTGACGCTCGCCCCCAAGGTGGTCAATGCCGGCAGCGTCTTCCTGGGTCATTACGCCTGCGAGAGCGCCGGCGACTATGCCAGCGGCACCAACCACACCCTGCCCACCCACGGCTATGCCACCGCCTACAGCGGCGTCAACCTGGACAGTTTCTGCCGGAAAGTCACCTTCCAGCATCTTTCTGAGAGAGGTGTCAGGGAGATTGGCCGTGCTGTGGAACTGATGGCTGAGGCCGAGCAGCTCTACGCCCACAAGAACGCTATGACCGTACGTCTGCGCTACATCGATGAAAACAACTAAATCCCCACGCAGAGAAATGCTTGAATTAGAACAACTCACACGCCCCAACATCTGGAACCTCGCTCCCTACAGCAGCGCACGCAACGAATATGCCGGACGCGAGGCGAGGGTATTCCTCGACGCCAACGAGAACCCCTACAACGCACCCTTCAACCGATACCCCGATCCCTTGCAGTTGGAACTCAAGAAGGCCATCGAGCAGGCAAAGGGTGTACCAGCGGAGAATATCTTCCTGGGCAATGGCAGCGACGAGGCCATCGACCTGCCCTTCCGTTGCTTCTGCCGTCCGGGCATTGACAATGTGGTGGCCATCGAGCCCACTTACGGTATGTACCGCGTGTGTGCCGACGTGAACGACGTGGAGTATCGCCCTGTGCTGCTTGACGACGACTTCCAGATCAAGGCCGACAAACTGCTGGCCGCCTGCGATGCCAACACCAAGCTCATCTGGCTCTGCAGCCCCAACAACCCCACGGGCAACTGTCTCCGCCGTGAGGAAATCCTGAAAGTCATCGACACGTTCCAGGGCATTGTCATCTTAGATGAGGCCTACAGCGACTTCTCCCGCGAGCGTCCGCTCCGTCACGAGTTGCTGAAGCACCCCAACCTGGTGGTGCTCAACACCCTCAGCAAGGCATGGGCATCGGCAGCCATCAGGCTGGGTATGGCTTTCGCCTCGGAAGACATCATAGCCCTGTTCAATAAGGTGAAATACCCCTACAACGTGAACCTACTCACCCAGCAGCAGGCACAGCGCATACTGGCCGACCGCTCCGACGTGGAGCGATGGGTGAATATGATTCTTCAGGAGCGCAGCCGCACGATGGAAGCTTTTGCACAACTGCCCATCTGCCAGAAAGTGTTACCCACCGATGCCAATTTCTTCCTGGCCCGCGTGGACGATGCACAACGCACTTACGACTACTTGGTGGATATGGGCATCATCGTGCGCAACCGCACCCGCGTGCAACTCTGCCGCGACTGCCTGCGCATCACTATCGGCACACGCAACGAGAATACTGAACTCATTGGCGCCCTGAGGCGCTACGAGCCATAGAACAACAAAAACAAGAAAACAATATGAAACACCAACTGAGAAGCTGCGTCTGTACTGAAGGCAGACGTATGGCCGGCTCCCGCGCACTATGGGTGGCCACGGGAATGAAGCAAGAACAGTTTGGCAAGCCTATCATCGCCATCGTCAACTCTTTCACCCAGTTCGTGCCAGGGCACACCCATCTGCACGAGATAGGACAAACCGTCCGTGAGGAAATAGAGAGGCTGGGCTGCTATGCTGCCGAGTTCAACACCATCGCCATCGACGACGGCATCGCCATGGGCCACGACGGCATGCTCTACTCGCTTCCCTCACGCGACATCATCGCCGACTCGGTGGAGTATATGGTCAATGCCCACAAGGCCGACGCTATGGTGTGCATCTCCAACTGCGACAAGGTGACCCCGGGCATGCTGATGGCCGCCATGCGCCTGAACATCCCCGCCGTGTTCGTCAGCGGAGGCCCAATGGAAGCCGGACGCTGGCGCGGCGAGAACGCCGACCTCATCACTGCTATGGTAAAGGGTGCCGACCCCAGCGTCAGCGACAAGGAATTGACAGAGATAGAGCATTGTGCCTGCCCCGGCTGCGGCTCGTGCAGCGGTATGTTCACCGCAAACTCGATGAACTCGCTCACCGAGGCTATCGGTCTCTCCCTGCCCGGCAACGGCACCATCCTGGCCACCCATACCAACCGCGTAAAACTGTTCAAGGATGCGGCCAAACTCATCGTGAAGAACGCGCTGGCCTACTATGAGGACGGCGACGAGAGTGTGCTGCCGCGCAGCATCGCCACCAGAGAGGCATTCCTCAACGCTATGACGCTCGACATTGCCATGGGCGGCTCGACCAATACCGTGCTCCACCTGCTGGCTGTGGCCCAAGAGGCCGGTGTCGATTTCACGATGAAGGACATTGACGAACTCTCCAGAAAGACGCCCTGCCTCTGCAAATTGGCGCCCAATACGCAGAAGTATTCCGTGCAGGAGTGCAATCGCGCCGGAGGCATCCTGGGCATCCTGCGCGAGTTGGAAAAGGGCGGTCTTATCGACGGCACGGCTAAGCGCGTGGACGGCTATACGCTGGCCGAAGCACTGACCACCTACGACGCGGCCCCCATCGCAAACTCACCGAAGACTCCCCATCCCGCCCATATCTATTTCAGCGCTCCTGCCAACAAGTTCTCCACACAGATGGGAAGCCAGTCTGAATTATATCCCTCGCTCGACCTCGACCGTACTGGCGGCTGCATCCGCGACATCCAGCACGCCTACACGAAAGATGGCGGACTGGCTGTGCTTTTCGGCAATATTGCCCAGGACGGTTGCGTGGTGAAAACCGCCGGCGTGGACGAGAGTTTATGGCATTTTGAGGGACCGGCAGTCGTGTTCGACTCGCAGGAAGATGCCTGCGAAGGCATCCTTGGCGGACGTGTGAAGAGTGGCGACTGTGTGGTCATCACGCACGAAGGACCGAAAGGCGGCCCCGGCATGCAGGAAATGCTCTATCCCACTTCCTACATCAAGAGTATGCGTCTGGGCAAAGAGTGCGCCCTCATCACCGACGGACGCTTCAGCGGCGGCACCAGCGGTCTGAGCATCGGGCACATTTCGCCAGAGGCGGCCAGCGGCGGCAATATTGGAAAGATTAAGGACGGCGACATCATTGTTATCGACATTCCCTCACGCTCTATTAACGTGAAACTCAGCGATGACGAACTGAACGCACGCCCACAGCAGCCGCTAAAGCGCAACCGCGTGGTGAGCAAAGCCCTACGCGCCTACGCCCAAAGCGTGGCCAGCGCCGACAAGGGCGGTGTGCGCATTATTGATTAGACTCACTCAAGAACTTCAGTTCCGCCTCCAGCATTGACAGGCGGGGCATGTCGAATCCAGCATGATGGGCTATCTCTATGGGACGACTGTAGAGATAGCCTATTTCCATAGGGCGGTGGAAGTCGAAGTCGAGTTTCATCGACGGTGAATAAGGTGTCATAACGTCGGTGGTCGAAATCATCTTGTCGGCAAACGTCTCGTCGATGTTCTTCACGCCCAAGTGACGGGCAGCGCCTATGACCTCCATCATCTGCTCGCGGATGAGTTGGCGGGTGGCAGGATTCTTCAGCAACAGGTCGGTCTGGGTGTTCAGCGCCACGGTCATCCCGTTGAACGGCATATTCCAGACGGCCTTCTTCCAGCGCGCCTCCTGATACTCCACCTGACGGGCTTTTACGCCGGCGGCACAGAAATGGTCGCACACCTGTTGCACCAATTCCTCGTTCTTACAGGAATAGTTTCCAAGATTTATCTGCCCATAGCACTGGTGGTTGACGCGCCCAGGCTCCGTCTTCGCCGAGCAGATGAAGGCCAGGCCGGCAGCCAGCCACAGGCCTGGGAACATCGCCTCCACATCGGCCTCCACGCCAATGCCGTTCTGGATGAGCACCACCAGCGTGTCCTCTTTCAGTAGCGGGGGCAGCAACTGCTTGAGCAAATGATTGTTGGTGGTCTTCAGGCCGACAAGCACCACGTCGCATTGTGGCATCTTGTCCGTAGCGTCATACACGTGGGGCTTGTCCAGATGGAACGACCCGTCGCACGAGTCCACCTGCAGCCCATTAGCCTTCACATACTCATAGTCCTGATGGAGCAGGAAGTGCACCTCCTGTCCGCTCTGAGCCAGACGCGCCCCATAGTAGCCGCCAATGGCCCCTGTTCCAATAACACCGTATCTCATAGTTGTCATTTCAATTTTTACCGCGCAAAGGTACACAATATAACCCAAACGCGCAAACTTTTGCCCCACTTTTATTCTGGGCGCATACAGGAACAGCTATGGTTAAACTCACAGAAGTCTCAGAAAGATACGGCCAACTTGAAAAATAATGCGAAATGTTTGCGAGTGAGCCGAAAAAACTTTATCTTTGCACTCCGATTAAGAACTAAAACCCAATAAACGACATGATGAAACATCTTTCTACACTGCTTTCAACAGGCCTCACCGCCTTGTTGCTGGCCACCACTACGGTAGTTTATGCCCAGGAATCGCCACTGCCACAGGATCCCGCTGTGCGCAAGGGCAAACTGAAGAACGGGCTGACTTACTACATACGTCACAACGCCAAGGAACCGGGGCTGGCCGACTTCTACATCGCCCAGCGCGTGGGTTCGATTCAGGAGGAGCCGCGCCAGCGCGGACTGGCCCACTTCCTGGAGCACATGGCCTTCAACGGCACAAAGAACTTCCCCGGCAAGGGCAAGCGTCTGGGCATCGTGCCCTGGTGCGAGACCATCGGCGTGAAGTTCGGCGCCAACCTCAACGCCTATACTTCGATTGACCAGACCGTTTACCACATCGGCTCGGCCCCGCTGAAGCGCGAGGGCATCATCGACTCCTGCCTGCTGGTGCTCCACGACTGGAGCCACTATCTGCTGCTGGAGGATGCAGAGATTGACAAGGAGCGCGGCGTTATCCACGAAGAGTGGCGCACCCGCCGTGCCGGTAGGGCTGTGCAGCGTCTGATGGAGGAGGCGATGCCGAAAGTGTACAAGGGCACGAAGTACGAGGACTGCATGCCCATCGGCTCGATGGATATTGTCGACAACTTCCCCTACCAGGACCTGCGCGACTACTATAATAAGTGGTATCGTCCCGACCTGCAGGCCGTGGTCGTTGTTGGCGACGTGGATGTGGACAAGGTGGAGAAGAAAATCAAGAAAATGTTCTCGTCCATCCCCATGCCCAAGAACGCTGCCAAGCGTATTGACTATCCTGTGAACGACAACGACTCGATGATTGTCTGCATTGAGAAGGACAAGGAGCAGCCCATTGTGCTCTGCCACCTCTATATGAAGCGCCCCGCCACGCCCGACTCGGAGAAGAACAACGAGGCTTACCTGCGCGGCGACTATGTGGACGGCCTTATCGCCACGATGCTCAACAGCCGTCTGACCGAGTTGAAACAGCAGGCTGTGCCGCCCTTCCAGAGCAGCACGGGCCGCGCCAGCGACTTCTTCCTGAGCCGCACGAAGGAGTCTTTCTCGCTTTCCATCAGTTGCAAGCAGGAGAACATCCTGGGCGGTATCATCAGTGCCGTTGCCGCCAGTGAGCAGGTGCGCCAGCAGGGCTTCACACAGGAGGAACTCGACCGCGCCAAAGCCCAGAAACTGGGCCACGACGAGCGTAAGTGGAACGAGCGCAACGACCGCATCAACTCGAAGTTGGTGAGCCTTTGCGTGAACAACTTCCTCACGGGCGAGCCGCTCATTTCCATCGACAAACAGTGGGAACTGACGCAGAAGTTCGACCGCGAAGTGACGCTCGCAGAGGTGAATCAGGCCGTGCGCGAACTCATCACTGACCAGAACCAGGTGGTCATTATGTACGCCCCCGACAAGGAGTCCGTCAAGTTGCCCAGCGAACAGCAGATTGAGGATGTCATCCTGGCCACGCAGCGCCAGCACTATGCTGCCCGCACGGAGGAGGCTGTAGACGACCAACTCTTCGCTAAAGGTGAAAGTCCCAAGGCTGGCTCTATCGTCAGCGAAAAGCCCTGGAAGCACGGCTATACCGAACTGACGTTGAGCAACGGTATGAAGGTGTACGTGCGCCAGACTGAGTTCAACCAGAACACCGTGCAGTTGACGATGAAGGCTGACGGCGGCACCAGCGTCTATAGCCTGGACGACCTGCCCCACTTCGGCATCATCAGCAGTGCTGTCACCGAGGGCGGCGTGGGCCAGTGGGATGCCGTCACGCTGCGCAAGAAACTCACGGGCAAGAGCGTCCGCGTGCAGACCAGCGTGGGCAGCCGCCAGCAGACTATCAGCGGTGGCGCATCGCTGAAGGACGCTGAGACGATGTTCCAGTTGGCCTACCTCTACTTCACCCAGCCGCGTCGCGACACCGTCGCCTGGCAGGGCTTCGTGAACCGCAACCACTCGTTCCTGAACAACCGCAACGCTTCGCCCCGCGTCGACTACAACGACTCCATCTCGGCCATCCTCTACGACCATCATCCGCGCACTACGCCGATGACACAGGAACGCCTGTCGAAGGCCAACTACGACCGCATCCTGGAGATATACCGCAACGCCTTCAGCGACGCCTCTCAGTTCAAGGCCGCCATCATCGGCAATATGAGCCTCGACGAGTTGCGCCCGCTCATCACCAAGTATTTGGCCAGCCTGCCTGTGGCCAAAGTTCAGGGCCAGGTGAACCCCTACAAGGTGAACGAGCAGAACCTGCCCCAGTTCAAGAAGCAGGACATCACCTCCGTCTTCCGCAAGAAGATGGCCACGCCGCTGGCTAATGTCAGCATCTTCTACGCCGCCAACATTGACTTCACACCAAAGAACGACCTCATCCTCGATGTGCTCAAGCGCACGCTCTCCATTGCCTACACCGACTCTGTGCGTGAGGAGAAGGGTGGCACCTACGGCGTTTCCGTTGATTTCGACCTCGACAAGGACGATACGCCCGACGCCACCCTGCGCATCAGTTACAACGCCGACCCCAGCCGCTACGAGGAACTCAATCCCATCGTTTACGGCCAGTTGAAGAATATCGCAGAGAAGGGCCCGGCTCCCACGTCGCTGGCCAAGGTGAAGGAGTATCTGGTGAAGCAGTACGACCAGGTGGCCATCACCAACGACTACTGGAACTACATCATTTGGCACGAACTGGACGACGAGGCCGATTTCGACAAGGACTACAAGGACTTGGTGCGCGGCATCACCGCCCAGGACGTACAGAAAATAGCCCAACTGCTGTTGCAGTCAGGCTATAGGATTGAGGTCACGATGCTCTCGGAGTAGTTATCTCCCCGACATAATGGATAGGACGGTCGATATGTCGGCCACATCCACTTTCTGGTCGCAGTTCACGTCGGCAGCACTTAGATTAGTGTTGCCGACATTTCCTGCCATCACACTGAGGATGGTAGCAATGTCGGCCACATCGACGATGCCGTCGCCGTTCACATCGCCGGCCGGCATCTCAATGATATTGAAGAACTCCCGCCACACAAATGCTGACATATAAGCCTCGGCGGTTCCTTTGGGTATGTGGAGTTGGCACGTCTGCTTGTTCGTGCTGGCAAACACGGTGTTGGCCAGACACGTCGGCGGCACGATGCAGTAACTGTAGATGTTGGCGATGGAGTCGCAGGCCCTGAACTCGCTTGCGTGCAGTTCCGACACCATACTGCCTATTGATACCCTCTTGATGGTGCGGATGTCGCGGAAGATGTCGCGCCCACTTTCGTAGTTGCGTCCCAGATGGGCGCTCTCGATGGGGCAATTGGCGAAGATGGTGTAACCTCCCCAGTCCCAAAGTTTCAAGGGATTGGCGCCGTCGGCGAAGAAGGCTTTCTTCAGGCCAGCATAGCGGAACGCCCACGCGCCAATGGAGTCCACGCTGGCGGGAATGGTAATCTCGGCGAGGTGGTTACAGTCATAGAAGGCGTTTCCATTGATGAGTTTCAGGTTCTCTGACAGATTGGCACTCTTGAGCCACTTGCAGTAGGCAAAGGCATCGTTTCCAATAGAGGTGACGCTGGAGGGCAGCGTGATGGTCTGCAGGGTGTCGCAGTTGTAGAAAGCCTCGTCGCCAATCTCCGCGATGTTATTTCCCAGGGTGACGGAGAGCAGTTTTGTACAGCCCCTGAACTCGCCTTTCTGAATGGCTCTGACGTTGTCGCTCACCGTGGCCTGCCTGAGTTCAGTGCGTCCACGGAATGGTGCGCGCCCACTTTCGTAGTTGCGTCCCAGGTGTGCGGTCTCGATGGGGCAGTCGGCAAAGATGGTGTAGCCTCCCCAGTCCCAAAGTTTCAGGGGATTGTCGCCATTGGCGAAA
>JAGCZA010000114.1 GCA_017960525.1 Prevotella sp.
GTAGCCGTCTTTCTCTACCAGCGCAGCGTGCAGGGGCATCCCGTCGCGCATCGTCATGCCAGCCTCACAGGCGGCACGGATGGCAGAGGACATAGGGATGTCGGGTGTCAACCACCTTTGTACGACTTCCTCATAGTAGGGTTTTCGCGAGATGTAAAGTGTCATCTCGCTATAGTCTCTGCTGCACATCAGCACATACTTACCATTACGCCTGACGACATCCTCATTCATCAGCGAAACAAATACCCATGCGTCCTGAGTGTTATGGAGGTTAAAACGCTCCGTCGTACAGACGACGGGTTGCTGTATAGCCTCGGCATACTTCTGGTCAAGCAATGCCTCACCGCCCCAATGCACGGTAAAAGTGTGCGTAGCGGGCATCACCTGGCTGAAGCCATCAAGGTAGTCCATAAAGTCGCTGCTGCTGATTTCGTCATCCACCAGCAGGCGATAGTTGGCAAAGTAATATTCGTGCATGGGCTAAAAGATTCGTGGGAATAGTCGGTGCAGCTTGTTCATCACTCGGAACGGCAGCAACAGTACAGGGCGCAAGGGCAATAGCTTATTCCAAAGACGGAATAGCCTTACCCATCTGGGCGATTCGCAATCGATAGTAAGCCGCCCACGCTTGATAAGCACCACCTTGCCTAATATTTGCGACTTAGGTTGCCAATGGTCAGGGCGCATATTGCCGTCGCCGAAAGTCTGCACACGGTCACTCTCTATCTTGTAGAGCCGATGCAGACAGTAGTCGCCCCCAAGGTATTTGCCAGGGAACAGCACGATGTCGCCTACCTTCAATTCCTCTGCCTTAACCGCTACTAACATCACGTTGTCACGGAAAGGACGCACGAAAGGCAACATACTACCGCCCGTCACCTGAAACCAGACGGGGATTTGCCCCGCTCCGCCAGGCGACTGTTCCTGCAGCGCTACCCATTCTTCTACGGTCAGCGATATCTTCTGTTCCATCGTTATCCCGCTGGCGGAGGTCAAGCCACCACGCCTGCCTCCCTCAGCGATTCGATAGTTTCCTGCACGTCGGCAAGGGCAGTCTCGCGGGGGACGTCATACGCCGCCACAAGGGCATCAGCCGCCTCCTCAACAGTCTTGCCGTCTTGCAGTTGCTCGTAGATCAGCGCACCAGTGTCGTTTAGCACCAGTGCGCCGCCAAAGTCCTTGACATTCGTGCCCGCAGGCAGTACGACATTCACGCCGCACACCCTGCGGAGCACAAAGTCTTTGTTCATTTGCAGTTCTAGCATTACTGAATTACGAATTTGAACATTGCGCTCCAGGATCATCACCAAAAATTGCAGGTCCATGACACCCCGACGCAGCGATTCTGGTCTTAAAGTCGAACTCCACCTTCTGAACGGTTGGCTTCTCGTAAGTCATTTTTTCTGTTCTCATTTTGTTGTGTTATTTAAATTGTTGAACAATATGACCTTTCGGTCGTTTAATTATCTTTTTCTGTCTTTTCTGCGGCTTTGTATCTTGCCTTCAGATTGTTGCAATAATCTGGGTCACATTGGTGCCTGGCAGCAAACTTCTGATGATGCATCGGGCAGTAATGGCATTTGTCGTTCAGTTCGCAACTGTGGCACGCCTTTGGCACCTCGTAGTTTTTCACCCCCTCATTCACCTCGTTCCACGCCAGATGGAACCCGTCGCGCAGCGGATAGGCGCATGCCACATCGCGAGGAAACGCCAGGCAGGGCAGCAAGACACCGTCCCAGTTGACGGCAAAACCCGAGCGCCCAGCGCTGCAATACAAACCCCTCTCCGACAAACGCGGGCGATTCCGTCGCTTCATAAAGAACTCATGGTCGGCAGGGTCATACAACGGTGGCAGTATCTCCTGCTTCCTCTCTTGGATGTTCCTGTCTTCTTCAAGACTGAGGTCGAAGTCCGCCTTCTTCCTGCCCGTATTGTCGTGCGGGTCAATCAAGGTGCCATTCACCATCACACTCACACCAAACGACCCCGCCAACTGCATCACCCGCTCCGTCCACGGCGACATATAGCTGCTGGGCGTCACCATGATCTGAATCGTCAGACCTGCCTCCACTGCCAGCCGGATATGGCGAACCACCTGTTCGTAGGCATCCACACCCGTCACGGCTACATACGACTCGCTGTCGCAGCCATAGAGGGAGATGTCGAGTTTATAAGGTGGATATTCCTGGAATCGCTTGATAGCCTCTTCGTTGAGCAGCAGGCCGTTGGTCTTGACCCTGGTGATGATGCCGTGGTTGATGAGATACATATAGATATCCCAGAAGGCAGGGTGCGTCATCGCCTCGCCGCCCGTCAGCATCGCCTCCATCATGCCCTCGTCGATGGCCTGCTGGATAATCGTGAGCCATTGCTCGCCCGAGAGCATCTGATGCTTTACCGACGGATCCTGCAGATGCACATAGCACATCTTGCAGTCGAGGTTGCACAGCGGTGTCAACTCGAAACTGCCACTATACGGGATGTCCGCCTCGCGGGTCTTCTCCTGTATCATCGCCAGGAATTCTCGATAGGGTAATTGATCCATTATAGTTTTACGTTCAACAGGTGCAAAGATACAAATAATATCCTCCACCAAATCACCCCCCCGTTAAATATTGTTAACATATAAGTACGCGCGCACACCGATAATTAGTTCTGGGGTTGGGCCTCCTGACGGAATTCAACAATTCAACAATTCAACAATTTAGTTATGAAAAGGGTAGAATGAGTAATAGAAATCTTAATTAAATTTTATATATTATATTATATATTGTAA
>JAGCZA010000115.1 GCA_017960525.1 Prevotella sp.
AAAAATTTGTATTACCTTTGCACATAAGAACGTATGTAACAATTTGATTTTAAGACGATTCAAAGTTACAAATTTTCCTGCAATTATGCAAGGAATGCGTTCTCTTTTTTATATCTATGAATAATTCAGGCTAGAGAATTTGGGAGAAAGGACGGTTCTTTTTCTAAGAGAGGTCGTATGCGCCTGTGAGTCTGGACGGCAGTTTTGCCGCTTTTGAAAAAAGTGGGCGGAGATTTGCCTTGGTTACGGCTTTTTTCCCAATGAGGTCAGGGTAGTTTTATGGAACGAACTCTGTGTGTGGGGTGGTGTCGCGGCGGGTCATCAGGTCGATGAGGATGTTGTCGCGCTCGCCGTTGGCTATGATGACGCGGATGCCGGCTTGCTGCACCTTCTGGGCGGTGGTGTACTTGGAGTGCATGCCGCCTCGACCGAAGGCACTCTTTTCCGGCTGGATGTATTCGGAGAGGTCGCGGCCTGGGGCGACCTTCTCTATGAGCTGGGCATTGGGGTCGTCAGGATGGGAGGTGAAAATGCCGTCGATGTTAGAGAGCAGGATGAGTGTGTCGGCTTCCATCATCTGGGCAATGAGGCCTGAGAGTTCGTCGTTGTCGGTGAACATCAGCTCGGTGACCGAGACGGTGTCGTTTTCATTGACGATGGGCAACACGCCGTTGTCGAGCATCACCGTCATGCAGGCGCGTTGGTTGCGGTATTGCTCGCCGGGCTGGAAGTTCTCTTTCATTGTGAGCACCTGGCCAACGTGGATGCCGAACTCGCGGAACAGGTCGTAGTAGAGGCCGACGAGTTTCACCTGGCCCACGGCGGAGAAGAGTTGGCGCTGCTCCACTGAGTCGAGTTGGTGGGCGTTGGGCGACGTGGTGTTGAGCACAGCGCGCAGTTCACCGCGTCCGCTGGCCATTGCGCCGCTGGAGACGACGATGACCTCTGTGTCGTGCTGCCTTAGCCAGGCTATCTGGTCTACGAGTGCCGACATACGTGTGACGTCGAGTTTTCCGTCGGGGCGGGTCAGCACGTTAGAGCCTATTTTCACTACTATCCTTTGTTTCATTGGAGATTGCGGATTAATGGTTGTCTATTTTGCGTCTCACCACCTGGGTGACGCCGTTGTCGTTGTAAATGAAAGCCACTACGGCCAGATGGTCTGTCCGCCAGTCGGCTTCTGGTGTGTAGGTGTAGGTGAGCGTTGTCTTTTCGCCTCTGGCCAGGCTGATGTCTTCGCCCCAGTCGCCATTGACGGCACAGCGTAGCACGTGGTTGTGCACGTAGTCGTCATTTGGACTGCCGTCGGGTATTTTCTGTGGTGCCGTGATGCTGTCTTCGGTGAGCCAGAGTTGCAGTTTTCCGCTGAATGCCTCGCGGGCAGCAAGTGTGACTTGAATATTGGGGTTGGCGGCTTCCACAAAGATATTGACGGGTGGCACAGGGAGAACTTCCAGGTCGTAACTCACCTTGGCGCTCCACCAGTCGGTGGAAAGCGGGCCGTCGCTGCGGTCAATGATGCCCATTGGCTGCACGTCGATGCCCCAGTGTTTATAGTAGGTGTCGCCCAGTTCGGTGGCCAGCCCTTGCGGGTCTTTCTCCTGTCTGACGCCCAAGGGGCCTGAGTGGATGCCTACGGGCACGATGGTCTCGCTGTCGTATTTCTTCAGCAATTGCTCAATGAGCGTAGTGGCGTTGGGGCAGTTCACGCAGTTCTGTCCTGTGTAGTCTTCAATCAGCACATGGCGGGGAATCTCTGCGAAGAAATCTACTGGCGGCTCTTCAGGGATGGTGTCGACGGTCACCGTGTCTTTCTCCACCACGTTCACCACGCGCAGCCTCTCGTCCTCGTCTATGTAGGAGCAAGCCTGGAAAGCGAGCGCTGCGCTAATGAAGAGTGAAAAGTGAAGCGTGAAGAGTATGAGGTGTAATCTGTTCTTTTTCATGCGGATAGAGGCTAAAAACTGTAGTTATAGGAAAAAGTGAAACCTCTTTGTGCGGGAATCCATCGGCACACGCCGCCGGAACAGTTGAAGCCCGCCACTGTGCGGCTGTAGCCCGCCTGGATGCGGTGTGCACCCGTGTTGAAGGTGACGAGGGCTTGGTAGTAGTGGTGGTGGGTGTTGTCTTTATGGACGGCAGGGTCGCTGTTGCCGCAGTTCCACATATCGCTGAGGGTCACCATCCAATGGGGAGCCAGCGACAACTCTGCCAGAGCGAAGAGCCAGTCGCCCTCGTCCTGCTTGGTGTTGAGGTATTGGGCTTCCATTCGCAGGGTGGTCTTTGGTGAGAACTGGTACTTGCCGTCGGCAATGAAGATGTTGCTGTGCACCATGCCTCCCTCGCCCTCGATGACGCCCTTGTTGTAGCGCTGGTTAATATATAGGAGGTCAAGTTTGAAGGCTTTTGAGAACTTGCGTGACAGTTGGATGTCGAGGTCTTGGTAGTAGGTCTGGTCGCCCCACTTGAAGAATTTCGAGGTGTAGCCCGTGGTGCCTGCCAGGTGCATATTGGTGGTGGCGAGTGAGCCGATGGGGTCTGCGTCGGCAGTCAGCGGCTGGCGGTCCAGGGCACGCACATAGGAGTAGTTCACCTTCACGTTCATCCCGTACTTGCCTCCCAGCGGTGTCTTGCGCTTGAAGTTGTAGCCCAGTTCGGCCTGGTAGGCCCATTCGCCGTCGGCCATTTGCGTGGCGTAAGGGTAGAGTGCTGCCAGCGCGTAGGTGTGCTCTTGGGTGAAGGCCGGCAGATGGTTGATGGCCGACGAACTGCCCAGCACCGTCCGTTTGCTCTTGAACGACATGTCCTCAGAGCGTTTGGCCTGCAAAAGCAGGCTGAGTCCTTTTTGCGAAAAAGAGGTGGAGAGCATGGCCGTGCTTCCGCGACGGTAGATGTAGCCGTTGGCCTGCGACGGGTCGTAACTTTTCTGTGCATACTCTGCGAGGACGTTCCAGGGGCCGTGGTTCAGGCTGGCCCTCACGTCCCAGGCGTTCACATACTTGGGTTGCTGCACCTGGTAGGTGACAATCTTGTAGCCTTTCTCCGTAGGCAGTTCCGCGTCGTGCTCCAGATAGTCGGGGTCTTCGCGCTTGTTCACCCACGATGCGCCAAGGGTGAGGCGTGTGCCTTTCTGCTGCAGGGCAGGCAACCATTCGTCGATGTCCACTTCGGCATCGGCTCCGCTGACCAATCCCTTGTTCCACTCCCAGTAGTGGCGCTGGCGACCGGCCAATGCCTTCAGGCGCGTGCCGCGTGCGGGCTTCAGCAGCAGTCTGGCTCCCAGCAGCGAATTGTCGAGGCCAAGCGAGCGTTCCTCGTAGGTGCGCAGGATAAAGCCGGAGCCAAACTCCTCGTAGAATGTGCCTGCGGTCAGTTCGGCCCATTGCAACTTGCCCTTGACATAGAAATGGGGCACGCCCCAGCCCTTGAAGTCGCTCTCGAAGCCTGGCAGCGGGTGCTCCATATATTCCATCCTGGCGCCTGCCTCCACGTATTTGTGCTGGAGTCTCAGGTCCACGTAGGTGTTGGTCAGAAAGTCTTCTGTCTTCTCTGCCCCGATGTCGCTGTCGCTTTGCGGCAGCAGCACATCGCTATGTATGCTTCCGCTCAGAGTGACCTTGTTGTCGTTTTGTGCGCTGGCGCCGACGGCCACCAGGCAGGCCAGGACAATCGTCTGTAGTCTCATACCGCTACTTTATCAACTCACGAACCTTCTCTATCAGTTCCGCCTCGGCGCCGTCGGTGTAGCCAATGTGCTTATAGACGATATTGCCCTTGCCGTCGCAGATGAACACGTAGGGAATCGACTGTATGCTCAAGGCTCTTTGCATATCGCCGTTAGGGTCGAGCAGCACATCGTAGTCCCAGCCTCGGTTTTCCACCAGAGGCTTTACTTTGGCCACATTCTGCGCCTGGTCCAGGCTGATGGCGAAGATTTTCACGCCCGTCTCCTCGCGCCATTCGTCGTAAACTTCGCTGATGGCGTCCAGTTCGCGGTTGCAGGGATGGCACCAGGTGGCGAAGAAATCGACGATAAAGGGCTTTCCGCCGTTGTTGAGCGTGTCGGTGGAGACGGCCTTGCCGTTGATGTCCTTCAGGAGCACGTTAGGAAGTCGTTGTGCACTTGCTGTCGATGCCACGATGAGCATAACGAAAGCAAAAAAGAGTTTTCTCATAATTATGTGTTGTTTATTGATTGATTCCAGCCATAATAGAAAGAATGGTGGCAATGTCGGCCACATCAGTTCTGCCGTCGCCATTCACGTCGGTATCGCCTGTCGGTATGCCTGCCATCACGCTGATGACGGTGGCAATGTCGGCCACGTCGACTGTACCGTCCTTGTTGACATCGCCTTTCTTGTATTCAGGTTCAACGAGCGAGCGGAAGTCGTACACGCGGTTCTCCATATTCCTCAGGGCCATAACCTCAGTGAGTTTGAGGGGACGGTTATAGACAATCACATCGTCGAAGCGTGCGTCGGGCGAACCCCAGAAGGAACCACAGCCCAGATACAACTCTTTGCTGGCCGCCAGATGGTCCACGATGCAGTTGTAGTCGAAGGCTGCCCTGGTGGAGATTGCGGTGCCGTCCTTCTCTCCTTTGTACTTGTCGTTCTTGGTCGTCGTGCCATTGATATAGACGGTCACGCCTCCTGATGAAGAAGTGGCACTACGCGAGAAGACGATGGTGACGAGGTTCCATTGGCCAACAGCGATATTGTTGGTCTCAACCGTCGAAGGATGGTTGATGTCGAGCCATTTGCCGTTGCCGTCGTTGAAGCCCGTGTAGGTGTTGCCCGTCATATAGAGGCGGGCATTGCCGTTGACGAAGCCATAAAGGCCGTCCCAGAGATTGTTGTCGGTGCGCTTTACCCAGAACGAGAGGGTGGCACCGTCTTCCAAAGTCTGTCCGTAGAGTGGATTGGGCATACTGACGTAACTCTCCTTGCCATTGGCGCCGAAGTTCAGGTGCACCACATTGCCCATACGCATGGGGTCACCCTCTTCCATTGCTGGTATGGCGGTGGTGCTGTTGCGTTTCAGTTCTGCAACTTGGGTGGCATCGAAAGTGTTGGAGAGTTCTTCGCCGTCGAAGCCGTAGTGGGCCAGCATACCTGTCTTCCAGTCGGCTGAGGGCTGGGCGTTCTCTGCACACAGCGCTTTCACGGTATAGTCCTGAGTCCAGAAGTAGCCTGGCGTTTCCAGTCTTGCCGTGAGCGTCACCTCTGTGTCTTCGCTGATGACGTAGGGGTTGTATTTGCCGTAGTCGGAAATGACTTCGGGCAGACTGCTCTTCCAGTTCAAGGTCACGTTGTCCCTGTCGAGGAGCATATCGTAGAGGTAGGCGTCGCGCTGGAAGGTGGCGTTGTTGGTCACCGGCACCTTCTGCTTGTTCAACTGCCAGGCCAGGGCATACTTGGGATGATATTTGTAGCCCCATACATTGACCCCGCTGTTAGCCATTGCCGTAAAGGCGATGGCCTGTATGCTGATGCCGTCCATCTGCTCAACGACGAGCACACCATTGTAGTTGATGCCGCCCAACTTGATGGTGAAGTAACTGGTGCCGGCCTCGCGGCTCCACGTGCCTTTGTAGTCGCCAGTCACGGTTCCGTCGGCGTTCAGCGTAATGCTGGCGGGCGTCACCTCCTCCATATTCTCGTAGTCCATCTTGTACTTGTGGATCAGCAGATGGTAAGTGCCAGGGATGTGTCCTGCCTCCACCAGTTCTGTTGTGGCCACGTCTTGGTCGGTGGTTGTCTCACCATTATACTCGAAAGGAGCCGCCACCAGCCAGCCGTTCTTGTTGAGGAACACCTGGTGGGTGCGCACTTGGTGGCCGATGGTGCCATTGTTGAACTTGGTGTGGTAAACCAGATAGGTGCGGCCGTCGTTGGCGGCAATGATGCTGTTGTGGCCCTGTGCACACTCGCCCACGGTCATCGTGCCCCACTGGTTGTAGGCCCCCATTATCTTCTCTCCACGGTTGTCGGTGCCAGCCCCGAAGTTCTTCACCCACGAGGTGAAAATGGCCGAGCGGCTCTGCGCGTCCTTGTAGGGACCGTTGGGCTTCTCCGAGCGGAACACGCGCATCTCGTAGCCGCCGTCGGGAGCGAAGCCGCCATAACTGACAAACAGGTAGTAGTAGTTGCCGATGTGCTCGATGTAGGGGCCTTCGCCCGACACGTAGTAGCCGCCGCCAATCTTGGTGCCGAAGTAGGGGTCGCTGGTTACGCCGTCGCTTGAGCCGTTGGTCGAGGGGTAGACCACGTCGTAGTCGCGCAGACCTGTCGTTTCGTCGAGTTCGAGCATCCAGATACCGCCGCTCCACGAGCCGTAGACGAGCCACAACTTGCCCTCCTCGTCGTAGAAGACAGCGGGGTCGATGGTGTGCGGCCATCGGTTGCCCCACTTGCTACCCACATTGTAGCGTGACGGCAGCGACGACTGTTTACCGATGGCCAGTTCCAGGTCGGTGTCCTTATATGAGTGGCCACTATCTTGGAAACCGCAGATGACCACCGGCCCTTGGTAAAGGTACGGCCCTGTAACCTTGTCGGCGGTGAGCAGGATGATGCTGGAATGCCAGGCGTCGCCGTTGATGCTCAAATACATACACCACTTCTGCATTGTTTCGTTCCAGATGACGTCGGGGGCCCACATATTGCCGTCGATGTTGTAACCGGCATCGGTTCGTGCCGACCACTCCATCGCGTCGAACTGCGGGAAGTCAGTCTCCACGCCACCCTTCATCACCTTCTTCACAGCAGGGGTGACAAAGGCGACAGAGTTGGCGGCATTGGTGTTGGAGCCAGCCTTCCACGTGGGATTGGCCTGCGTCCAGTTCTGGAAATCGGTGGTGTAGGCTCCTACTTTGTGCGAACCAAAGATATAATGACGCCCTGTGCTGTGGTCGTAAACCACCGACGGGTCGTGTATGCTTCTGCGTGTCTTGCTGGTTTCCTTGTAGAGGGCTTTCGCTTCAGCCGTAGTAACTTCAGTCTGTGCATTTGCTGTCAGGCCCACTAAGGCTCCAAGCAGCAGGAAAATGATTCGTCTCATGGTCAGTATCAGTTTTTGCGTGCAAACTTACACATTTTTTTCCATATACACAACAGTATGACAGAAAAACTTCCCATTTTGTTTGTTCGTTTCAATTTATTTGCGTAATTTTGCACCGACAAGGTCAAGGGGGGCTTACTTCTAACTTTTTTGTAATGAAAAACTAGTTTCCCGATTACCTTGTCTTTTTTATTGATGAGACTATGATAAACAAGGAATTGCTGAAAGTGTCGTTACGGCAGCGGGCGCTCTATTTGCCGCAGACTGCCGCTGTAGGGGCAGGCCAAGTGCCAGGCCGCATAGAAGTGACGGGTCAGACGCTCGCACTCGTCGTTGAGTTGCGCAAACTGGGCTTTGCCCTTAGTGAAGAGGCTCTGCGTGCCGTCAATGAACTCGACGAAACAGACCGCGAGGTGCTGCTCGACGTGGTGAACGAGGTGATGGGCACCCACTTGAACTGGGCGTCGCTGGTACGTGGCTGGCTGGTGCCCACGGGTGAGACCTTGGCCGACCACTTTGCCACCTTCATCGCCAACTTGCTGCCCGAAGAGGAGCGGCGGCAGATTTCAGGCACCACGCTGCCCTGTGGACACTTCATCCCTGACGGCACATTCCCATTGGAGCGTTACAACGGCTGCCCTTTCTGCGGTACACCTTTCCGCACGGCAAACTTCAACTACAAGGGTCAAGGCTCCAAACTGCGCCTGCTGGAACTATGGGGTGACAAGCAGATGGAGGCCTTCTTCCAAGACCTGCTCCTCTCGCCCGTCCCTCTCGACGCCACCCAGCGCGAGTCGCTCAAGAAGATGCTTGACTCCTCACTTTTCACTCTTCACTCTTCACTTTTCACTGGCGTAGCGCAAAAAGAGACCCGTATGCTGGTGATTGATGAACTGGTGAACCGTGGACTTGACGATGAGGCTGGCAAACTCTTCTCCACGCCCAACGACGTGCTGCGCTATCTGTGGTACCGTCATACAGGGCACGTACAACTGCTCAAGCCCTCCACCTTATTATATATACAATACAAGAACCACCGCCACGAGTGCACCACGCAGGAGGGCCAGGAGACCGTGGCAAAGGCATTGAAGCAGCAGTTACGCCTGAAGTACAGCCGCCCCTGGTGCTACCGTGTAGCCCGTTGGCTGAATACACTTCTCACCTCACACCTCTCACCTCTCACCTCTCACTTAGAATCCATGCACCCTCGTCGTGAAATGTGGGTGCGCTTCATACGCGCTTTAAGGTTGGCCGAATATGCCCGCCGACCTGGCTTCGAGCCGCTGGCCGAACTGCTCGACCGCTTCTATCGTCGCGACTATACAGTATGGCAGGGGAGGGTAGACCGCGCCCTCGGAAAAGCCGACCGCCAGGCCACACTTCAGTTGCTCAGCCAGCGGCCCGGCCTCTTCGCCCGATGCCTTTTCTCCACAATGCTCACCTTTGGCAAAGAGCCAGTCGTCGAGGCCTTCCGCAAGGTGCTGCCACAGTTGCCCGTGCGCCTGCTCGTCACGCTCGGTTCCCAGGCGACACTCTATTTCGACCGCGACCAACAGCGACTGGCACGCACATTAAGCGGTATGGTGAAACGTCTGCCCCCTCATCCCCTGCTGGCCCACTACAACGACGAGCAGCTGGAACAGATGATACTGGCTGTCACCCACCTTTATCTGGAGGCTATGCAACAGCATTTCGCTTCCTCATTCCCCGCCTCTGAAGGGGAGGGGCAGGGTAACCGCACTATTTACATCGCCCCTCAACTCTATCACATCCCCGTAGCCGTTGGCGACCGCCAGACAACCGTGCAGAGTGATTCCTCCGCTCTGATGGGCGAGCAGATTCCTGTGACAGGCGACAGCGTCCGTCTCTTCCTGCAATGGGGACAAGGCTTGCCCGCACAGCACCTCGATATGGACCTGAGTTGCCTTGTCGTCACCGCTAAAGAGAGTTATGTCTGCTCTTATTTCAACCTGACAGCCCCAGGCGCACGCCATTCGGGCGACATCCAGCGCATACCCGATATGGTGGGCACGGCAGAGTACATCGAACTGTCATTGCCAGAGTTGGAAGCCTTTGGCGCCCAGCGTGTGGTGTTCACTTGCAACGCCTACACGGCTGGAAAACTCTCGCCTAACCTGATGCTGGGCTGGATGTCGGCGGAAAAGCCTATGACCGTCAGCGATGACACGGGCGTAGCCTATGACCCATCGACTGTCGACCATCTCGTGCGCATCACGGAGAGCAACCTCTCCAAGGGGCTCGTCTTCGGCGTCCTGGAAGTGAAGCAAAGGGCTGTCACCTGGCTCGAAATGCCTTTTGACGGCCAGACCATCAGCAATCTCTCGGCAGAAAACGTCGACACCCTCCTGCGCAGACTAAACGCAAAGCCCACCATCGGCCAGGTACTCGACATCAAGGCCCAGGCCCAACACCTCACACCCACGGACTCTCCCGAAAAAGCCGACGAAGCCTACACCCTGGAGTGGGCAAGAAACACCGCCAATGTAAGCCGCCTCCTGCTCGCCTGAAATGGTTAAATAGGTATAAATGCGTCTGAAAATTTGGCTGTACGCTTGCAATTTGCTACCTTTGCAGTCGATTTTACAGAACAAATCCATTGCTGTTCCCTCGAGCAGGGAGTGGATGAGACCAATAAGACGACGGCTCTCGGGTTAAGGGCGGGCATGGCTCAAGTGGATAATAAAAACATTAAAACATCAAAAAACTAAAATGGCAGAAATGAATTTTGGTGGCGTCATCGAAACCGTAGTCACCAGTAAGGAGTTCTCCTTGGAGAAAGCACATGAAGTATTGAAGAACGAGACCATCGCCGTTATCGGTTATGGTATTCAGGGTCCCGGCCAGGCCTGCAACCTGCGCGACAACGGTTTCAACGTCATCGTTGGCCAGCGTGCCGGCAAGACCTACGACAAGGCCGTTGCCGACGGCTGGGTGCCCGGCAAGACGCTGTTCTCCATCGAGGAGGCCGCCGAGAGGGGCACCATCCTCTGTATGCTGCTGAGCGACGCCGGTCAGATTCAGCAGTGGCCCACCATCAAGAAATACCTGAAGCCCGGCAAGACCCTGTACTACAGCCACGGCTTCGCCATCAACTGGAGTGATCGCACAGGCGTCATTCCTCCAAAGGATGTCGACGTGATTATGGTGGCACCTAAGGGCAGCGGCACCAGCCTTCGCACCATGTTCTGCGAGGGTCGCGGCCTCAACTGCTCGTATGCCGTCTATCAGGACGCTACCGGCCATGCAACTGAGAAGACGCTGGCCTTTGGCATAGGTATTGGTGCCGGCTATATGTTTGAAACCACTTTCCAGCGCGAGGCCACCAGCGACCTGACTGGTGAGCGCGGAAGTCTGATGGGAGCTATCCAGGGCTTGCTGCTGGCACAGTACGAGGTGCTGCGCGAGCACGGTCACTCACCTTCGGAAGCCTTCAATGAGACCGTTGAGGAACTCACTCAGAGCCTCGGCCCGCTCTTCGGCGAGCGCGGAATGGACTGGATGTACGCCAACTGCTCAACTACCGCCCAGCGCGGTGCTCTCGACTGGGCTCCCCGCTTCCACGATGCCATCAAGCCCGTGATGGAGTGGCTCTATTACTCGGTGCTCACTGGCCATGAGGCCCAAATCAGCATCGACGCCAACTCGAAGCCCGACTACCGTGCCGGACTGGAGAAGGAACTGGAGGCTATGCGCAACCAGGAGATGTGGCGTGCAGGCGCCGTCGTCCGTCAGTTGCGCCCTGAGAACAGCCAGGACTAAGGAACTTTCCCTATTCAATCTTGCTTGGGCCATAGTATCTCATTACTTTGGCCCAAGCACTTTTTTCTGTGGGTACTTTTAGGGATATTCATAAAAAAGGTTCATAGATTTTGCCAGTTCCCAAAAATTTCTTACCTTTGTGGGCAAAAGAACTGCATACGCAATATGGAAGACAACAGACTGAACAAATATCTGGACGAAATAGGGCGCGAGTCGCTACTTACTGAGGAGCAGGAGCAAACGCTTTCAGCCCGCGTCAGACAGGGCGACGAGAGGGCCGTGAACCGACTGGTGGAGGCCAATCTGCGCTTTGTGGTGGCCATCGCCCGCCAGTATCAGGGCAAAGGCTTAACGATGGACGACCTGGTGAGCGAGGGTAATTTGGGCCTCATAAAAGCCGCTGGCAAGTACGATGCTACCCGTGGCTTGCGCTTCGCCAACTACGCTGTGGTGTTCATACGCCAGCAGATAGAGCGAGCCTTGGCGCGGGAGAGCCGTGAACAGCGCGTGGAGAGCGGTGCCGACGGCCAGTCGCGCTCGGTGGATGCTCCGTTGGGGGCCAAGCCCAACATGAGCCTACTCTCTGTGCTTGTCGATGCCAATTCGCCATTGGCCGACGAGCGGGTGGTTCGTACTGATGTGGCTGATGCCGTGGAGTATGCCCTTCGCTCGCTCGATACTCGCGAGTCGCAGGTGGTGAACGCTTTCTTTGGCATAGGCCAGGAGCATTTGACGATGGCGGAGATTGGTCAGGAGATGGGCCTTCAGCGTGAGCGCGTGCGCCAGATTCGCGACCGTGCCATCCGCCGTCTGCGCAAGGCATACAGGCAGAGGCTGAATCTGCTCCGCGCCTAATGTCCTTTATTACTTGACAATAACTGAAACAACCGAAATGGCAGAACAAAACAACTCTGGGGGCAGGCGCTCCAGTCGCCAGCAACCCGTGGACAATACTTATGCACACGTTCAACCGCAGGCCTTGGAAGTGGAGAAGGCCGTGCTGGGTGCAATACTTGTAGACAAGGATGCCTACGCCGTGGTGTGCGAGTTGCTTTTTCCAGAAAGTTTCTACGAGAAACGCAACCAATATATCTATGAGGCCATACGTGACCTGGCTATGGCCGAGCGGCCTATCGACGTGCTCACCGTCACGGAGCAACTTGCCCGCAACGGGCGTCTCGACGAGGTGGGAGGCGGTGCCTATATGGCCGAAATATCGGGTCGTGTGGCTTCGTCGGCTAATGTTGAGTACCATGCCCGTATCGTGGCGCAGAAGTTTCTGGCCCGGCAACTTATACAGTTTGCCAGTGATGTCGAGACCAAGGCTTTCGACGAGACCATCGACGTTGATGAACTGATGCAGCATGCCGAGGGTTCGCTCTTTGAACTGTCGCAGAAGAATATGAAGAAGGACTACACGCAGATTGACCCCGTCATCAAGCGTGCCCTCGACGTACTCAATAAGGCTGCTGCCAACACCGACGGACTGACGGGCGTGTCTTCAGGCTACCATAAGTTGGACGACATCACCAGCGGGTGGCAGGATTCCGACCTCGTTATTATTGCCGGACGCCCGGCTATGGGTAAGACCTCGTTTGCCCTGTCGATGGCCACAAATATAGCGGCTGACTTTAATGTGCCGTTGGCTTTCTTTTCGCTTGAAATGTCGGACGTGCAACTCACCAACCGCCTGATGTCCAACGTCTGCGAGATTCATGGCTCGAAGATACTCAGCGGTCAACTCCAGCGCGACGAATGGGACCGGCTGGACAAGCGCATTACCAAACTGATGGGTGCTCCTATTTATATTGATGACACGCCTGGTCTTTCTGTCTTTGAGTTACGTACCAAGGCCCGCCGACTGGTGCGCGAGCATGGCGTGAAGATTATTATGATAGACTATCTCCAACTGATGAATGCCAACGGTATGCGTTTCTCCAGCCGTCAGGAAGAGGTCTCCACCATCAGCCGCTCGCTGAAGGGACTGGCCAAGGAACTCAACATCCCCATCCTGGCCCTGTCGCAGTTGAACCGTGGTGTGGAGAGCCGCGAGGGATTGGAGGGCAAGCGTCCCCAATTGTCCGACCTGCGTGAGTCGGGAGCCATCGAGCAGGATGCCGATATGGTGCTCTTCGTCCATCGCCCAGAGTATTACCACATCTATCAGGACGAGAACGGACGCGACCTGCACGGCATGGCGCAAATCATCATTGCCAAGCACCGTAAGGGCGCTACGGGCGATGTGTTGCTCACCTTCCGTGGTGAGTTCACCCGCTTTGAGAACCCTGAAGACACCCGTCTTGACCACCGCTCACCCCAGGGAGGGGGCGAGATACTGGGGTCGAAAGTCAATGGTCAGGCGCCTGATGACCTGTCGTCCGGCTTCTCTTCTTTCGACGACACGTCGCTGCCGCTGCCCCCTGCTGACGGCCCCGCTCCATACTAAAGGAATAAAAAAAGTTAAATAGCATACGTCCTGACATCTTTTTGTTTAATTTTGTCGGCGATATGGGAACATTGTATGTCGTACCCACGCCAGTGGGCAACTTGGAGGACATGACACTGCGCGCCATCAGAGTGCTGAAAGAGGCCGACTTGGTGCTGGCGGAAGACACCCGCACGTCGGGCGTCCTGTTGCAGCACTTTGGCATTAAGAACCAGATGATGTCGCACCACAAGTTCAATGAGCACGGCACGGCGACTGCCATCGTTCAGCGGTTGCTTGCCGGCCAGACCATTGCCCTCATCAGCGATGCCGGCACTCCTGGTATCAGCGACCCAGGCTTCTTCCTGGTGCGCGAGGCGGTGAGGGCTGGCATCGAGGTGCAGACCCTGCCGGGTGCCACAGCCTTTGTACCGGCCTTGGTGAGTAGTGCGTTGCCCTGCGACCGCTTCGCCTTTGAAGGCTTCCTGCCGCAGAAGAAAGGGCGCCAGACGCGCCTTGAGGCGTTACGCGAAGAACCCCGCACCATGATATTCTACGAATCGCCCTACCGTCTGGTAAAGACGCTCCAACAGTTTGCCGAAGTGTTCGGGCCAGAACGGCTGGTCAGCGTCTGCCGCGAAATCTCCAAGGTTTATGAGGAGAGCGTGCGCGGCTCGCTTCAGGAGGTGTGCGCCCACTTCACGGAGAAGCCTCCTAAGGGTGAAATCGTTGTGGTGGTGGCAGGAAAAGATAATTGACAATAGAAACAAATATATGAATACAATGAAAAAACTATTATTATTTGCAGCCTGCATCCTCACTTTGGGTGCCTGCAACGAAAGCGTGAACAAGCGCGAAAGTGTCGACCTGAACCAGAAAATCGACTCGCTCACAAGGGTCAATATCCAGAAGGACAACGAGATTAACGACATGCTGGAGACCTTCAATACCATCGAGGAGGGCTTCCGCGCCATCAATGAGGCACAGGATCGTGTCACTCTGGAGCGAAGGGGCGAGGGTGTCGACGCCAACGAGCGCATCAGGGAGAACATGCAGTTCATCCAGGAGACCCTGAGTCAGAACAAGGAACTCATCAACAAACTGCGCCGGAGCCTCAGACAGAGTAGCGTTGCCAGTGAGCAGATGAAAAAGACGCTGGAGAACCTGACCAAGCAGTTCGCCGAAAAAGAGTCGGAACTGGCCGCCCTGCGCAGCGAGTTGGAGGAGAAGGACATCCACATTGCCGAACTGGACGAGATGGTGGCCTCGCTGTCGGAAGACGTGGCCTCGCTGCGTGACGAAAGCGACCAGAAAACAGAGACCATCAACACCCAGGACAGGGAGCTGAATACGGCATGGTATGTCTTTGGCACCAAGAACGAACTCAAGGAGCAGAATATCCTAAAGAGCGGCGAGGTGCTGCAGTCCAATTTCAACAAGAACTATTTTACCAAGATTGACATTCGGGTGGACAAGGAAATCAAGCTGATGTCACGCGATGCCAAGCTGCTCACCAACCATCCCACGGGCAGTTACACTCTGGACCGCGACGCCAATAAGCAGTATGTGCTGCGCATCACCAATCCCCAGCAGTTCTGGGGCACCAGTCGCTATCTGGTTATTCAGGTCAAGTGATAAGTGAAAAGTGATAGGTGGATGATGAAAAGTGACCGACAACTTATAGAGTGCGTGCCCAACTTCAGCGAGGGGCGCGATATGGGCGTCATACGCCAGATAACCGATGAGATAGAGCGCTTGGAGGGGGTAAGGCTTCTCAACGTAGAACCTGGCCAGGCCGCCAACCGTACGGTGGTGACATTTGTAGGCGAGCCTAATGCCGTCTGCGAAGCTGCTTTCCAGGCTGTGAAGAAGGCTGGCGAGTTGATAGATATGCGACGCCATGAGGGTACTCATCCGCGTATAGGCGCTACCGATGTGCTGCCGTTAGTGCCTGTCCAGAGCATCACCCTGAAAGAGTGCGCTGAACTGGCTCAGGCATTGGCACGACGCATTGCCGACGAACTTCTCATCCCATGCTACTGTTACGAGGCAGCTGCCATTCTGCCGGAACGCAAGAACCTGGCCGTATGCCGCGCAGGAGGCTATGAGGCACTGAATCGGAAGCTGACAACTCCCGGAAAGGAGCCAGACTTTATCAGCGACAAACTGAGAAAGGGCGGCGATACGGGCGAATTGGAACTGGACGCTGCTTCGCCTGTGTGGCGTACGGGCTGCACGGTAGTAGGTGCACGTAATTACCTGATAGCTGTGAATTTCAACTTGAACACCACTTCAGCTCGACTGGCCAACGATATAGCGCTTACCTTGCGTGAAAAGGGCAGACCGATGCGCCAAGGAGGTTCGCCTGCTGGTGCTATTGTCTACGACGAAGACGGCAAGCCCATGATGAAGCCAGGAAAGCTGAAGAGCACGAAGGCCTTGGGCTGGTATATCGACGAATATGGCATTGCACAGGTGTCGATGAACCTGACTGATATAAGTGTGACGCCGCTCCATACAGCTTTCGAGGAGGTGTGCCGTGCCGCAAGGAAGCGTGGGATGCGTGTCACGGGTACTGAGATTATCGGCCTTGTCCCCAAGAAGGCACTCGTCGATGCTGGAAAGCATTTCTTGGAAAAACAACACCGTTCGGCTGGTGTCCCTGAAGACGATATCGTCAAGATTGCCGTCAAGTCGATGTGTCTCAACGATATACGTCCTTTCAATCCAAGGGAGAAGGTTATAGAGTATATGCTGGAGGATGCTGATGCGGCTGCCCGTCAAAACCTGGTGAAAAGCAGCATCAAGGAGTTTGCCGAACAAATTTCCCGTGAGAATAACTGTCCTGGCGGCAGTAGTGCATCGGCTTATCTCGGCACCTTGGCTGCGGCATTGGGAGCGATGGTGGCCAATGCTTCTGCCAACCAGGCTGGCTGGGAAGACCGTTGGGACGAGTTCTCCCAGTGGGCTGTGATGGGGCAGGATATGATGCGCCAGTTGCTCTCGCTTGTCGACGAGGAGGCCAAGCATCCGAAGCGCAATGCCGAAGAGCAGGCGCGTGCCTCGCTCCGTACCATGCACGTGGTGATGCAGACCTTTGTGGTGTTGCGCTATATGGCCCAGGAAGGTGCTCACGACAATATCAGCAACGTGGGGGTGGGGGCATTGGCTGCCCATGCGGCTGTGGCTGGTGCCGGACTGGTTGTGAAGCACAATGCTTCGTTACTGGACGACTATATGCGTGCAGGAGAGTTGGTGGCCAAAGCCAACGACATTATAAAGCGCGCCAACGAGGCGGAGCACGAAATCATGGAAGTGGTGGAAAAGAGTTATTCGTGATGGTAGGGTTCGCCCTTGATGATGGTGCAGGCACGATAGAGCTGTTCGGTGAAGACGAGGCGCACCATCTGGTGTGAGAACGTCATCCGCGACAGCGACAGTTGTTCATTCGCGCGGGCATAGACGCCAGGTGAAAAGCCGTAGGGGCCGCCGATGACGAACACCAGCCGGCGGCTTGTAGACCATTTCTGCTCCAGCCAGCGGGCAAAGTCGAGACTGCGCAGCTCCTTCCCTCGCTCATCGAGGAGCACCACCGTGTCCTGTGGCTGCAATTGTTTCAGTATGAGTTCCCCTTCTGCCGTCCGCTGCTGCTCTTCTGAGAGGTTGCGGGCGTTTTTCAGTTCTGGTATGACGGTAATGCCGAAGGGCATATAGTGGGTGATGCGGCTGGCATAGTCGCTGATGCCGGCGTCGAAGTGGCGGTCGGTGGTCTTGCCCACGAGTATCAGTTCAGTCTTCATTCGCTTTTCCCCTGGTTAATAGCTGGTACATAGTGGTGGCTGCCTTTTCTGGGGCGCAGTCGTCGCCCAGCTGCTGCCACAGTTGCTGATAGTCTTCCAGCATTTGCCTGCGGGCGGGAGCGTCGTCTGGAAGAATGGCGGCCAGTTCGCGGCGGATGTTGTCGAGTGTGAACGAGTCGGCCACCAGTTCGCGCACCACCTCACGGTTGGCAATGAGGTTCACCAGCGAAATGTATTTCACTTTCAGCACTTTCTTCCGCAACCAGCCGATGAGGCGGGGTAGGGGGGTCTCGTAGCACACCACCTGAGGTACGCCGAAGAGGGCTGTTTCCAAGGTGGCCGTGCCGCTGGTGACGAGGGCGGTATGGGCCTGACTGAGGAGTGCGTAGGTCTGGTTGTCCACCCTGCGGACACTTGTGCCGGTGGTGAACTGCTCGTAGAAGCTGCTCTCTATGCCGGGAGCGCCGGCCAGCACCAGTTCGTAGTCGTCCTCAAACTGGCGTGCAGCCTCAATCATTGTGGGCAGATTGTCCTTGATTTCCTGTCGACGGCTGCCTGCCAGCAGGGCGATGACCTTTTTCGCTTTTGGCTTGTCGTTGCTGCCAGCCTCGTTGAGGAACGTGCGCACTTCGTCGGCGGTGGGGTTGCCAACATAGTGGATAGGGTAGTGGTGCTTGCCCTCGAAGAAGTCCACCTCGAAGGGCAGGATGGAGAACAGTTCGTCCACGTCACGGCGGATGTTCTTGATGCGGTACTCCTTCCACGCCCATATCTTAGGGGCGATGTAGTAGTAGACCTTTGGTGTCGGCTGGGACAGGGCGTGCACATACTTTGCGATGCTGAGGTTGAAGCCTGGGTAGTCCACCAGTATGACCACGTCAGGCTGCCATTTGCTGATGTCTCGTTTGCACAGCCGCATGTTGCGGAGAATGGTGGGCAGATGGAGCAGCACGGGAATGAAACCCATATAAGCCAGTTCGCGGTAGTGCCTCACCATCGTGCCGCCAGCGGCAGCCATCAGGTCGCCGCCGATGAAGCGGAACTCAGCCTGCGGGTCTTTCCGTGCCAATGCTTGCATGAGTCGCGAGGCATGCAGATCGCCGCTGGCCTCTCCGGCAATCAGATAGTATTTCATAGGTTCTTGTTCCAGTCGCCCATTTGGCGGAGCATATCGTAGTCGGTCAGGTCAATCGTGGTCGGCGTGATGGCCACATAGCCGTGCTGTAAGGCCCAGTTGTCGGTATCCTCGCGGTCGGCTTCGTCGTTGCGGAAGTGACCCACCATCCAGTAGTAGTCGTAGCCACGGGGATGATGGCATTTCGTCACTTCGTTGTACCAGGTGCCGAAGGCCATCCGGCACACCTTGATGCCACGATAGTCGCGCTGGCCTTCTTGCAGGAGCGGGAAGTTGATGTTCAGGCACACACCCTTGGGCAGTCCTTCGCGCAGCACCCTCTGGGTGAACTCCCTCACGTAGGGACGCAAAGGCTCGAAGTCGGCGTCGGGGCTGTAGTCGCAGAGCGAGTAGGCTACCGAGGGAATGTACTTCATACAGCCCTCTATTGTCACGCCCATCGTGCCGCTATAGTGGGAGTTTACTGAGGCGTTGTCGCCGTGGTTGATGCCTCCGATGATCATATCGGGCTGGCGGGTGAGTATCTCCGAGAGAGCCATTTTTACGCAGTCGACCGGTGTGCCGTTGCACGACCAGATGTCCACACCCTCATATCGCTCTTGCAGCTCTAATCGTAGTGGGGTAGTGGCCGAGAATGCGCGTGAGAAGCCGGAGCGTGCCGAGTCGGGTGCGCACACTACGATGTCGGCCAGGTCGGAGAGCATTTCTACCAGACAGTTGATGCCTTTAGCCTGAAAGCCGTCGTCGTTAGAGATCAGTATTAGTGGTTTGCTCATATTGTCGTTTCTATTGGGTGGTAAGTCAGCACATAGTCGCTGGTCAGCTCGTGGCGGATGTCTACAAGCTGTCCGCGCTTCATATTTTCTATCAGCAGACGTGAAGGTGAGAGGCTGACGAGGCGCATATCGAAGTACTCCAGATTGTCTTCAGAGTGCAGCTTGTAGAGCGCCTCCTTGGCCGACCAGAGGGTGAGCATCTGTTCGATGGTGGCGGCCTCTTCGTCGGGTCGGATGAACTTCCGGGCAATACGTGCCACTCGGTCGCCCCTCTGCTCAATGTCTACGGCCACGTCTTCCGATTCAGACAGTATCAGGGCAGCATAACCGCGCGTGTGGCTGATGCTTACGTTATAGCCCTCTACCACAGGTCTCCCGCTTGGCAGATGGCCGATGAGCAGACTTTTGTTGCCCGTCATTGTGGCCAGCAGGGCACGGATGCTGTAGAACTCCCTCTGCCGTCCTTCGTTCTTGAAGGGCATTTCCAGGGCGGCAAGGTGGGGAAACAGTTCCAGCATCTCTGCCGCCGTCTCGTCCATGCGCCACAGGCCCAGGCGGGTGTGGCTCGTCACGTCACGTATTTCCTTCAGTGGCATCTTCCTTGTTCACGATGACTTTTATTTTTGAGATGCGGTGGCCGTCAATCTCCACAATCTCGAACTTAAACTGTCCGTAGTCTATCCGCTCGTGAGGCTTCGGGAAGTCGCTCTTCAGTTCCAGCATCAGGCCGGCCAGCGTGTCGGCGTCGCCCTCCACCTCCTCGAAGATGTCGTCGTCGAGCTTCAGAATCTTGTAGAAGTCGCTCAGCAGCGTCTTCCCCTCAAACACGTAGGTATTGGCGTTGATGCGCACATAGCTCTTCTCCTCCTCGTCGTACTCGTCGTTGATTTCGCCCACTATCTCCTCCAGGATGTCCTCCAGCGTCACCAGGCCGCTGGTGCCGCCAAACTCATCGACCACAATGGCGATGTGCACCTTGTTCTCCTGGAAGTCGCGCAGCAGGTCGTCAATCTTCTTTGTCTCAGGCACGAAGTAGGGCGGGCGGATGAGCGACTGCCAGCGGAAAGTGGACGGCTTGGTCAGGTGGGGCAGCAAGTCCTTGATATAGAGGATGCCGCGCACCTGGTCGATGGAACCCTGATAGACGGGTATGCGCGAATAGTTGTTCTCCACGATGCATTGCAGCACCTCCGGGAACGTGCTGCGGAAGTCCAGGTCGACGATATCCTGTCGGCTGGTCATCACCTCCTTGGCCGTCTCGTCGCCGAAGCGGACGATGCCCTCCAGCATATTCTGCTCCTCCTTCAGTTCCTCCTTGTCGGTCAGTTCCAGAGCCTGCTCCAGGTCGTCCACACTCAGCACGCGGTTCTCCTGCTGAAGCACCTTGCCGGCCAGTGAGCCGGAGCGGATGAGGATGCTCGACAGGGGGTAGAACAGCCGCCGAAGCAGGGCGATGGCGGGCGCAAACATACGGCACACGTTCAGCGCGTGCTGGCCGCAGTACACCTTCGGCATAATCTCGCCGAAGAGCAGCAGCAGGAAAGTAAGCACCACCGTGATGACCACGAACTCCAGCCAGCGGGCCGCACCGAAGTCTATCCAACTGGCAAGGAAATAGTTGCACAGCATAATGATGGTCACATTGACCAGATTGTTGGTGATGAGGATGGTGGCTAGCGTGCGCTCAGAGTCTTCACGCAGTTGCACGATGGTCTTGTCCACATCGCTCTTCTCCTCGTCCAGTTCGTTCAGGTCGGTAGGCGATAGCGAGAAGAACGCAATCTCCGAGCCGGAGGCGAATCCCGAAAACAGCAGGAGTACCAGGGCCAGCACGCCGGCAAACACCTCGCCGGGGCCGAGCGCATTGACAGTCACTTCGCTGAAAATCTGTTGAAGATAGTCCATCACTGTGCCTCAGTTTCCTTTTGTGCCTTGGGCGTGAGCATTTCCATATTGTCCGCCCATATCTCAGTGGCATACTGCCGCTGGCCCTTCTTGTCGTCGTAGACGGTGTAGCGTATGCGCCCCTCGATGTAGAGTTTGTCGCCCTTGTGCACATAGTGCTCCACCACTTCGGCCAGGCGCCGCCACAGTATCACGTTGTGCCAGTCGGTATGGTCGGGCACCTGTGTGCCGTTCTGCAGGGTGTAGCCCCGCTCGGTGGTGGCCAGGCGCACCCGCGCCACAGCCACGCCCTGGTCCACGTAGCGCACCTCAGGCTCTGCGCCCACGTTGCCTATCAGCATTACTTTGTTCATTTCCTCTCCATTATTCTTTTAATGACGATGCAAAGGTACGAAAACTTTTTCGGAATGGCAAATAAAGTATATGTATTTCATAAAAAAAGCCGTTATTACTTTACAATTTCTTTGTCTGAACTGTATTATTTATGTATGACTCGAAAAGAAATCGAAAAACTGTTTAAGATGCACTACGCACAGATGTACCGTCTGGCCGTGACCATCCTCTACGATGAGGACGAAAGCAAGGACGTGGTGAGCGAGGTCTTTGCGCGACTGATGGTCAGAGACATCACTTTGCAGGAGGATACGGCTGAGGCATATCTGATGATGAGCGTCAGAAACCAGTGCCGCAACGAACTGGAACGGAAACAAGTGCGTGAACGGTTCCTGCGGTTGCTGTCTGACGAGGCTGTCGAACCGACGATTGCCCAAAGTGAAGGACTGCGTATGAGGGAACTGATGCGCTATGTCCGTGAACAATTGCCACCATTGAGCCAGCAGGTGTTCAAACTGCGTTTCGTCAAGGAGATGACCTGCCAGGAAGTGGCCGATGAACTGGGCGTCAGCCGTCAGACTGTCCACACGCACCTACGGCAGTCGGTAGAGAAAATCAGACTATTTTTCAATTCAAACACATAGTGCAATATGATGACAAAGAAACAACTGACAGAACAGTTTCTGGAGTTGCAGGAACATCCGGAACATTTGACCGACGAGCAGTTGCAGCAGGTGCTCAATGATGAGCAGATGCAGGAGTTGGTGGAGCAAATGGCTTTTACCAAGAGGGCTTTCGTACAAGAAGAGGAAACTCCGATTAGTGCGCCATCTGTGGCTGACGAATGGGCTAAGTTCGCGACAAGTCATTATAATGATGACACACAATCCCGTTTCCGTTTTGGTAAGATTGCAGCCTCCTTCACTGGGGTACTCTTGGCATCGGGTATCGCTTTGGCCGCTATCCACATCGTGCGTCAGAGTGTTGGAGGGGATTTGCAATCCCCGTATCAAGAGGTGCAGATTTCAACTTCGTCTCAAAACGCATTGCTATCCGACACCACCAAGACCGACACGATTACGATGGAGCCTCGTGTCTTTGACAACGTGACATTGGAAACAATGCTCACAGAGATAGCCGCTGTCCATCATGTCGGCATCAGTTTCGAGAACAAGGAAGCCCGTGAACTGCGTTTCCACTTCGTCTGGAAACGAGAGGACAGTCTTGACCGCATCGTGGAGAAACTGAACACCTTTGAGGCCGTGAACATTGTTGTGGAAAATGAAAAACTGGTTGTAAGATGATGAGACGGCAGAGTTTATTGTTTCTTATTTGTTGTTTTTTCTTTGGCGTAGCACATAGTCAGCGTATCAGCCACGTGTATGATAATATGTCGCTGAGTGATGCCTTGCTCCAGTTGCAAAGCGAGCAGTCTGCATACGTCATCAACTTCCTCTATAACGAGTTGGAGGACTATCGTATTACCCTTACCGTCAATAATAAAAAGTTGCCCGATGCCATTCAGCAGATGATAGGCTTCTATCCCATCCGTATGACCGTCAAACCCAATGACAAAGAGATTTTTGTGGAGTGTACCCACAAGACTGACCGCCACCTTACGGGAACCATCATTGACGAACAAGGTCTGCCTGTGGCATACGCCAACATTGCCATTCTCAATCCCGCAGACTCCATCCTACTCAGCGGTGGCGTGTCGAATGAGGGCGGTTATTTTGCCATTCCTAATGAGCAAGAACAAATCCTTGCCCGCATCTCCTACGTCGGATACAAGACCGTCTATCTGCCTTGCGACAAGGACGATATGGGAACCATACAGATGCAGCCCGACAACTACACCTTGAACGGCGTGTTGGTGCAAGGTGAGCGTCCCAAGGTGGTACTGCAGGGCAATTCGCTGATGATGAATGTGGAGGGAACGGTGATGGAACGAATGGGTACGGCAGAAGATGTGCTTACCCGCGTCCCGATGATTGCCAAGCGGGGCGAAGGCTATGAAATCTTAGGAAAGGGTACGCCGCTGATTTATCTGAATAACCGCAAACTGACTGACCTGAACGAACTGAAGAACATCCAGTCGGACAACATCCGCACCGTGGAGGTCATCCAGAATCCAGGTGCCCGCTACGATGCAACGGTCAATGCTGTCATCATCATCCGCACCAAGCGGGCAGCAGGCGAGGGCCTGGGTGTGGAATTGACATCGTGGAACCGTAAGGGACGCGGCTACCTAAACAACGAGCGCATCAACCTGACTTACCGCACAGGCGGGCTGGAACTTTTCGCTAACCTCTTTGGAGCCTACAACAAAAGATGGAGTAGTGGAGAGTTTGAGCAGACTGTCTTTGCCGACACGTTGTGGGTGATAAGCAATAAGCAGAAGAATAATGTTCGTAATCCTTTCTTAGAAGGACGTTTCGGATTCAACTACCAAATCAATGATAACCACTCTTTTGGCGGGTTCTATCAAAACACATACGACTACGTGAAGACTTGTAGCGAGTATGTTGACAATCTACAAGCAAACGGAACACCATACGACCATTTGCAGAACAGCAATGTCAAACGTGACAAGAACACCCCATACCATCAGGTCAATCTTTACTACACGGGCAAGGTGGGGCAGTTCAGCATCGACTTTAACGCTGATTACACTTCACGCAAACAGCCGAGTATCAATCAGCAGCAGGAACTCAGTTCCGAGTACGAAGACCGCGATGTGAATACCGAGAGTCAGACGCGGAGTAAAATGTTTGCCGAGAAACTATTCGTCACCCATCCGCTGTGGAAAGGTCAGATAGAGATTGGCGAAGAATACACCAATACGCGCTGGCGCAGCAGATTCGATAATCGGGAGGGATACATCAGCAACAGCAACAACGAACAGCACGAAAGCAACATTGCTCCCTTTATGGAACTACGCCAGCGTTTAGGCCGTTTCCAGTTGTCCGCTGGTCTGCGTTACGAGCACGTGAAATCAGAATACTTTGCTAATGATCTGCGACGCGACGAGCAATGCCGTACCTACGACGGACTTTTCCCCTCGTTAGCCGTATCAACTCAACTCCCCTCCTCTCGGGAAGGGCAGGGGGTGAGGCTTTCCCTCAGTTACACCAAACGAACAACTCGACCGTCTTATTGGCAATTGAGTAGCGATGTTATCTATGAAAGCCGCCTGAATCGACAGACTGGCAATCCCTATCTGAAGCCCATCAAATACCACAACCTAAACGGGACGGTAATGTGGAAGTGGCTCTATCTGACTGCGAACTACTCTCATTGTGTTGATCCTATTCTCTTCACGGCAAACAGTCTGGAAGAAGATTCGAAAGTAAACCTCGTAACGCATAAGAACTATGATCATGCTGATTGGTTTACTATTACACTCGGAGTACAGAAGAACGTTAAGTTAGGACAGGCCACCTGGACACCACAATACAACGTCATGCTGATGAAGCCGTGGTTTAAATCAACATTCCTTGACGAAGAAAAGAGTTTCAACCATCCGATGCTGGCACTACAATTGGGTAATATCGTAACGTTTCCTCACGACTGGCTGTTGCAAGCAGACTTCAACATACATACCCACGGCTACCAGCAGAATGCGTGGTTCGACTGTACCAATGCGATGCTATCGTTCAGTATCAGTAAAGACTTCTTCAATCGTCACCTTAACATTAAACTGACTGGCAACGACCTCTTTAATGGCGGCATCAACCGCTTTACGCTCTACAGCAATCGCTTGATGATTCATAAAGAGGAGGACAACGACTCCCGTTATGTCTCACTCTCCCTGCGCTACCGCTTCAACGTCACCCCTTCGAAGTACAAGGGCACAGGTGCCGGCAATGCCGAGAAAAACCGACTATAACACAAGGCGTTCCCATGAATTGTATCTTTACCTGCTTCATCTTTGCAACAAAGGAAAAGAGACAACATCATGGAATGCCTTTCCTTTTGGAATAGTTGTTTGAGAATGTAAAGGAAACTGACAATAATTTCCTTCGTCGTAGTGTCTGCATTTAGAGTTAAATGATGCACAAATGGAGGAATTTGTGCATATTTTGAAGGGTTGGAAGTTGCACAGAATTTGGGATGTGTGCAGAAATTGGGGGAAGGGAATGACGTTTTGACGGTTTTTTGCACGCAGAATGGGGGAAAAGGGTGGAAAAAGCGTGGAAGAACTGCTGTTCGTTGAAAGTGCTATTCTCTTGGAAGGCCTGTAAATGCAGGTGGTTCTGATTTCTTTACACGCTGGCTTTTGTGAAATTTGGACGGAGCAGATTGGTACTTTGATGGCACCTTTCTGGTAGTTTGCCCGTAGCAAACTACCAGAAAGGTGCCTCCAAACTCCATTTTCCCTCTTTTCCCTGTCACATTTCCTCTATTCCACCCCAGGGCCGACCCTCTTGGGGAAAATGCAACGTATGAAGGGGTTGTTGTAAGAAAAAATGTAGTAAATTGAAAACGGATTTCACGGATTGAACGGCTAACCCTCCATGTGGTTGTAAATCCGTCCAATCCGTGAAATCCGTTGTTCAAAGACAATTAGAATGTCTCAGTTGAGGTGAGAAGATTAGTAGCCGGGGTTCTGCCAGGCTTTCTTCTGCTCGGCGCTCAGGTTGGAGCCGTCGCTGTTCTGCAGGGCATCGATGTGAAGATGAAGCATACGGGCTGCTCTGTGCCCTGCGTACCATATTCAGTATGATGAAGGACAGGAGGAAAGCCCAAAAAGCCCCCGAAAAGCAATCGCTTTAAGGGGGCAATTCTATTCTTCCACAGAGGGCCAGTCATATTCATATTCTGCCCTCGTAGGCCAAATGAGCATAGCTTTTCCAGCCTGTCTGTTTATTCTGCGGCGGGAGCCTCTTCCTCCTCGGCGGGAATCTCCTCCTCAGCCAAAGTCTCTTCCTCTTCTACGGGGGCGGCAACCTCCTTGGGAGCCTTGAGGGCAGCCTTGGCAGCAGCCAGTTCGTCGGCGTTTTCGGCAACCACAGTAACAGGAATCTCGACGGTCACCTCCTTGTGGAAGTGAACAAGGGCGACATACTCGCCGACTTTCTTGATGTCCTTCATCGTGATAATCTTGCGGTCAACCTCCTTGCCCAGCTTCTGCAGTTCCTCGGCAACGGTAGCCGTATTCACAGAGCCGTAGAGCTGGCCTGTGGTGCTCACCTTGGCGGCAATGGTCAGAGCAACGCCTTCCAGAGCCTTTCCGCGCTCTTCGGCGGCAGCCTTCTGGGCAGCCAGCTTGTGGGCCTGCTGTTTCAGGTTCTCGGCCAGCACCTTCTTGGCGCTCTCAGAGGCGATGACGGCCTTTCCCTGGGGGATAAGGTAGTTACGGCCATAGCCCGACTTCACATTCACAATATCGTTCTTGTATCCCAGACCGATAATATCTTCTTTCAGTATCAATTCCATTCTTGAGTCCTCCTTTTCGTTATTTCATCAAGTCGGTTACGTAGGGCAGCAATGCAATCTGGCGGGCACGCTTAACGGCCTGGGCCACGCGGCGCTGGTACTTCAGAGAGGTGCCGGTGATGCGGCGGGGGAGAATCTTTCCCTGCTCGTTGAGGAACTTCTTCAGGAATTCGGGATCCTTGTAGTCGATGTACTTGATGCCACTCTTCTTGAAACGGCAATACTTCTTGCGCTTGGTGTCGATTGACGGCGCATTGAGGTAACGGATTTCGTTCTGTTCTGCCATGATTTAAGCCTCCTCTACTTTAGTTGACAACTTCTTGCGGCGCTTCTCAGCATACTCGGCGGCATACTTCTCAAGCTTCACGGTCTGGAAACGAATCACCTTCTCGTCACGGCGATAGGCGGTCTCCAAAGTCTTAACGATGGTTGGCTCTGCCTTGAACTCGACCAGGAAATAGAAGCCACTGGTCTTCTTCTCAATCTGGTAGGCCAACTTTTTCAGTCCCCAGGCCTCTTCGTTCACAATCTCTGCACCATTGTCGGTGAGCACTTTCTTGAACTTAGCGACCGTTTCCTTTGTCTGATCGTCAGACAAAACGGGAGTCAAAATGAAAACGGTTTCGTACTGATTCATACTTCAGTTTTGATTTGTTAATAATGTTAATTTGCAAAATGCGGCTGCAAAGGTACTAATTTCTTTGCGAATAAAAATGATTAATTATAGAATATTTATCTAAGCCCCCCTTTTTTTTAACTTGTTTTTGTAATTTTACCGTTTTCTTTTGGTGGTTTCTCTTTTTTTTTCTAATTTTGCACCCGTAACCATGACTAAGAAAACGAAACTATGAACTACAGGCACTATGCATTTTATCAACGGTTGGCTGTCCTTGCCCTTTTGGTGATGACGAGTTCTTCATTGTTCGCACAGAACAAGATTACCCAGAAACAATGGGAGGCCATCCAGCAGGACGAGCACTATCTGATTGGCTCCGGCAGGTCGGCGAACTTAGAAGAGGCCCGCCAGCTTGCTATGGCCGATTTGGCTGGGCGAATTTCTTCCAAGGTCGAGTCGCAGTTCAGCCACGTGTTGCAGAGTTCGGCCAAGGGTAAAAATGTCTCTTCAGAGTCGAAAATGAACAGCATCATCCAGACCTATTCGTCGGTGACGCTTAACAACGTTGGCGAATACCAGGCAAAGGAGAAAGGCCAGGTCGTGGTCTATCGCTATATGAAAGACTCGGAACTCAGGTCGATGTTCCGCCGCCGCATCAATTTGGCGAAGAAATGGGCGCGAGAGGCTACCTACCAGCTCAAGGACGAAAAGATTGGCGACGCCTTGCAGGGCTACTACTGGTCGCTGGCCTTGTTGCGCAGCTGTCCTGACCCCGAACTGGAGACCGTTGAGGAAGAGTCGCTTGAGATTAATATGGTACAAGGTATCTACAATAGGGTGAAGGATATTCTCACCGACATGACCGTGAAAGCCACCTCGGTGGACACCGAAGACGGACAGCAGAGAGTCACCTTGGAATTCCTCCACAAAGGCAAGCCCGTAGTGAATTTCAACTATAAGACCTGCGACAAGAAGGGAAACGACTGCGGCGAGATCTATACAGCCAAGGACGGGGTAGGGGAGCTGATAATCCCTGCTAATGAAAAGTTAGGGAAGCAGACAGTCGTATGGGCTGAATACGAATTCCGTGACGAGGCCAACATCCACTCCGAAATCCGCGAGGTGCTGGAAAAGACCGACCCGGTACCCTTTGCGGCTGCCAAAATGGCCATCGACTTCAGCGGCTGCAAATCGACCAGTGGCTACGAGGTTCAAGTGCTGCCGGCCAATAACATTCATGCTCCAATGTCAGACACCAACGACATGAAAGCTGTTGTTGATGATAGCGACAGGCCACAACAGGCAAAGAGCGGGTCGGTAGGCAACAGCTGCGCTGAGACCATGAAGGCCGTGAGTGAGGGTATGAAGGCAAGGAACTATGCTTCGCTGAAACCCCATTTCACCAGCGAGGGGTGGGATATGTTCAACAAGCTTGTCAACTATGGCGATGCCAAGATGCTCAAATCGCCCACCCTGCAATTGACAGTCTGCGGCGACTACACCGTTTGTCGCAGCATCCCCATGAGCTTCACCTTCAAGGGCAACCACCGCACATTTACTGAGGACGTGGTGTTCTATCTCAACCAAGAGGGCAAAATCTGCGAGGTCGCCTTCGGTCTGGAGGCAGCTGCCGTGAACGATATAATGTACCGCGATGCCTGGGATGAGTATGCACGCTATACTATGGTTCACTTCTTAGAGACTTACAAGACGGCTTACGCCTTGAAACGTCTGGACTATATCAGCAGTATCTTCTCAAATGATGCGCTTATCATCACAGGCTCCATTGTAAAAAGCACAGGCAATCGCGAACTTGGCCCCACAAAAACAGCACACGTAAAATATACTCGCCAGACGAAAGAAGAGTATATCAACAGTCTGAAACGATGCTTCGCAGGGAACGAATATGTGAACATTCACTTTGGCGACAACATTGTGAGACGTTCCACCACCAAGCCTAACGTCTACGGCATACAAATCAAGCAAGACTATTTCTCCTCGCGTTATGGTGACACAGGCTATCTGTTCCTGCTTATTGACTTTGAGAAGCCTAAAGAACCACTCATACATGTGCGCACTTGGCAGCCTGACAAAGACCCCAACATAAAAGACGGGCGTATTGGTATTAATGACTTTTTATTGTAATACTAACATAACCAAACTAATCTATGGAAAGACTTATTAGAAAAATTGTTCCTGTCGTGCTGTTGGCCGTCTTTTGGTGTATGGCGGCCAATGCGCAGAAAACTATGGACGTTCAGAAATTCTCGCGTCTGGACAACGACCTGATGGCCAGAGTCACAAAGCCAGTCCGCGACCATGATGAGGGTAAGTTGTGTGCTCTTATCCGCGTGGCGACAAGCCTTACCGACTTGGAGGTGAGAGCCGACGCCCTTGGCATTGTGCAAAAAGAACAGCACGCTGGTGAATTGTGGCTCTATGTGCCTTACGGAGCAAAGAGTTTGTCGCTTGCGCATCAGGGCTACTACCCCTTGCTCTACCAGTATCCGCTTCCCATCGAAGAGGGCGTTGTCTACGAATTGCGGTTGAGCAGCTCCGACGCGCCAAGTGCCAACCAGAACACGCAGCTCTTTGTACTCACACACCAGCCCGACGAGGCTACTGTCTTCATCGACGATATGGAGGTGCCCTCCGAGAATGGCGTCTATGCTGCCATGATGAGCAAGGGCGAGCACACCTACAAAGTGACGGCAGACCAGTATGAAGAGGCCGAGGGCACCTTCGAACTGGCCGATGCACCCGTGCGCGAGTCGGTAAAGTTGCAGCCCCTCTTTGGCACATTCCAGATTCTCACGCAGCCGGAAGACGGCTTTAACATCAGTGTGAACGGGAAGCCTGCTGGCAAGTCCCCCTACAAGAGCGGACGGGTGGAACCTGGCCGCTACCGCATCCACATTGACAAGGATGGTTTCTTCCCGCTTGACACCCTTCTTCGCCTGCGTGAAGGTGACAACCTGAATGTCACTTGCCGCCTTACGTCACATTCCGACAGCTTGTTCTCAAACAGATTGTTGCCTGGCAAGAGGGTGTCGTTTGGCGTAAACGTGGGCTATCTGATGCCTTTTGCTTCATCGAGTGCAAGCGGAGGCTTTACGGGCAGCCCCATCAATTATTCTTTGACTGACTCCCGCGAAGATGTCGATTACAAGTCGCAGTCAGGATTTACGGCTGGCATTTTTGCTGATATACGCCTCTACAAGAATCTGTTCCTCATCGTGGGTGCCAATTATTCCCAATACAAGTATTCCAATGAGTTTAATGTGCCGATTGCAAATGCAATAGTGGGGACGCAACAAAAACAGGTGTTAAAGGGCGATATGGAAAACAGCTACAAGGAAGACTATACGTTGAATACGATTGAGATACCCATTCTGGCCTCATACCGTTTTGTGATGAACAAGAATAGTAGCGTTCATCTGAACCTTGGTCCGTACATCAGTTATGGCCTGTCCGCCAAAATGAAACTAACAGGGTCAACGGATAGCAACGGAAACATCTACTCAAGCGACAGGTATAGTGACCCTAATCAGTCGTTTGGAACATACACCTATACCTATCATATAGAAGGTGACTTTGACTTATATGAGAACTCGTTCAACTATATGCAGACAAGCGAAAGTGGCGCAAATCTTAGTAATTCTTTGAGGAAGGATTATGGCCCCTTCCACGACTCGCCTTTCAGCAAATTGAACTATGGTCTCAAGCTTGGCGTCACCTACGAGTTTCGTGGTTTCCAACTTGGCGCAGGCTACAATCTGCAGTTGTCGAATATGGCTAATAGCGGATATTATGAGTCGTCGCGAATACCCATATTCAACAACCAAGTGGGGGCAAACAATATGAGCGGCTATACCCATCGCATACATTCGATAGAGATAAAACTGGGATACGTGTTTAGAAACTATAAATATATACCAACTAAATTTATAAAGTAATGAAAACGAAAAGACTTTTATTCGTGTCGTTAATGGCCCTTTTGGCTATGACGATGTTTGTGGGGTGTTCTAAAGACGATGATTCGTCAGAGCCTGAGTATGCCCTCGAAGGTGAGTGGCTGGAATATAATAGTAGTGGTGAAATGGAACTCTATCAAGTTACCGATTATAGTAAAAGCGGAAGTTTCAAGATGCTACTTGTATGGGTAAGTGCTCAAAACAATGAATGGCAGAACATGTCTGGCAAATACAGCTATGACAAGGTAAACAATTCACTCCTGCTCAATTATGAAACAGAAATAGCTGGTAACAAGAACGTCACAATGTCTTTTAAAATAAGTTTTCGTGATGCCTACACTATGAGTATGTACGACGAAAGCATGGGTGACAAAACCGATTTGTATCGAATTGTAGCCACGTATAATATGACTGTCGGACAAGAAAAGAAAATTGAGGCGGACGTCATAGACAATCCCGTTTCCTACCAGTCTACGGCCAAAAGAGTGGCTACAGTCGACAATGCGGGTACTATTCGTGCCATCAAGCGTGGCACGTCGTACATTCTGGTGAAGTCGTCGACATCAACTGCCGTTGTCAGAGTAGTCGTGACCGATCCCGAGAACGTCATAGACGATTGTATGAAATATCTTGGACGCAACATAAACGAAGTTTCTGGCGAGTTTGACTTCAGACCGACTTTTGACTCCCAGCTGCAAGGGAATGATATGTGGGTCAGAGCTTACAATGTCGTAGATGAATACACGATGGATGTAGGTCTTTTCTATAATATCAGAGACAATAAAATAACTGCGGCAGTAGCCGATCTGCGTGAAACGGCCAAATGGAATGATATTATAGCTTCGTTCAACCGAAAATATGAATTTATTAATTCTATGGCTGTAGAAGGTGGAACAACTTATACTTACGATACTGAAAAGGACGGGAAAAAGGTGCAAATACTTTTAGACACGTCAGACAACACGGTGATGTATGTCTTAGGTTCCGACTCATACGAACAGTTAGACCAACTCATTAATTTGTCGATTGAGGAGATAGCAAATACCCTTGGAGTGGAGCTTGATGAGGATGATATTGAATCAGGCTACTTGATGGTCGATGTTTACGGTAATGATATCTTCGACCAAGTGACGGTGTCTTTCGACTCTGAGACCAAGGCAATTCAATATGTATCACTTACTTGCAAGGAAGGAATCACCCGCGCCCACATTGAGGGATGGTACAAGGAGCACTATAATGAAACTGGTGTGGAGCAGATACCATACGTAAATGAGACACTCGATGTGTTTATAAGCTTCTCCCAAAACAGAAGGGGTAGGACAACTGTAATGTATGCAAGATTCTAAACATAGAAGGAAAATGAAAAAAGCATTTGAGATAGCAGCCTTGGTGTTGTGCTGCGTGGCAGTTTTTACTGGCTGTAAGAAAGACGATGACGAAGCCCCTGTGATCCTTAGTGCAGATATGTTTGGTGAATGGTGTTCACTTGCCGACTACGATAATTCTGCAACCGTCTTGAGACTGGGGAGAAATATGGATCTCACTTGGAATACTTATCAGAACATTACCACCAACCCGAAGCTTTCAGAAGAGCTGTCGGGCTACTGGATTTATCATACTGACAGTCGTGTCATCGCAATGAACGTGAATTACTCGAAACGTGATGACATGATTACGGAGAATACTGTAACCGAATCATTTAACGTGGCCAAGCTGACTAAAAATTCGATGACCCTCCGAGATATGCAATACGGTTCCGAGACGACCTATTACCGTGTCGTGGAATCACACGAAAATGTGTATGGAGAGGCGTTTGACATTAGTTATGGAAAGGACACGACCGCAGTTAAGAGTTTCACGTCGTCGAATCCTGGTATTGCCCGAGTCGACAACACCGGGCATGTGACAACCAATAATGCGGGAATTGCATTTATTACCGTCCATATTGGCGATGATGTCGCGATAGTGAAAGTTGAGGTGAAGACGCGTGTGGGCGTGTATGTGCAAGAGTTAAGCTTGACGATTGATGATGTGCTGGCTGCTCATGGCCAGCCGGACAATTCCGGGGCTGTTGGGCAAAATATGGCTATTATTTACCGCCAGTCCATTTTCGACGAGGCTCTTTCTGCTATCCAGTACCAGTATGATACGAGTACGCGAGAGGTGACACGAATCTTGACGCTGTACAAGTCTGTATCAGACTATAATACAGACCGTGCTTTTATCCTGTCTAATTATGTTGACCACGGTTACAACACGTATGGTCCGGAAGAGGAGTATTACCAGAACAAGTATTTGCTTTCTCCCTTCGAGGACTCTGGTTCGTACTTTATCTCTTACAATAATTTGGTGTATTATGTGAGGGAGGGGCATTTCTAACCAAATGACGAAATGAGAAATGAAAAATGAAAAATTTGCAGACGCTCTGTCTAATCAAATTTTTCATTTTTCATTTTTCGTTTGCAAATAGTCACTTGCTTACTTCGTTGCTTTCCCTCATATCGATGAACTGGCGCTTGGAGTCGTAGAATTCGTATTGCAGGAAGGCGAGTTTCTGGCTTGGGACGATGCGGATGCCAAGGCCGTACTTCAGCTGCCACTTCAGCTTGAGGGAAACGACGCCTTGGTTGATGTAGGCTGCCACGTAGGGGTGGACGTGCAGGGAGAAGCGGCGGATGCCGATTTGGTTGACCAGGCGGTCAATCTTGCTTTCCAGTTGGTCGGCGAAGAGGATGCTCGACTTGATTTTTCCTGTTCCGTGACAGGTGGGGCAGCTCTCTTCTACGGCGACATCCATTGCCGGACGGACGCGCTGGCGCGTGATTTGCATGAGTCCGAACTTTGACAGGGGCAGGATGTTGTGGCGGGCGCGGTCTTTCTTCATGTTTTCGCACATTCGCTCGTAGAGCATCTGGCGGTCTTCGGCCAGGTTCATGTCGATGAAGTCGACAACGATGATGCCGCCCATATCGCGTAGGCGCAACTGGCGTGCCAGCTCGTCGGCGGCTCCCAGGTTGGTCTCAAGGGCGTTGGCTTCCTGTCCGTTTTCTTTCTTGATGCGTGTTCCGCTGTTCACGTCGACCACGTGCATAGCCTCTGTATGCTCGATGATGAGGTATGCTCCCCGCTTGTAGTTCACCGTCCGCCCGAAGCCCGACTTGAGCTGTTTGGTGACGTTGAAGTTGTCGAAAATGGGGACGGTGCCCTTGTAGAGCTTGACGATGTCGGCTTTTTCGGGGGCGATGAGTGTGACGTAGTCCAGAATCTGGCGGTGTATGTCGGCATCGTTCACGTAGATGCCGTCATAAGTGGGGTTGAAGAGGTCGCGCAGCAAAGCCACGGCGCGCGTCTGCTCCTCGAAGACGAGGATGGGTCGCTTGGTGGTTTTCTGGAATTGGGTGATGGCTTCTTCCCATCGTTTCAGCAGCACTTTCAGCTCTTGGTCGAGTTCGGCGGCGCGTTTCCCTTCTGCCACGGTACGGACGATGACGCCGAAGTTCTTCGGTTTCATGCTCTGCACCAGCTGTTTCAGGCGTGAGCGCTCTTCTCCGCGTTTGATTTTGCTGCTCACCGACACTTTGTCGCCGAATGGGATGAGCACCATGTACCGCCCTGCGAAGCTGAGGTCGCAGGTCAGTCGCGGGCCTTTGGTGTTGATGGGTTCCTTGACTACCTGGACGAGAATTTCCTGCCCCACGGAGAGTGTGTTCTGTATGCTTCCGTCTTTGGGCAGGTCGGGCAGGTGTGTGGCGTTCTGGATGGGGAAGAGCTTTTTGCGGTCGCTGCCTACCTGTTTGAGGTATTTCTCATACGAGCTGAATTGTAGTCCCAGGTCAAGATAGTGGAGGAAGGCTTCTTTCTCAGAGCCTACGTCCACGAAGCAAGCGTTCAGTCCGGGCATGAGCTTTTTGACTTTGCCCACGTAGATGTTTCCCACGGCAAACGACATTTCCCTTGGCTCGTTCTGGTATTCCACCAGGTTTTTGTCTTCGAGCAGGGCGATGGAGATTTCCTTGGGCTGCACATCAATGATTACTTCGCTTGTCATTCTTTTTTCTCTTGCTGTTGTTTTAAAGTAGTACTAACAAAGAAAGGAGTACCCCGGCACACTTCTGAGTGTTGTACCCTGGGGTAGGCTCCTTCCATTCTTCTTCTCGGCATCAGAGCTTATTTGCTCTTATGACGGTTCTTGCGCAGTCTCTTCTTACGCTTGTGAGTGGCCATCTTGTGGCCCTTTTTCTTTTTTCCGTTTGGCATAATTGTAAAGATGTTTTGTGTATGATGTGTAATGAATTACTTAGTTTCCCGCGTTTAGTCCTGCACCATGCGGTTCATGAAGCTTTTGCAGGGCTTGAAGGCTGGCAGGTCATGGGCTTCGATGACCAGCGTAGTGTTTTTCGATATGTTGCGTGCGGTCTTCTTGGCACGATGCTTCACGATGAAGCTGCCGAAGCCTCTCAGATAAACATTTTCCTTGTTGTTGGCCAGACTCATGCGAATCTCTTCCATAAATGACTCAACGACGGCCAATACCTCTTTGGAGCCGATACCTGTCTGTAGTGAAATCGATTTTACTATTTCTGCTTTTGTCATAATTATTAAGTGCTTATAAAGTGTAATTCAAAAATTTAGGCTGCAAAGGTACTCATTTTCAGTCTGATAAGAAAATATTTTTAGATTTTTTTTCTAATCAGGGTGCATTTTCCTGTTTTTCCCCTTCTTTATCAGTTGCCAAAGTAGGCTGTCAGCTCTTCTTTGGCCGCCGTATTGTCGTTGGCCAGGTCGCGGATGATGCGCCCTTTTTCCAGCAGGGCGATGCGCGTGCTGATGTCAACGGTATGTTGCAGGTTGTGGCTGCTGATGAGCAGGGTGGCCCCTGTCCGGGCGGCATAGTCCGTAAGCATGCGCTTGAGCACCACCTGGCTGGTGGGGTCGAGGAAGTTGAACGGCTCGTCGAGAATCACCAGTTGCGGCTGGCGGATGAGGGCCGATATGATGCCCACTTTCTGTTTGTTGCCTGCGGAGAGGTTGCGGATGAGTTTCCGTTGGCCGAACACTTCGCCGCCGGCAAAGTGGTCGAACTTCGACAGGCGTTCTTCCACGTCGTGCTGTGCGATGCCGCTGATTTTTCCGAGGAACGAGAAATACTCTTCGGGCGTGAGGAAGTCGATGAGGAAGCCCTCGTCGATGTATGCGCCTGTAAACTGTTTCCATTCTTCGCTTTCGGCAGGGTTGATGCCGTCGATGGCCACTTGGCCGCTGTCGGGCTTCAGCAGGTCGAGCAGCATGCGGAACAGGGTGGTCTTGCCCGCGCCATTGTTTCCCACCAGTCCCAGCACCTCGCCGTCGCCAATGCGGAACGAGTCGATGTCGCACGCCGTGGTGGTGCCAAAGTCTTTCTTCAGGTTGCTTATTTCTATCATGGTCGTATCCCTGTTTTTGGGGTCTCTTTTTTTGGTTCGTCCTTTCTGGTAGTTTGGTTCGTCCAAACTCCCACTTTGGTTCGTCCAAACTATGAGTTTGGTTCGTCCAAATTTTTAGGCCGGTCCACTTCGGGTCTGCAAAATTAGTCAAAAAAGGCGTAAGTCGGGGCCACAGGCTGCAAATCTCCTCTTCTTTTAAGCATTTTTTAGGGTTTGCCGCCTGCTTATCGCTAAATAGCATTAAATCGGAAGTCAAAGTTGCGCTTTTTTGTCCGATAATTCGTAATTTTGCAGCGTCAATCAACAAGACTATGAAACATCTTTATATTGAGACCTACGGCTGTCAGATGAATGTGGCCGACTCCGAGGTGGTCGCCTCCGTGATGAAAATGGCTGACTACGAGACCTGCGAAACCATCGACGGGGCCGATGCCGTCTTTCTGAACACCTGCTCCGTGCGCGACAATGCCGAGCAGAAAATCATCCACCGGCTGGCAGAATTGCGAAGCCTGAAGTCGAAGAGGCCCTTTCTCATCGGCGTGCTGGGCTGTATGGCCGAGCGCGTGAAGGAGTCGCTGCTCAACGACCATGGTGCCGACATCGTGGCTGGACCTGACAGCTACCTGTCGCTCCCGCATCTGGTGGCTCAGGCCGAAATGGGTCAGAAAGCCATCGACGTGGAGTTGTCGGCTACAGAGACCTATCGCGACGTGGTGCCCCAGCGTATGAGCATAGGCCGGAGCATTGGCGGCTTTGTCAGCATTATGCGAGGCTGCAACAATTTCTGCCACTACTGCATAGTGCCCTATACACGCGGGCGTGAGCGCAGCCGCGACGTGGACAGTATATTAAAAGAGGTGTGCGATCTGCGCGACCGAGGTTACAAAGAGGTGACCCTGCTCGGGCAGAATGTCAATTCCTACAGGGCCACAGACGAGCGTCAGCCTCAGACAGCCGTCGACTTCCCCCAACTGCTGCGCCTTGTGGCCGGACAGGCACCAGAAATGCGCGTCCGCTTCACCACCTCGCATCCAAAGGATATGAGCGACGAGACGCTTCACGTCATTGCCGAAACGCCCAACGTCTGCCCCCACATCCATCTGCCCGTGCAGAGCGGTTCCAACCGCATACTGCAACTGATGAACAGAAAATACACACGCGAGTGGTATCTGGGGCGTGTGGAAGCCATTCGCCGCATCATTCCTGCTTGCAGCATCACCACCGACATCTTTGTGGGCTATCACTCGGAAACCGAGGAAGACCACCAACTCTCGTTGAGCCTCATGCGCGAGGTGGGTTACGATGCCGCCTTTATGTTCAAGTACAGCCAACGGCCAGGCACCTACGCCTCCAAGCATCTGCCCGACGACGTGCCCGAAGAGGTGAAGTTGCGTCGCCTGAACGAGATGATTGCTCTGCAGACGGAGATTTCCGCCCAGCAGAACCGCAAGGACGAGGGCCAAGAGTTCGACGTGCTGGTAGAGGGCTTCTCCAAGCGCAGTCGTGAGCAACTCTGCGGACGGACCGGGCAAAACAAGATGGTCGTCTTCGACAAGGGGGCGCATCATATTGGGGAGACCGTGCGCGTCAGAATCACAGGCAGCACCAGCGCCACACTCTTCGGTCAAGCCCTTTGAACGCTTTTTTCGTCCTTTCCGAGAAAAAAAACGTGAAAAATTTGCAGGGAATAAAAAATAGTTGTACCTTTGCACCCGCGTTTGAGAGAAAACGCTTTTTGGCGGACAAATCGGAAGCCAGGGAAGTTTGGGTGAGTGGCTGAAACCAGCAGTTTGCTAAACTGCCGTACGGGTTCCCGTACCGGGGGTTCGAATCCCCCAGCTTCCGCCAAAACCAGTAAAGAGAGAGCTGAACAAGCTCTCTTTCTTTATGCCCGTTTCCTTGTCGGGCCCGAAAATCAGCCCCTTACCGTCAAACAGCGTTAATAATCCAAAATCTTTTCGCTGTTTCATCTTTATTTTGTACCTTTGCACCCAAGTTTTTTAACAGTAAACATCTATATCGTAAAACAAGAGAAGATGAACATTTCTTATAAATGGCTGAAGGAGTACGTTGACTTCGACCTCACACCACAACAGGTGTGCGACGCACTGACCTCCACTGGCTTGGAGGTGGACTCTTTGGAAGAGGTGCAGTCTGTCCGTGGCGGGCTGAAAGGGCTTTATGTGGGCAAGGTGCTCACCTGCGAGTTGCACCCCAACAGCGACCATCTGCATGTGACGACGGTAGACCTCGGACGGGGCGAGCCGTCGCAAATTGTATGCGGCGCGCCCAATGTGGCTGCCGGACAGAAGGTTATCGTGGCCGATTTGGGCTGCGTGCTCTACGACGGCGACCAGGAGTTCCAAATCAAGAAGTCGAAACTGCGCGGCGTGGAGTCGTGCGGTATGATTTGTGCCGAGGACGAGATTGGCGTAGGCACCTCACACGAGGGCATCATCGTTTTGCCTGACGATGCTGTCGTCGGCACTCCTGCTGCTGAATACTATCATTTAGAGAGCGACTGGCTCATCGAGATTGACATTACGGCCAACCGCGCCGACGCCCTGTCGCATTGGGGTGTGGCCCGCGACCTTTATGCCTGGCTGCATCAGAACGGCTATGAGACCAGCCTCCATCGTCCTGCCGTCAGTAGTTTTGCTGCTGACAACAACGACCTCCCCATCGATGTGGTCATCGAGAACTCGGAGGCCTGCCGTCGCTATGCCTGCGTGAGCGTCACCGGCTGCGAGGTGAAGGAGAGTCCCGACTGGCTGAAGAACAAACTGACCACCGTGGGCCTGCGTCCTATAAATAATATTGTAGACATCACCAACTATATTATGATGGCCTACGGTCAGCCCCTGCATACCTTCGATGCCGATATGGTGAAAGGCAATAAGATTGTGGTGAAGACTATGCCCGAGGGCACGCCTTTCGTCACCCTCGACGGTGTGGAGCACAAACTGAGCGACCGCGACCTGGCCATCTGCAATGTTGAGGACCCGATGTGCATCGCCGGCGTGTTTGGCGGCAAGGGCAGCGGCACCTATGAGACCACCAGGAACGTGGTGCTTGAAAGCGCTTATTTCCACCCCACGTGGATTCGCAAGTCCGCCCGTCGTCACGGTCTCTCGACCGATGCCTCGTTCCGTTTCGAGCGCGGGATCGACCCCAATGGCGTCATCTACGCCCTGAAGCAGGCCGCCCTGATGTGCAAGGAGTTGGCCGGCGGCAAAATATCAATGGAGATTTGCGACAAATACCCGTCACCCATCGAGAACGCAAAGGTGGACTTGAAGTACAACTATGTGCACAGCCTCGTGGGAAAGGACATTCCTGTGGAGGCCATCAAGGGCATCTGCGAAAGCCTTGAAATGAAGGTGCTGAAGGAGGATGCCGAGGACCTGCTGCTGGAAGTTCCCGCCTATCGTGTGGACGTGCAGCGCCCCTGCGACGTGGTGGAGGACATCCTGCGCATCTACGGCTACAATAATGTGGAGATTCCCACGCAGTTGAAGTCGTCGCTTGTCATCAAGGGCGACGAAGACCGCAAGCACAAACTGCAGAACTTGGTCTCGGAGCAACTCGTCGGTGCCGGCTTCAACGAAATCCTGAACAACTCGTTGAGTAAGTCGTCATATTATGACGACAAACAGGATGTGGTCCGCATTATGAACCCACTCTCCAGCGACCTCGGTGTGATGCGCCAGACGCTGCTCTACGGTGGACTGGAGAGCGTCGAGTACAACGTGAAGCGCAAGGCCGCCAACCTCCGCTTCTTCGAGTTCGGCAACTGCTATTTCTTCGACCCTGAGAAGCAGAATGACGACGACCCTATGCAGGCCTACAAGGAGGAGAACTATATGGGCATCTGGATGACCGGCAAGCGTGTGGAAGGCTCTTGGGCACATCCCAACGAGGACAGCAGTTACTATGAACTGAGCGCCCACGTGCAGAATATCCTTGCCCGCATCGGTATGAAGCCTGGTCAGTTGGTGACCAAAAAGAGTGAGAATCCCTGGTTCTCCGCTGGTGTGACCATCGAGAACCGTGGTGGCAAGAAGTTCATTGAGATGGGCATCCTGTCCAAGAAACTGCTGAAGCAGTTCGACCTCACCCAGCCCGTTTATTTCGCCGAGTTGAACTGGACGCAACTGATGAAGGCCACGAAGAAGAGCGAGGTGACCTTCACCGACATTCCCAAGCAGCCCGCCGTCAGCCGTGACCTCGCCCTGCTCGTGGACAATGCTGTGGAGTTCGCCCAGATAGAGCAGATTGCTCGTCAGAGCGAGAAGAAACTGCTGAAGCGCGTCGAACTCTTCGACGTCTATGAGGGCAAGAACCTGCCTGCCGGCAAGAAGTCGTATGCCGTCAACTTCATCCTCCAGGACGAGGAGAAGACCATGAACGACAAGCAGATTGACGCCATTATGCAGAAACTCATCGCCAACCTGAAGAAACAACTCAACGCAGAACTAAGGTAACAAATAGAAAATCGAAAATAAGTAAATCGTAAATCAAAATGGGAAGAGCATTTGAATACCGTAAAGCAACAAAACTGAAGAGATGGGGCCACATGGCCAAGACATTCACCAAGATTGGCAAGCAAATCGCCATTGCCGTGAAGGCTGGCGGTCCCGAGCCGGAAAACAATCCCGCCCTGCGTGCTATCATCGCCAACGCCAAGCGTGAGAATATGCCGAAGGACAACATCGAGCGTGCCATCAAGAACGCTATGGGCAAGGACCAGAGCGACTACAAGGAGGTGACCTACGAGGGCTACGGCCCCCACGGCGTGGCCATTTTCGTGGAGACACTGACCGACAACACCACCCGTACTGTGGGCGATGTCCGCTCGGTCTTCAACAAGTTCAGCGGCAACTTGGGAACCCAGGGCAGCCTTTCGTTCCTTTTCGACCACAAGGCCGTCTTCACCTTCAAGAAGAAGGACGGACTGGATATGGACGAGATGATTCTCGACCTGATTGACTATGGTGTGGAGGACGAATACGACGAGGACGAGGAGGAGAACAGCATCACCATCTATGGCGAGCCGTCGAGTTTCGCCGCCATCCAGAAACACTTGGAGGAGAACGGCTTCGAGGTGACTGGTGCCGAGTTCACCCGCATCCCCAACGACCTGAAGGACGTGACTCCCGAACAGCGCGAGGCCATCGACAAGATGGTGGAGAAACTGGAGGACTTCGACGACGTGCAGACCGTCTACACCAACATGAAGCCCGAAGAGGAGTAATCACTCAATAAACCCACAAAAGAAAGCCGCCCGGTGAAATTCATCAGGCGGCTTTCTTTATGAGTTAAGTTTCAAAACTCTTACTTCAGTTCAGCGAGGTACTTGATGGTGCGCACCATCTGAGAAGTGTAACTGTTCTCATTGTCGTACCAAGCAACAACCTGAACGAGAGAGTTGCCGTCGCCAATCTTGCTGACCATAGTCTGGTTAGCGTCGAACAGCGAACCGAACTTCATGCCGATGATGTCGCTCGAAACGAGTTTCTCCTCAGTGTAGCCGAATGACTCGTTGGTAGCAGCCTTCATAGCAGCGTTGATACCCTCGACGGTTACCTCACCCTTGACAACAGCGTGCAGGATAGTGGTAGAACCAGTGGGAGTGGGAACGCGCTGGGCAGCACCGATGAGTTTGCCGTTCAACTCGGGGATTACCAGACCGATGGCCTTGGCAGCACCTGTTGAGTTGGGAACGATGTTCTGGGCACCGGCACGGGCGCGCTGAACATCACCCTTGCGCTGAGGACCGTCGAGAATCATCTGGTCGCCAGTGTAAGCGTGTACGGTTGTCATGATACCGCTCTGGATAGCAGCGAAATCGTTCAGAGCCTTGGTCATGGGAGCCAGACAGTTAGTGGTGCAAGAAGCAGCGCTAATCACGGTGTCGGCGGGAGTCAGGGTCTTGTGGTTCACGTTGTAAACGATGGTGGGCAGGTCATTGCCAGCAGGAGCAGAAATCACAACCTTTTTGGCACCAGCGGTCAGGTGAGCAGAAGCCTTTTCCTTGGAA
>JAGCZA010000116.1 GCA_017960525.1 Prevotella sp.
GTGCTTGCCGTTGAGCATATAATAGCCGTCGAGGAAGAGCGTACGTACTTTGATAGGATCCTCCAGACGGTCGTCGTCTTCATCATAGGATGTCAGTTTCACCCCATCAATATAAATGTCGGGCATATCACTGTTATAGGAGCTGATGCGCAGGTTGATACCGAAGCTGCCGCCCATGGCTCCGATGGATAGTGTAGAGCCGCTGGTCTGACCGACCTCTTTGGAATAGCCGAAACCATAGCCGCGATATCCCAGCCACAGACCTGCCGAAGTGGAGAGACCGTTCTTGCTCTTCGCCCAAAGATTCATGTTGCCATCTACAGGGTCCTCCCATGTGGTCTCCATCTTAAGAGTCGCCTGATTCAGCGAACTCCTGGCTTCTATGGCCCAGGCGGGCTTAGGCTGCTCGATATAGCTGCGGTCGACGGTGGCGACAGCCGACGAGTCGATGAGCGTCTTTACCCAATAGAGCGGCTGCAGCAATACAGGCTTTCCCTTGGCCGATTCGGAAGCATAGGTAAAAAGATTCCTTGACGGCTGGGTCACACCAATGTTGGCGTTCACATGCTGGGCCGCCACCGAAAGGGGCACCAACATCAGCAGCAGAAATAGGATTCTTCTTACCATCGTTTCTACATTTTACAGATGTTTCTTGGGGAAGAGGGCGTCCCACCATGAGGGATCGTCCTTGAGCCATTTTTGGAACCATGCCATCTGCGCACCGAGCCACTTGATCTTCTTGTTGTAGTCGAGCACATGGTGGTTCTCGCCGGCAATCTCCACGAGAGCCACATCACGGCCGAGAAGTTTCAGGGCGGTGAACATCTGCAGGCTCTCAATAATGGGCACATTCGTGTCCATCGTACCGTGCAACAGCAACAGCGGTGTGTGGATCTTATCGGCATTGAAGAGCGGACTCTGGTCGACATAGAGCTCCCGATGGCTCCAAGGATAGCTGTTGGCCATCGATACCTCGCTGTAATTATAACCCCAGTAGCCCTCGCCCCAGTAGCTGGTATGGTTGGCGATACCGGCATGTGATATCGCCGCAGCAAAGATATCCGTCTGCGTCTGGAGATACATGGTCATGAATCCGCCGTAGCTGGCACCCATACACCCCACCTTCTTCGCGTCAATGAAGGGGTGCTCGGCACAGATGCGCTTGACACCCTCAATGATATCCTCCGCCGGACCCCGTCCAGCCGTATTCACATGGCGCGAGGCCCATTCCTGTCCAAAGCCCGAGGCTCCACTGGGCTGAAGGATGTAAGCCACATAGCCCAGCGAGGCCCAATAGTGCCCGGAATAGACACCGTCGAAATAGCGGCTAACGGGCGAGCAACCGCCATAGTAATATACAATCATCGGGTATTTCTTCGTAGCATCGAAATCCTGCGGCAGATACATCCGTCCATAGACCGTCTCGCCCTTCGCGTTCACATAATTCCAGTCTTTGCAGTCGGCCACAGCGATATCATCCATGATGCTCTTACCGTCATACAGCCGCACCTGTTTCATCGGGGCCTTGCCCTTAGCAGTATAGGCCGCAAAGGCCGAGGCGTATTCGGAAACACCGTTGCTGATATAGCCGACCACGTTCGAGTGCGCCGACACATTCATCCGCGTCACATTGTCGCCGGCATGTTCCAGCTGCACAATCTGACCGTTTGCAGGATTCATCTGGTAAAGACGCACAAAGTCGCGGTCCTCAGCAGTAAAATACACCAGCCCGTCGCCCCACGCCCAGTCGACGGTCTGCACCGAAGGGTTAAAGTCCTTGGTCAGCGGTGTGACATGCTTTGAGGCGATATCGTAGAGATAGAGTTGATAGTCGTACATATTCGGTGTGACATTAGCCGGCAGCGTACAGCCGATGCGGTCGAAGGCCTCAGGAGAGCCTTTGAAGAGGATCTGCTTGCCGTCGGGCGAGAACGAGGCATCGGCCAAGAACCCACGTCCTACAAAGATGGTATCAGCCTTGAAGGTCTCGGCATCGACCACCATCACGTCCATCACCTCTGTCGGGCGCTTGGCAAGCCGCGAATACGACTGCGCCACGAGCAGTTTCTTTCCGTCCTGCGAGATATCCATCAGCATCGTCTGCTGGTGGCCGAAGGTGATACGACGGGTGAGGCCGCTGGCGATGTCGTAGCGGGCGAGATAGTTGCGGTTGCGCCAGCCGGGCTGACGGTCGTCCATCTCCAACACCTCAAACATCTCCTTGTCCTCCTCGGGACCCTTCTCCTCGATGGTCATCACCAGATAGTCCTCCGTAGGCGCCACACGATAGCTGCCGTCGGGCAGACCGCTAATCCAACGGGTACGCTCGCCAGTAGGTTTCACCTGATAGAGCACACGTTTCTTACCTTCGCGTTCCTCCTCTATCCAGGCGATGGTTTTGGGCAGCCAACGGGCCTGCCGCTGCGGCAGCATCAATGTGTGATTGGTCTTCACCTCACGCAGTTCGTAGTTCCAACGGTTACTGCCGCCGCGCTCCGTGGTCTGCCAGGCTATGCAGGCATACTGTCCGTCAGGCGATATGGAGATATCCCGCACACGCTTACCATCGGTAATATCGTGCACCATAAAGGGATGCCTGGCATCGAGCGTCGTTGCCACCTCACGAGGGGCATCGATCACCACACGGATGGAGTCCGCATCTTTCGGCTCGGCCAGATACTGAATGACGAAGGTATGGTGGTCGGGAGCGAGTTTCAGTTCAGGCATAGCAGGCTCACCGTCGATAAAGAGCTTGTAGTGCTTGGGCCCTTTCACCTCAATCTTACCCTTCAGGTAGTCGCGGTTGTTCACATAAAACGACAGCAGCCCCACGCTTTTCTTGTCTGGCAGCGAGGGCAGCACCTGCCCTTCAAAACGCCCCGTTACCGGTGAGGTGAGGGCGATGCTGCTCATCAGCGAGGCATCGTCGAATTTGTTTCCCTTTACATCCACCGTATCAAGTCCCAACGGTGCACTCACGGCGTAGGGACCCGTCTGGTTAAACGTCTTTATCTCGGTTTTTATCTGCGCCGTAGCGGTCATCGCCGCAGTCAGCAGGAGTATTGTCAATGTCTGTCTCATATTATTCTTTATTTTTCGCCGACAAAGGTACAAATAAATAAGTAAATATACAAATAAATGGAATTGAATCTTCAGTTAGGCCCCGTGCCTATCATAAGGAGGACCAAATAATGAGACAAGGACGCACAGTAAAAAAACATAAAAGAGAATGGCGAATTCAAAAATCTGAAAATGTTTCAGAGTTTTGCTATTTTTGATCGAAAACTTAAGCTGTCTTTCGTGATTTCTGGCCGATATATTTGGTAAAATCGAAAAAACAATGTATCTTTGCAACGTGGAAAAAGTATTTTCAGGCCATGAAACAGAATTTTCAGCCCGTGGAAATAGAATTTCCGCACGTGAAGATAGAATTTCCCGTGCTGAAATAGAAAATTCACGACGGGAAAAAACATTTGCCGTTAAGATCCATGACTTTTTCCATTAAGAGTAAAATCTTTCATTGTTAAGACTGGAAATAATTACAAAGAAGATCGGAAAGATAAGAAGCGAAGAAAAAAAACAAAAAGCAGGAAAGAATAAAATTGTAATCAATTAAAAACAATTAAGAAGATGGCAAAGGCATATTACATTTTAAGGGAACTCCCAGGGGAAATGACTGAGGGCAGGACCGTGATTTATCCAAAGATGCAGAGATTCTCGCTGTTTGACTATGATATGGTCATCCAGCACATGTGCAAGTTATCCGCAATCCTTAACGAGGGAATCATCCGAACCGTCTTCAGTGCGCTGAAGGATGAGATGCTGACGGGTATGTCTGCAGGGCACAACATCAAGATTGACGGACTGGGGGTATTCTCCCTGTCCTTAGGATTCGATACATCCAAGACTTCAGAAGAAGAGATTGCGCAGCAACAAGAGTGGGATGACGGTGCCGATCCCAAGCTGAAATACAGGCATGTGTGCGTCAAAAGCATCAATTTCAGACCCGACCCGGAACTGCTGAGAGAAATGAACAGGGTAGCGAAGTTCGAAAGTGCTGGCGTAGAGGTTGTACCTCAGAGCAAAAGCAAATACAATCGCGAAGAGCGTCTGGCAAAGGCCCATGAGATTATTGACAAGCAAGGATTCATGACGTTACCTGATTATGCTGCGGCAACCGGCTTGTCCATGAGCGGCGCCTCAAGAGACCTTAGACAACTGGTGGCCGACGGCAATTCTGGCATCGTCATCTGGGGAAACCGCACGCATAAAGTTTGGGTAAGAACGAAATCGAAATGATTACAAAGAATATTTGGGAATAAACTCATCGGGGTCAGGAGAATCTGTGACATTCACAGAATACCCTGACCCCGATGAGTTACAGTAGGAGTTCTTGCGTCCCGTTGGTAGCAAGCGAGCAAGCTCGAGCGCTTGCTGAGAAATATTTATCTGCGGCCGCGGTTGCCTCCACGGTTGCCACCGCCACCACCGTCGTTGTTACCCCATTTCTTGTCGTAGCGACCTTCGGTGTCGACCTTGCCGCCGAACATGTTCAGACGGTAACGCACATGGAGCATGGCGTAGGAGTTGATACTATTGTAACGCGACTCGCCGCGGCCCGTGGCGTTGACCCAGGCGCTGAAGTTGGACTGCTGACGCAACAGGTCGTAGAAGTTGAGCGCCACGATGAGCGACTTATTCTGGAGGAACGACTTGGAGATCTGTCCGTTCCAGATCAGCTCGTTGGTATTCTGCGAGGGGTCGTTGTAGCCTCGGCGGGAGTTCTCGTGGATGTTGGTGGAGAGCTCAAAGTCGAGGGGCAGACGCACGAGCACCTGTCCACCGTAGTTGAACTGCCAGGTATCCTGGTCGGCTGAGGGCTGGAGTTCGTTGCGGGAGTGCTGGTAGTTGAGCCAGCCGTCGAGCGAGAGCTCGAGCCAGTCGTTGCGGTAGCTACCGGTGAGACGCTCGGTCAGGTTGGTAGAGCGGGTGTAATTCTTCTGCGACTCTTTGTTATGCTCAGCGTAGTAGCTCACATAATTATTATATCGCACGCGTGTGTCGGCACCTACGTTGAAGTGGGCGGCCGAGTCGAGGGCGGTGCTGAAGTTGAAGCCGCCGTTCACGTTCCAGTTGCCGTTGATGTTCTCCGGCCGCGAGATGCTTCCACCGGTCTCGGGGTTGTAGCGCACGAAGTTCGAGATGGAGTTACGCGTGTTCGAGTAGTTGGCGTAGACCACGATGGAGCGCTTGTGGCGCTGAATGTAGTTGTTGTAGTAGACATTCAGCGAGTTGGTGAACTGCGGTTTCAGTCCTGGGTTACCCTGCGTGATGTAGAGCGGGTTGGAGTCGTCGGTGATGTCGAGCAGCTGGGTGATATCGGGCTGACGTGTGTCGCCGCGGTAGTGGAACCAGATATTCTGCTGATCGGAGAACTTATAGTGGAAGTCGAGCGTGGGGGCGACGTTGGTGACGTTGCGGATGGTGTCGACGTAGATGCCGCGGTAGTCCTGAATGTAGTTGGAGTGCTGCGGCTGCACGAGGATACCCACGTTGTAATCGTA
>JAGCZA010000117.1 GCA_017960525.1 Prevotella sp.
GCTGGCGGATTGTAATTTTGCGGCAAATTTCGAAACAATATGGATACATCGTTTGTAATAGCAGTTGGCTTGGGCGTCGCCGTCGTGGTGGTGCTGCTGGTCTTGGTGGCCGTCATCGTTTTTCAGCGGTGGCGCATCAGCGACAACAATGCACACCTGAAGTCGTTTCTCGACGAGAACATGGAAATGCGCGACAAGTTGCGCCGGTATGAGAGATAATATTTTTTTTAGTTTATAAACCCTTTAAATATTATTTATTATGAGAAAGATTTTTGTAATGGCAGCATTTGTCTGCATCGCTGCAACGGGCGTGAACGCCCAGACGGAAGAGACGGAAAGCAAGAACGAGGAGATGCTTCGCCTGACGAAGGCGGCGGACGAGAACCCTGCGGACTGGAAAGCCCAGTATGAGGCGGGACACTTCCTGCTCAACAACCCGTCGCAGGCTGAGAAATACTACGAGCGTCTCTTTCACCTTGCCACGGACTATAACAAGGAGATACCCGACTCGGTGATTCGTGAGACGGGGTGGACGTTGGCGATGATGTCGATGGCTCCCGAGAAGCAGAACCTGGACCGCGCCTTGTTTTACATAGACGTGATGAGGCATGCCGACAAGATGGGCGTGGACATGAGCGATGGCTACACATACATGTTCGACGTGATAGGCGTGATATACGGCATGATGAAAGAAGAGAGTGAAAGGTCGTTGTATTACATGACGGAGCTTCGCCAGCATCTGGCCAAGGACAAGAAGCCGGGAATAGAGTACACGGACATGATGACGGCCATGCTGTACGACGAACTGATGTCGAAATACAGGGAAACGTTCGGCGACAAACTCCTGGAAGTGACCATCGACGGCAAGAAGTACATCGCGCTTTCCATGAACGACTGGAACATCGAGAAGCCCTTCATGGGATGGAAGAAGGACACGGACCAGGAGTCGCTGTACTACTGCTGTGACGACGGCTCGGTCACCGACGACCTGCACGGCGAGTGGGGGTTCAACTTCAACTACGACAAGGACGGCGTGAAGCCGCAGGAGGGGGCAAATGCGCGGCTGATTACCGTCACGCCCGAGCGCCGCCAGCAGTTGGTCGAGGCATACCGTAAATATATGAAGAAAACAAAGAAAAACAAGAAGTGAATGTGAAATTCAGGATGCCCAAGTTCGGGCGTAAAACGACTGGCGGTGGCATGGTGAAGGAACTGTTGCTGACCATTATTGCAACCACCATCTCTATCGTGCTCACTTTCGGCACGGCACACTATCTGGAACAGCGCCAGGCCGAGCAGACACGGCGATTGATGGCTATGACAGTTATCAGCGATATTGACGAAAGCATCAAGGTGGTCAGGCAACTCATGGAAGCAGACGAAAAAGGTCGCAACGTCACATTTTACATGATGGAAAACATCGACCGTCTGGAGACTATATCCGAGGATACGCTCGTATTTTTCTTTGACACTGTTATCCCTTCTACGTTCGGTGGCGATCCGGAGTTCAAGATGACCAATGAGAACATCTTCAACAGCAGCCAGGACACATGGCGCACGCTTGACGACAGAAAGTTCCTCAACAATGTGCAAGACTTCTACAACGCCAGAACACTCTTAGACCACCAGCGCAAGGAGTCAATCATTTTCCAGAAGCCAGTCACCAAGGAAGAGTTGTATCAGATGTGATGAACTCCGATGAATTGTTAAGCACCGAGATTGTTGTGAATATGTGTCGCAAATGGCTGAAATCAAACAGGGTGAAACACTATATAGAATTTCCCACCCAGCGCCAGGTGATTTATCATGACTTCCTTACCACCTATATCAACCAGAACGAGGAGAACAAATTCTTGCTGAACATCACCGAGCAGGACATGGAAGACTTCTTGAACCAGACTTATATGACGGCGCGTCCGGTAGATGAAAATGGACTTGTGGGAACTTGGGAAACCGTTTTGCCCAATGACAAAAGCAAACAATCCTTCAAGTATCTCAAAGACCATACATTCACCATATACCACGAAGGCGCGTGTTTTCACCCCGCCATGTCGGGCTATATGATCTTTCGGTATTCGTTGTCAGGTACATGGTCTATAGAAGACGATTCGCTGGTGCTGGATTTCGACCCAAAGAGTTACAATTTGGTCATCGATGAGAACGGTATTGACAATCAGCCTGAAAACGCCCATTATGTGGAAGAAATGAGGCAACTGATGTCCCAAAAGCCCCCCTCCTATTGAGTGTGGAGCAGAACAGCCGTGTAGTGAATACCACCAACATCGATAAATCGGGCACACGACTGGAACTGACAGGAGTCGACAAAAAGACCTCACACTATCGACGGAAACAATAACATTAAACTGACAATGACAATGAGAAAGACAATGATGATGCTGACAGCCTTGGCGGCAATCTGCCTTGTTGTATCGGGAACCATACTTACCTCGTGCGACAAAATCGACGACCTGGAAGGCATGAACGACAATAGGTCCTTTTACAGTTACAGGGCGTATAGCAACGACTTTGACTATTAGGAAGCCGCCGGTCCCTTCGATACGGCCATCCGCTTCTCCGTAGGCATGGAACCCATTATGGGCGGTAACGACGGCAAGGTCATCGAAGCCTGCGATGCCTGCTACGATACTGTTAAGGCACGGCTTGATGGTAGAGGAGGAACGGTGCTTATTTACAAGACCCGCCACCCGGATTGCAAGCAGAAGATACTGAGGGAATATAAATTCTGAACATTAAAAACTGAATGTTATGAAAAGAATCGCGACTATTGTGGTGCTGATATGCGCCATGACGTTTCAGGTGAGTGCACAGACTTGTGATGGGAATGAACTTATCGGCAAGAAGTTGGTGCTTTCAAGACAGGGTCACATGATGGACGGCTGCGAATAAGTAATCATTATGAACGTGAAATTCAAGATGCCCAACTTCGGGCGCAAACTGACAGGGGGCAGCATGGTGAAGGAACTGCTGATGACCACCCTTGCCACCACCATCTCCATCTTGCTCACCTTTGGCACGGCTGCTGTTCTCGAACACAAGCAGCAGGCGAAGAACCGACGTCAAATCACCCTAATGGTAATCAGTGACATCTACGACTTTGTCCGGGTAATGGAAAGAGCAGACACGGCCATGCTCATTCCGTGGAAGAAATCGCTTCTGGAAATGAAAACCATGCCCCGCGACAGCATCATCATGCTTGATGATGAGGAAGTGCTCCAGAACTATTGGAACGCACTGGGGCAAGGTGCCATGCTGCCTCGCGACCATACGGCGCAGAACCTTTTCTCCAGCGACATCAGCATCTGGCGCGACGTTGACAACTACAATTTTGTCAAGTTCGTAGGCAAATGCTATTATCTCATTGAAGCCCTCAACAACAACTTCGATACAGAGATTCGGAGGAAAACTGACAACTATCAACTCTTCCTAAAGGACGTTGACCATATTCCTGACAGCCTACAACTGGTCTCCTTCTTAGAGATGCCTGAGGTCAAGAGTTTCATAGAGGAATATACGCTGAACTTCATTCCATATTTTGAGGCAACAATCAAGGAACTTGGCGATGCTGTAGAACAGAGTTGCGAGTTGATGGGGGTCAGCCGGGAAGAACTGGAAGAATTTATGAAGAAGAATTCACAATAAGCAAAAAAATTGCATTGAAGACTCGCAAAATACGTTGATAAAAATGTATGGAGATTATGAACATCAACAGTAAAGAAGTGAATGAATTTATGACCAAAAGTTAATTAAGCAATAAAACAATGAAAAGGTTTCTAATGGCGGCAGCGGCCTTATGCTGCATAACAATGACTATGATGGCGAAACCCGTTTCGCCGAGTGCAGCACGACAGACAGCAGAGAAATTCCTGCAAAGGAAGGGCTCCGTGCTGAAGGGTGAGGCCATGCGGGCACCACGACGCGTCATGGGACGTGCCACCGACAACAAAAAGCAGATGGAGACCAGCCCGTACTATGTGTTCAACGCCTCGGACTCGAAGGGTTTTGTCATCGTGAGCGGAGATGACTGCGTGGGCGACGACTTCGTGTTAGGCTACTCACCACAGGGCAACTTCGAGGCCACCAACATCCCTGCCAATATGCAGTGGTGGCTCGACGAGACTGGCAATCAGATTGCCGAGATGAGCCGGCAGGGTATGATGGCTCGTACAGTGACCCTCCACAACGACGTGGCACCCCTCGTTACTGCCCGTTGGAACTAGGGCGATATGTATTATAATCCGCAGAACCCCTATAATGCCTTCTGTCCTGAGACCGACGGTTTGTTGTGTGTCACGGGCTGTATGGCCACGGCGCTTAGCCAAGTGCTTTACTACTACCGCTGGCCACAAGGGCAGTTGGCAGGCGAACTTCCTGCCTACCCGATGGTCAACGGGCGCGTCCTAGAGGCACTGCCACCTACGACCTTCGACTGGGACAACATGGTGGATGACTACAGGCAGACAACCACCGACGTGCAGCAGGCGGCCGTCGCTAAGTTGATGCGATACTGTGGACAACTGGTCCAGATGGATTACACCCCACAGTTGTCCTCTGGGTATTTTTACGATGTGGATATGCTTGTCCGTCTGTTTGGCTACGACCAAAGTGTCTATTGGGCTCAAGCTGATGGGTACACCGTCAGCGGGTGGGATGGGCTGCTCTACAATGAGTTGCGCGAAAGCCGTCCCCTGGTGTATCTGGGCATGTCAACTGGCGGAGGCCATGCCTTTGTCGTCGATGGTTATGAGGTGCAGGACGGTAGCGGCTACTTTCATGTGAACTGGGGCTGGGGTGGCGATTGCAATGGTTTCTACAAGATAAGCCTGCTCAATCCCGACATGTCTGGTACGGGTGGCAGCACCACCAAAGACGGCTACAATTATATGCAGGCAGCACTTATCGGCCTGATGCCCGCACAGCAACCGGCGGAATCCTACGGTCGCTATCTCACCAGCGTTATGTGGAACGGCACCAAGGACGAGCAGCCCCACGTATTTGGTGTCAGCAACACGTCCTACATGCCAGGTGTCTTTGAAGTCGCATTGGCCGAGCGTCATGCCGACGGCACAACGGACATCCACAACCTATTTGGCAGGCAGACCCAGGAAATAGTGGGCTACAGTTATGCGGGGCTAAACACTGACGAGCATACTGGAATCGAATATCTTACCCTACCCGAAAACCTCACTGAAGGCCTTACTCCCGGTCACCACGAACTGGTATTCGTCAACAAAGAGGCAGACACAGATGCCCCTTGGCGGCCCATATATGGTCCCAATTGTTACATAGAACTCAACATCGGCGATGACGGTCTGGCGACAGATACGGTCTTCCATCCCCTGCCTCTGCTTACTGGCAGTTCACGTACCCTCAAGATTGAAGGCGTGAAGCAATGCGGTCTCTATCAGAGAATCACTGCCACCATCAAGAATAATAGCGACGACGACTACATCGGCGGCTTGGAATGTATGGCTTACTATCTGGAGAACAATAAACTGAAAATTGTTGCTTGGGCACGTACTGGCATTATGATCGAGGGCACCGGCACTGCCGACGCTACTTTCGGCTTGACCCTACCGAGGGCCGGCAACTATGTCATAGTCATCACAAGAGGTGGCGAGGATATATCAGACACTAAACTGGCCGACATCAAGAAAGCGAAAGGCTATATTGTCCACAAGACTATCAGCATCGACGAGTTGGCATTCTACTGTACAGGGTTGCAATACAGCGAACGTCCCGACGGAAAGGGTAATCCGGCCTATTATCTTGACATCGCCGTGACCAACGGTACACCGATGGATTATAATGCCGCTCTGCTGGCTAATCTCTACATACCCAACAGCCAGGGTGGCTACGACCCCCTTGTTTTCCCCGGCGTCCAACACCTCGTTACTTTGCTTTCACTCATGAGCAACAACAGTTTTATCACAAACATTCGACTGCCCGAGGCCTTAGAGCCAGGTGAATATGCCATTGAGATGCTCATTTCCAACGACTTCCAAAGTTTGATGCTTAACGATTACTTCGTCTTTGCCGCAGGCCCCTTCACCGTTACAAACACCACGGGTATCAGTACAGCCGACAATGAGGAATCGAATACCGCCGATGGCAATACTTCATGGTTCACCATTGACGGCCGCAAACTCGACAGCCGCCCAACCACGAAGGGCATATATATCAATAAAGGTAAAAAGCAAATCATCAAATAGCAAAACAGAAGATGAGAATGTGCCATTTTTGAAGCGAACCCCAAAAGTTAGACAAAAAACTTTTGGGGTTCACTTCATTTTGACACACCCTCAGAATAAAGCATTTTAATAAAATTAAACAGACAAGAGAGAGGCGTTTCGCTTTTTTTGTGTAACTTTGCAAAAATTTTCGCATTACTAATCAGACAAGATGAAGACGAGACACCTATTGCTTTCCGCCCTGTTTGCGCTGCTGGCCACCACGGCCTGTGGCGGCAGTGACGACGATTCGCCCAAGCAACCCACTCCTGAAACCCCGCAGGAGCAGAAGGACACCACGCAGAACGACCAGCAACCGGCTGACACCACCGTCACGCCCACGCCCGACCCGGAGCCTGATATTGCCCCACTCTTCGTGGGCGGCGATATGTCGTTGCTGACCAAGTATGAGGCGCAGGGAGCGCAGTATAAAGACAAGGACGGCAAGGCCATCGGCAATCTGCTCACTTTTGTGAGGGAGCAGGGATGGACCGGCGTGCGCGTGAGGCTGATGGTAGACCCCACGAAGAGTGACGACCAGAAGCAGGTGGTGCAAGACCTTGCATACGTGAAAGCGTTGGGCCGCCGCGTGAAGGATGCCGGTCTGCAACTGATGCTCGACTTCCACTATAGCGACACGTGGGCCGATCCAGGCAAGCAGTGGACACCCGCCGCCTGGGCTTCGCTCAACGACACGCAACTCCAGCAGCAGATATACGACTATACCCGCGACTGCCTGCAGCAACTCGCAGACGCCGGGGCTACTCCCGACCTGATTCAGACGGGCAATGAAATCAGTTATGGTATGCTCTGGGGCACCGAGGCCGCCGTGGGCAACAACCAGACCAACCGCTGCTACACCAACAGTCCGCAGCAGAACTGGGATCGCTTCTTTGCCCTGCTTCGCCAGGCCATCAAGGCTTGCCGCGAGGTGTGCCCGTATGCGAAAATCATCATCCACAGCGAGCGCACGTCGAAGCCCGCCGTGCTCACCGACTTCTTCGACCGCATAAAGGCGGCGCAGATTGACTACGACGTCATCGGACTCTCCTATTATCCCTACTTCCACGGCCCACTCAACACTTTGGAGGAGGCTCTCAAGCAGATTTGGTCCAAGCACTACGGAAAGCATGTGCTGATAGTGGAGACGGGCTATCCGTGGAAGTGGGAGGTGCAAGGCACGGAGTACGACTATACGGGCACCTATCCCTATACCAATGCCGGGCAGAAGGCTTTCACGTCAGCTCTCATCACCATGCTCTTGCGCCATTCGGAGGTGTGCGGCCTGGCGTGGTGGTATGCCGAGGCCAACGCCAAGGGCACCACCGGCGACCTGGCGCAGGGTTGGTACAATGCCGGCCTCTTCGACCAAGAGACGGGTCGCGCCCTCGACGCGCTGTACGAACTGAAGAATTTCAAATAAACATATTTACCCAATCCTAAAAACCTGTAATGTTATGAAGAAACTGTTTACTATGAGTTTGCTCGCACTCTTAGGCTTTGCCACGAGTGCCGACGCACAGGGCTACCGCCGCTGGGACTTCACCCACTGGAGCGCACAGACGATAGCCAATCTGGCAGCCGACGCTGCCGCCAGTTCCACCATTGGTTGGAGCGACATTGAGAAGAAGGCCGACGCAGGCGAGGGCAAGGTGGCCCCCGAGGCCACGGCAGGCAAGTGCTACTGGCTGCAGGAAGAGCAGTCGGGCGAGCTGACCGCCAACGGCGTGACCATCACCGAGACCCAGGGCCTGCTCTTCGGTTCCACCTACTGCAACAACCGCTCGCTGGCCATCGCCGTCGACTATCCCAGCACGTCGCTGGGCGAATATGCCGGTCCGCAATACCTCTGGCTGGGCGGCGGCGGCAAGAACATGGTGTGCTTCACCATCCCCAACGTGCGTGTAGGCCAGAAGATGACCTTCACCGTAGAAAGCCACAAACCCAGCGACGCCCGTGGCGTTGAGCTGTATGTGGGTGCCATCAACGCCGCCAACAAGATTGGCGAGTCGTTCAAGCCCACCACGCTTGACACCTACACCTGGGAAGAGTGGGAGCTGCCCGAGGCCGGCACACTCAATGACGACGGTGAGACCGTCGACGTGATTGTCTACAACACCAGCGGCTGCCATATCTACAACATTGAGATTGGCACCGCCGACCAGAAGTCGAAGGCCGCCTTCCTCTACGAGGGAGACCTCGAAAGCAGTCTGGCTTATAGCTTCCTGAGTGCAGGCGAGAATTACGACCTCGAACCCATTGCCGTCACGGGTGCCCTCGACTTCGACCAGCTGACAGCCTACGATGCCATCGTCATCAGTTCGACGGTGGCCAACGCCGATGCCATCGCCTCGTTGCAGGCCATTCAGCCCTTCGTGCCCACGCTCTGCCTCAACCCCGCCGTCTATGCCGCTTGGGGTGTCGGCACTGTCACGGCCACCGACCAGCAGTTCCTCAACGTGAAGATGGCCAGCCATAACCTCTTCCGTGACCTGACGCTTATCGAAGACCCTGACAATCCAGAAGTGGTGGGCCTGCCGCTGACCAGCTCCATGGGCTATCAGGCCCTGACCCTTGGCGGACGCTTTGCCGACGATGCCGTGCTGGCCACGGTGATGGGCAGCGACGAGCTGGTGGCCATCCACGGCCATAGCCTCAACCGCAACGCCTACATCTACATCCCCTATACCGACGAGAATCTGGCCGATGCCGCCACGCCGGAGATTCTGACCAACGCCATCAGCGTGCTGGCCAACACCAAGGTCAAGGTGGCACAGGCTCCCGCTCCCGGCATTTCACTGGAGTATAAGGACAGGCTGACCGTTGTCACCCTGAAGAGCACCGTTGCCGGAGCCGAGGTGTTCTACACCCTGGACGGCAGCGAGCCCACAGCCGAGAGCACCCTCTACACCGAACCATTCGAGATTACTTCCGAGGGCGTCACCGTGAAGGCCGTGGCACGTGGCGAGGGCTTCCTGATGAGTGATGTGGCCAGCCAGACCATCGTCCTCAAGAGTCAGGCGCCGACGCCTGTCATCAGCTCCGACAGCGAGGTCGACGGCAATACCGTCACCATCAGCTGCGACTTGGCCGACGCCACAATATATTATAATTACAGCGGCAGCAAAGAGGTGAAGCAGTCCAGCGTCTATACTGGGCCGATAGAGCTCAAGAAGAGCCGCACCGTCTACGCATTCGCAGTGGCCGAGGGCTATATCAACTCTGAGCTGGCCGAACTGAGAGTGGTCGTCGGCGATAGGGTCGAGCGCACCAACATCCTCGCTCACATGGATGCCAACAAGGACGAGTACTACGCTCTGGGCAACCAGCGAAACTCCTCCACCAGCTACTATTTCTCATGGGCCAACGACAAGGCTGGCTACAGCTATTGGAACACCGAGGATGGGGTGAGCGAGGAGACGGTCACCGATCCCGAAACGGGCGAAGAGAGCACCGTGACAACCTACAGCGTGCTCAATCCCGAAGAGGAAATCGACTTCCAGAACGGCTGGATGATTCGCTCACGCGGCCAGCTCGTCATCTGGGAAGGACTGAACACCGGAAACGACATTGGCGACACCAGTATGCGCAACCCGGCTACTGTCGACGACATTGACCCCGACTTCCCCATCACCAACAACTTCGTCAACCTGGCCGACAAGAACACACAGCCTGATGGCGTGGCCTTCCCCTACAATGCCTACATCGTATCGACGCAGAAGTTCCAGGGTCCCTTCGACATCGTGGCCAACATCGGCAACGGTAACGGCAGCGACAACAGCATCTTCTACATCGTGCTGCAGACATCGAAGGACGGCAACCAGTGGGACAGCGAATGGCAGACGGCTGGCGACACCATCGTCATTGAGAACGGCTACCGCCTCTACCACAACTTCAGCCGCAGTTACAATGGCTCCGACGAGGTTTACGTGCGTGCCTATCTGGCAGGCGGCAACTCGAAAGCCCAGTTCTACGACATCTACATTGCCAACAATCCCAACGAGGAAGGTGGTGAGGAGAATGGCGACGTGAATGGCGACGGAGATGTGGACGTGGCCGACATCTCATCGATTCTGACCGTTATGTCTGGCGACTATTCCAAGTTCACCAAGGAACAGGCCGATGTGAACGGCGACGGAAATGTAGACGTGGCCGACATCTCAACGGTATTGACCATCATGGCCAATAATTAATCAATGATATGGAAGCGGCTCGTCTGCGACAACAACGCAGGCGAGCCGCTATTGTAAATAACGACAATGACACAAATAACAGTAAGAGACCAAGACCTGGGCAATGCCGCCCTTCAGGGAATGGGGCAGTTCGTCCAGGTGTTTGTCGATGCCATCCGTCAGGCCATCGGCGGAGAACCGACGGCGGAGACCATCGCCCAGTTGAATGCCGACCAGATGACGCTGCTCTGTTGGGACACCCTGCGCCAGGAGGTGATGGAGGGGGGCTTCGTCCAACTCATACACAACGGCTACGGCACCTTCATCTTCAAGAACCCCTTCGCCAAGGCCCTCAACAAGATGTGGGGCATGCGCGACCTCTCGAAGATGCTCTACGAGGTGCACACACTCTGGTTGGAGAGCCGGGAGGCACTGGAGGCCGACTGCACCGACGAGGAGTTTATGGCCCTTTACGAGCAGCACCCACAGTTCGACGACTACGACGACCTCTTCATCGAGAACGAGGAGCAATGGACGGACCAGATTGCCCATTATGTGGACAATAACATAGAGAAATTTGCCACCATCATACCATGAACAAGCAGCAAGAGGAACTTCGCAAGAAAAGTCCCATACAAATAAAGAACCGCAAGGCAGGCTTCGAGTATTTCTTCATCGAAGAACTGACTGCCGGCATTGTGCTCACAGGCACAGAAATCAAGTCGATAAGGGCGGGCAAGGCCAGCCTCGTCGACACCTATTGTACCATTATCCGTGGTGAGTTGTGGGTTAAGGGTATGTCGATCAGCCCCTACTTCTACGGCTCCTACAACAACCATGCACAGATGCGCGACCGCAAGTTGCTGCTTACGCGCCGCGAAATCAACCGTCTGGAGAGTGCCACCAAGCAGACGGGCTACACCATCGTGCCCACACTGGTGTGGATTGACGAGCACGGACGTGCCAAGGTGGACATCGCCCTCTGCAAGGGAAAGAAGGCCTTCGACAAGCGGCAGACGCTGAAGGAGAAGGAGGACCGCAGGGAGATGGATCGTGCGATGAAAGGATTCTGACAAGAAAAGATATGATTACAACCATAATATTCGACCTGGGAGGTGTGGTCATCACGCTCGACCAGCAGCAATCGGTCAGGCGCTTCGAGGAGTTGGGACTCAGCGATGCCCAGCAGCGCCTCAACGCCTATACGCAGGAGGGCATCTTTGGCGACCTGGAGGGCGGAAATATTGATGCCGAGACCTTCCGCCAAAAGTTATCGCTGATGGTAGGCCACGAGGTGACCACCGAACAATGCAACTACGCCTGGCAGGGCTATGCCAAGGAAGTGCCGCAACGCAACTTCGACGCTCTGCTCCGCTTGCGCAGCGAGGGTTACCGGTTGGTGTTGCTGTCGAACACCAACCCTTGTATGATGGCGTGGGTGGATTCGCCCGCCTTCGACGGTCGCGGCCACAGCGTGCGCCACTACTTCGACTCGGTCTATCTGAGTTACGAGATGAAGGTGATGAAGCCCGACCCCAATTTCTTCCACCGCGTGCTGCTGGCCGAACACGTCTCGCCTTTCGAGTGCCTTTTCATCGACGACGGCCCGCGCAACGTGGCCGCCGCCAGCCAAATGGGCATCCGCACCTACTGCCCTGAGAACGGTGCCGACTGGACCCACACTATCTATGAATACCTGAAATAAAGGGGCTTGGTTAGAAATCGGAACATGAACAAGAAAACGATTATGACTCTCCTCCTCGTTCTCGTTGCGGTAGCGGGACAGGCACAAAAGGCGGAGAGTACGCTGGCTGACACCTATTGGCTATAGTTACGCGCTATGGCGAACACTTGAACAGAATTTCCATACCCGCCACCATCGACAGTTTGTGTGCCTATGCCATTAGCGCCTCGGTCGACAGTGTGTGTCTCTATGCCCCGACACCGCCCAAGGCCTTCTCCGGTATTTACGTGTCGGAGAATGCCAAGTTGTATGTCCCCCATGGCAGTGTGGAGGCATACGTCAAAGATGAAAATTGGGGAGGACAATTCGGTAGGGCGCGGACGCAAAAATTAATTTGCGCTAACGCGAATATACGTTTGGGCTAACGCGGGCATACTTTTGGGCTAACGCGAACATACGTTTGCGCCTACGCAAACGAAAGCGGGAACGGAGGAAACACCCGACAATAACGGAGGAAACACCCAACAACAACGTAGGAAACGCCTAATGGGAACGGAGGGCGCACAAGTGGAGAACATTTGTGCGCCCTTTTCTTGCACGTTTCGCGGAAAAGCATTAATTTTGCAGCATAATTGAAAATATGCATATTATGGAAATGGTGAAAAAGGCAACTGAACGTAAACGGTTGGCATTTGTTGTTTGTCTGCTGGCTTTCCTGGCCGTCAGCATGGGGGCTGTCGCACAGCCGAAGCGCGAGTTCCGGGGTGCCTGGATTCAGTGCGTGAACGGGCAGTTCCTGGGCATGGGCACGGAGAAGATGCAGCAGACGCTCAGCTACCAGCTGGACGAACTGCAGAAGATGGGGGTGAACGCCATCATCTTTCAGGTGCGACCGGAGTGCGACGCCCTCTACCAGAGCAGCCTGGAGCCGTGGAGCCGCTTCCTCACCGGGCAGCAGGGCCGTGCACCGCAGCCCTACTGGGACCCCCTGCAGTGGATGGTGGAGCAGTGCCACCAGCGCGGCATGGAGCTGCACGCCTGGATAAACCCCTACCGGGCCAAGACGAAGACCACCACACAGCTGGCCGTCAACCACGTCGGCGTGGCCAATCCTGAACGCTGCTTCAGCTACGACGACATGCTCATCCTGAACCCCGGCATCGCTGAGAACCGCGACTACATCTGCCGGGTGGCCACCGACATCGTGACCCGCTACGACGTGGACGGCATCCACATGGACGACTATTTCTATCCCTATCCTGTGGCAGGGCAGACCATCCCCGACGACGCGCAGTACAGGCAGAACCCCAACGGCATCAAGGACCGTGGCGACTGGCGACGCCACAACGTGAACCTCTTCGTCAAGCAGTTCTATGAGACCATCCACAAGGCCAAACCGTGGGTCAAGGTGGGCATCTCGCCCTTCGGCATCTACCGCAACCAGAAGAGCGCGCCCAGCATTGGCAGCCAGACCAACGGCACACAGAACTACGACGACCTCTATGCTGACATCCTCCTCTGGGTGAACAACGGCTGGATGGACTACTGCGTGCCGCAGCTCTACTGGGAGATAGGCCACAAGGCCGCTGACTACGACACACTCATACGCTGGTGGAACAAGTACTGCGCCCAGCGCCCGCTCTTCATCGGTGAGGACATTGAGCGCACGGTGAAGCACGCCGACCCGCACAACCCCCAGCAGAACCAGCAGCCCGCCAAGCACCGCCTGCACCAGCAGATGCAGAACGTGAAGGGCACCGTGCTATGGTATGCCAAGGCCGCCGTGGACAACACCGGCAACTACGCCACTGCCCTGCGCCAGAACTATTGGCGCTATCCCGCCCTGCAGCCCCTGATGCCCTTCATCGACAAGAAGGCACCCAAGAAGCCCCGCAAGGTGATGCCCATCGACACGCCCGACGGCAAGGTGCTCTTCTGGACGGCGCCCAAGGGCAAGAAGTGGGGCGATGCCGTCACCCGCTACGTGGTCTATCGTTTTGAAAAGGGCGAAAAGGTCAATACCGCAGACGTCACGAAGATTGTGGCCGTCACGTCGAACACCTTCTGCCGCATCAACGATGGCGGCGCAAGTGGTGTCACCTACGCCGTCACGTCGCTCGACCGGCTGCAAAACGAGAGCAAGCCGGTGAAGAAAAAAGTAAAATAAGGGGAAAAAACTTAACCCAGATACTTCATCAGAATCTTGGTGTTGCCGCTGTCGCGCAGTTTGGCAATGCTCTTCTCGCGAATCTGGCGGACGCGCTCACGGGTGAGGCCCAGTTCGTCGCCGATTTCCTCAAGTCCCTTCTCGTGGCACCCGATGCCGAAGCACTCGCGTATGATGATGATTTCGCGCTCCTTGAGCACCTTCGACAGCACGCTGCTCAGTTCCTGGGCCATCGACTCGTGGTCCACGTAGCGGTCGGTACGCGTCTCGTCGCCGCTGGCCATCACGTCGAGCATACAGTTGTCCTCGCCGTCCTGGAAGGGGGCGTCGATTGACACGTGATGGCTGTCGGCCTGCATCGACTGGCCGATTTTCTCCTCGTCCATCTCGGTCATTTCGGCCAGTTCGCTCACCGACGGGTGGCGCTGGAACTCCTGCTCAAATTTGTTGATTTCGTGGCTGATCTTGTTCAGCGAACCTACTTGGTTCAGGGGCAGGCGCACAATGCGGCTCTGCTCGGCGATGGCCTGCAGGATGCTCTGGCGAATCCACCAAACGGCGTAAGAAATGAACTTGAAACCACGGGTCTCGTCGAACTTCTGGGCTGCCTTGATGAGGCCGATGTTGCCCTCGTCGATGAGGTCAGTAAGGGTAAGGCCCTGGTGCTGATACTGCTTGGCTACAGATACCACAAAACGCAAATTGGCAGTCACCAGTTTCTCCTTGGCACGCTCACCGGCGGGTCCGCCTTTACGAATTTGCTGTGCCAGTTCAATCTCCTCGTCGATGCTGATAAGGGGGGCACGGCCGATTTCCACCAAATATTTGTCGAGCGCCTCGCTCGAACGGTTTGTGATACTCTTCTGAATCTTTAGTTGTCTCATCTTCTTTCACCTTAAAACATTTACCCTAACTGCTTGACTTTTAGCCTTGTATGTACACATAGACCTTTTGCGGCTGCAAAGTTACGAAAAATACCAATAAGTCGTATGTTTTTTAATCCTTTTTAACTTCATACAATTTTCTTGCAGTTTTTCTTTGCTACGTAAAAATAAAATCGTAACTTTGCACGAAATTACACAATTTACCAATTTAAAAACTTTAATATTATGAAGAAAACATTACGATTATTGTTGATGAGCACAATGATGCTCTTCGCAGGACAGGCTTTTGCCGAAGACATTATCTGGTCGGAAGACTGGAGTGGTGTCACTGAGTTCAAGGTGGACCCGAGTGGTTTTAATCCCAACTACACATTTGTGGGCACGGTGCTCAACGAAGATGGTAGTTTTAAGAGTGGAACCACTTTCTACAATGAGAAACTTGCTGGTGGTGAGGCTCCCGAACTGCTTATTGCCAAGAGCGGCGGCGCTTTCTCTGCAAAGGTGGCACTCAATGGCGCAAGTGGCGACATGATGCTGGCTTACAAGTGCAATAAGAAACTCACTATTACTGCAGATGGTGCCACCATTGGCGAGGCCACGAACACAGGCAATGACTATACTTATCCTGTAACTGTGGCTGCTGGAACAGGTGAAATCACCATTACGTTCACCATGGAGCAGTCTTCCAATGCCCGTCTTGACGACATCAAACTCTATCAGGGCACAGCCAAGAAGCCGGCAGGACTGTCTTGGGGCAAGGGCAGCACCACGTTAACCATCGGTCAGGAAGTGACACTCGTGCTTTCAAACGACAACAATCTGCCTGTTACTTTCTCCAGTTCTGACGAGAGTGTGGCTACCATCGACCAAGAAGGTGTCATCACCCTTGTCGCTGCTGGCAAGACCACCCTTACCGCTGCGTTTGAAGGCAACGATGAGTATGAGGCTCAGACTGTCTCTATCGAGGTGACCGTGAAGGCAGAAGGTGGCGACACCCCTGTAGACCCGCAGCCGGGCGATGAGGTGAAGAGCGTCACTGTGGCCGAGGCACTCAGCATTATCAGCGAACTGGCCGATGGTGCAAAAACTTCTGTAGAGTACAAAGTGACTGGCTATGTGGTCGAGGTGACCGAAATCAACACCCAGTATGGCAACGCCACGTTCACTATGGCCGATGCCAAGGGTGGCTCGCCCGTGCTTACATTCTTCCGTGGCAAGGGCTTCAACGGTGCCGACATCACCGATGCCAATCTGGTTGCTGTGGATGACGAGGTTGAAGTGCAGGGATTGCTCCAGAAGTACGTGAAGAACGGTGAAACGACTCCCGAGGTGGCACAGGGCGGAAAGATTGTTTCTATCAATGGCAAGACTGGCGATGACACACCCGTAGAGGTTGATAAGGTTGCCGACATTGCCGCTTTCAGGGCTTTGGCCGATGGTACTGTTGCCGAGCTAACACTCAACAACGCCGTTGTCATCTACAAGAACGTGAATGGCAATAATACTGAACTTTTCATCCGTGACAACAGCGGTGCTCTCGACCTTTACAATATGGGAATCACCGCCGAAATCGGCCAGGTGCTCAATGGTACCCTCATCGGTACTCGTGGAGTCAACAGCGGTTTCACATTTGCTATGAAGGCTGCCTCGAATACCAATGCCAATACCGTAAGCGTAGGTGGCGAACAGACCGTGACGCCAGTCGAAATCGGTCCTGACGAGGTGAACACCGACTACGTCTGCGAACTGGTGAAGATTGCCAGTGCAACCATTTCTGAGGATGGAAAGAAGTGCACCGCCGACGGTGCCGAACTGGCTCTCTATGACCGCTTCAAGCTCAATCTGATTAGTGGACTGGATGCCAGCAAGGAGTACGACATTACCGGACTGGTTTACGACGGCGGTGCCACCTACGGTATGGAACTCGTCGTCACGGCCATCACATTGGCTGGCGGTGGTGAGATTATCTCCGACCCCGCAACGCCCGTGGCCAGCATCGAAGCTTTGATTGCTCTGGGTGACAAAAACAACGTCGAACTGACGCTCACCGACGCCAAGGTGCTCTTCAATGACGGTAATAGTATATATGTACGCGAGAACGGCAAGGCTCTCTGCTTCTACCAGATCAATGGCCTGAAGGATGCCGTGAAGAACAACTCGATTGTCAATGGTAAGATTGTCGGCGACTATGTGGTGTTCAACCTTATGCCTGAACTGAAGGCTAACAAGGACACCAACCTTAACGGTCTGACCATCGAGGACAGCGAGGAAGAGGCTGAGCCGGTGAAGACTACGCTGGCAGCCGTTGCCAATGGCGACAATGTCTGCGACCTGGTGACGCTTACTGCCTCGCTGGTGCGTGAGGTGACCTACAAGGAGGACGGTGAGACCATCAACACCACCAAGTACTTCCTGGTGGACGGCGACGTGAAGTTGGTTGTGGTAAACAACAGCAAGAACCTGAAGACCTTGGCTGATGAGGGCGTGGAGACCATTGCCGTCACTGGTGTTGTGAACACCGCCAGCGGTGCTTACCAGATTAAGCTGACGAAGAACGCTGTAGATGTCAATGCTACTATCAAGGGCGACGTGAACGGCGACAAAGAAGTCGACGTGGCTGACATCTCGTCAATCCTGACCGTAATGGCAGGTGACACTTCCACATTCACAAAGGAACAGGCTGATGTGAATGGTGACAGTGATGTCGACGTGGCCGACATCTCCACCGTGCTGACCATAATGGCTGGCGGGGAATAAGCGCAAGTGAGTTTAACACAAGGTGTCACGCTGCAAAGCGTGGCACCTTGTTTGAAATATATGGACTGATGAACGACAAAGAACTGAACGAGGTGCTGAACCTGTTGAGCCAAGCCGGCCTTCAGCCTATGGTCTGTGACACACAGGTGCCGTTGAGCAAAGTTCCGGTGAAGTGCGGCCAGCCAGTCATTCCCGGTGACCGCGAGGCTGACGACTACGTTATGTTGCCGAAGGCCCTTGTGGGCACCCATCCGGAAATATTCGTACCAGCCGTGGGAGATTCCATGACGGGTGCGAATTTTGAAGAGGGCGACCGTCTGCGCATACAGTTGGGCGCCGCCTGCCGTGACGGCGACAATGTGCTGGTTTGGATTGACGGTAGTTGCACCGTGAAAACCTTTTTCCAGGACGAGGATGGAATGCAGTGGCTGGTGCCTCAGAACGAGGCTTACGATGCCATCCTGCTTACCGGCCAATACGACGTGCGCCTGCTGGGTCGTGTAGTGGGTGTCGAGAAGGCGTCGCCGCGCAGTTCCTTCTGCGACTGCCAGAAGTATGTGCGCCGCGCCAAGACCAAACTGAAGATGGCCCGCCAACTGACGACCGAACAGGTGGATGGCGTGCTGCGCGAGATGGGGGCTGAGGTGAAGCATGCCCGCCAGTGGTATGCTGTCTATCGCGCCTTGGCCGACCATCAGTTGGTCGACGAGGGCACTATGGCGTCATTCTGCGAGCGTGTGGCAAACCTGCTCCCTTCCCATGACCATCTGCCCACGGCCCGCGAACTGCAGCGTATGGCCGTGCAGAGTTTCTCAAAGCCAGTTTCGCTGTGGAGTCCTGTCAATGCGCCCGTCTCCGGCGTGCGCTTTAACGACTATCTGCGTATAGCCCGCCTTACGGCGGCCAAGCTGGCCGAACTCTCCGCCGAACTGCCTTTCTGATTGTTCCTTCCTTACTGAACAGCCTCGGTCAGTTCCGCCTCCAGTTCTTCAGCCGACAGGCGCAGGTGGAAGTGGCCGTTGTGTGCAATGGATATGCCGCCCGTCTCTTCCGACACGATGATGCATAGCGCGTCGCTCTCCTGACTCATACCCAGGGCAGCGCGGTGGCGCAGTCCAAGTTCCTTAGGGATGTCCAGGTCGTGGCTTACGGGCAATATGCAGCCTGCCGCCTTGATGCGGTGGTCAGCAATCACCATCGCCCCGTCGTGCAGGGGCGAGTTCTTGAAGAAGATATTCTCTATCAGCCGCTGGTTCACGTTGGCGTCTATCACGTCGCCGGTAGCCACAATGTCGTTCAGCCGCTGGTTTCTCTCCATCACAATGAGTGCGCCCACGCGCCCTTTCGACATCTGCATGCAGGCCATCACGATGGGCATAATGCTCTGTTTAAGTTTTGCCTTTTCGGGTTCTTGGGTGTGTTTCATGGCGAAGAGGCTCATCAGCGTGCGTATGCTCTGCCTGCCCCCCAGGTTGTAAAGGAACTTGCGAATATCTTCCTGGAAAATAACGATGATAGCGATGACACCCACCGACACCAGTTTGTCGAGGATGCTGCCCAGGAGTTTCATTTCCAGTATCTGCGACACGAACACCCACAAGACCACGAAGATGATGATGCCGACGAAGACGTTGATGCTCTTCGACTCACGCATCAGCCGGTAACTGTAGTACAGAATTATAGCCACCAGCAGTATGTCGATAAAGTCTTTCAGTCCAAACTCAATCATATTTTCCTGTCTATAGTCTTCATTCTCTCCGTCAAGGCAATACACTCAGCGGCCTCCTTCACGTCGTGGACGCGCAGGATGGACGCTCCCTTCATCAGCGAAACGGCGTGCAGGGCCGTCGTGCCGTTCAGGGCCTCGGCGGGCGTGCAGCCCAGCGTCTTGTATATCATTGACTTGCGCGAAACGCCCACCAGCACGGGCAGTTCCATCACCAGCAGCCGCTCCAACTGTGAGAGCAGTTCGAAATTCTGCTCCACCGTCTTGCCGAAGCCGAAGCCGGGGTCGAGGATGATGTCCTTCTGTCCCAGTTCGCGCAGCCGTTGCACGCGGTCGGCCAGAAAGAGCAATGTGTCGCGCAGCGTCGGTTCCGATGCCATCAGCACGTAGGGCACGCCCAATTGTGCCACCGTCCGGAGCATATCGTCCTCGCCGCCACCCACGTCGTTGATGATGTCGGCACCATATTCCTCCACCGCCATACGGGCCACGTTGGGCCGGAACGTGTCCACCGAGACGACGGCATCTGGCAGTTCACGGCGCACCACGCCGAGGGCCATACGCAGCCGCTCCGTCTCCTCCGCCTGGGTGGCTGGCGTGCTGTCCGGACGGGTTGAGCAGGCCCCGATGTCGATGATGTCGCCGCCTTCATCTACTATCTGGCGGGCACGACGCATCACCTGCTCCTCCGTCTGCGAGCGGCTCTGGTCGTAGAACGAGTCAGGCGTGGCGTTCAGTATGCCCATCACCCTTGGTGCTGCCAGGTTCAGCAGCCGGCCCTGTATGTTCAGCGTGTAGTCCATCAGATGTCTTCGTCCCCTTCCTCCTCTTTCTGTTTCTTTTTGCTACGCCGGCTCTCCAGCTCCGACATATAGCCTGCCGTCACGATACCCGAAGGCAGCGCGATGATGGCAATGCCCACGATAGACGACATAATGCTGATGACGCGCCCGATATTGGATATGGGGTATAGGTCGCCGTAGCCCACCGTGGTGAGCGTGCAGGCCGCCCAGTAGAAGGCGTCAAAGAAGTTCTTGAACAGGAACTTGCCCGTCTCGGGGTTGATTTCCTCCTCGGCATTGAACATAATGAGGGCGGTGATGAAGATGTAGAAGATGGCCAGCGAGAACACCGTCCAGAGGATGCGTCCCTGGCGGCGTATCACGGCCAGGATAATCTCCAGCGGCTCGTAGTAGCGTATGAACTTGATGATGCGCAGCAGCCTGAGCAGTCGCGACACACGCATCACCTTGAACGTCGGAGCTATGAGGTTGAGCGTGGGCAGGATAGACAGCAGGTCGACAATGGCCATCGGCGTGAAGGGGTAAGTGAGAAAGGCAATCAGGCGCCCATGGCTCGACCGCCGGTCGGCCACAGCCCACCGCATCAGGTAGTCGACTATGAAGCACAGACCCGAAAAAATGTCGAAATACCAAAACAGCTTGTTGTGCGAGCGGAACATCAACGGAAAGATGCCAATGACGATGGCCATCAGCATCACCCAGTCGTAGACACGTGAGGCGCGGCTTTCGCTTCGGGTCGATAGCAGTTCGATGATTTTGTCTCTCCAATTCATATACATATATATAATATGGTGATTCTGTTTGCTGAATGATGGTTCTATATAACTTATATTAAGTTACGTTATTATCCATAATTGTTTTCGTCTTATTTGAAAAGTTGGCTGCAAAGGTACAATTATTATGTGAACTTGCCAAAAAAATTTGGACTAATCTAACTCCGAGTTAGGACGAACCAAACTTCCAGTTAGGACGAACCAAACTACCAGTTTGGACGAACCAAATTTTTGACGACAATCCGCCTGCTGCCAAAAACGACTAATCCACGTAATAGCCGTAGTTGGGGTGCAGCCACCAGTCGGTGGCTACATACTGGTTGCGCCCCCACTCGCCGAAAGAGTGCCGATAGAGGCTGTATGCCCCTGCCAACAGACCGTTGCGGTAGGTGCCCAAAGGCGTGCCCTCGATGGGATACTTGAAGCTGTCGTCCGGGATGAGCAGTGCCCAGGCCATGTGGTCATTGTAGGCATTGGGGTCGCCGCTGGTGTAGCCCCATATCACCTCTGCCAGTTTATAGCGGTGGATATGCACCTCGAACATTCCGCCGTTGTAGCCGTGCACCACAAAGGGATCCATGTCGGCCAGCTCCAGATTTGTAGCCTTGAAGCCGTCTTTAAAGACAATGTCGTAGGTGCGCATCTTGGCCGATGTCTTCGCGCTGTAACCCTGGCGGCTGCTGATTTCCGTGTTGTAGTAGCGGCGGCGCACACCGCCCATCTCCTCTGTCCGGGGGCTCATGCTCCAGTGGGCATCCTCAAACAAACGGATGACAGCCTCGTCTGAACGGCTGCTCATCAGCGTCTCTTCCGACGGTAGCATAGCGCGCTGGAAGGTGAAGCCATCGTCAAACTCGTTGCCCTCTTCGATGGTCACGCTCTTCACTTGGTCAGACTTCACGCCAGGCAGTCTCACGGCGGCAGCCATCTGCTCCAGCGTGCCAACGGCCACAAGCGTCACCTTCAGCCGCAGCAGCGTGTCGCTGGGAGTCTCCATCGACAGGCGCAGCACCACGTCGTTGAAGTCGAAGTCGTCGGGCAGGGGGAACGATGTCTCGTAGATGTATGTGTACGTCTGGCTTTTGGGCTTGTGGAAGACACCCTGGCTGATGACGTTGCCCCTGTCGAAACTGACATCGCCATCGCCTGTCGTAAAGGCCTTCACGTAGTACTTTCCCGCCGATGTCACCACAGCGGCGTAGAGCTGGGGCTGCGACTTGCCAAATCTGTAGGCCACAGCCGTGCGCTCACCGGCTTTTGCCGTATGCAGCCCCATCACCTCTGCGCTGGCGCTGCCGTCGTAAGGGTTACCGTTCAGCACTTGCACCTGGGCCACATCGTCCAGGCCAGGCACGTTGGGAATCACAACAGCCACCTTGCTCTGCAACAGGTTCCACTGGTGGCCGGCATCTAAAGAGTCAATTGGGTTAGCATTCTTCACCAGATTCTCGTAGGCATCTTCAGCGAACATATCTTTATTGCACGAGCTGGCCAGCGTCAGCACAGTCAAAACCACGCCAGTCAGCACCAACGGCAATTTCTTTCCAGTTTTCCACATAATACTGTCTATATGCTTGTTTTTACAGGCCGCTAAATTACAAAAAAACCATCTTTCCAACATTTCCCACGCATCCTTTTATCTAATAATTTAAAGAATTTTGTTTTTTTTAACGGAAATATGAGCAAAATTCTCTCATTTATTGCTAAATTTGCAACCGAAAACTGAAACCAAAAAAAAAATTAATGCATTAAACGTTTAACTATTATGAAAAAGTATTTGATGATGGGAGCAGCCGCAATGACACTTTGCGCCACATTTACCAGCTGCTCTAAGGAGAAAGATGTGTACGATCCCGCTCTTGCAAAGCAACAGATTATCGAGAACTACAATGAGGCTTTTGTAGAGACATTCGGACAGCCCGCACCCGACCAGAGTTGGGGCTTCGGCTCTTCATCCGCAGGCAGCCGTATGACACGTTCCATTACTGTGAACGGTGATGTTTACGACAAGTTCCCCTCAACAGAGGAAGTTGCCGCCAATTTCCCAACGGCCATTCCTGAAGACGCAGTCGAAGTGGCTGATCTGGAGACAAAATATAAGGGAACCAAGGTACAGACAGAGTACGGTGAAGCAACGTTGTGGGATCTCTATGCCATCTATGACAAAGTGATTGTGGAAGGCTTCAATTTGAAGATTACTCAGGCTGGCGTTACAGAGTTAGGAGGCAGTAAAAACAATGCCTCATACGACCAAGCTACAAATAGTACCATTGCCCATCCTTACAATGTCTATGTAAATGTGGACGGCAACGTAACTATCAGACGAAATGGCTCTACTCATTTCAATCTTTACGTCTTACAGGGTAACGTAACTTTGGAGGAAAACTACGGCGAGCAGGCTGGCCTCATTTCCGTTGCTTCTGGTGCTACGGTGACCGACCAGCGCAACAGCATTGCCGCCAACCAGGGTGTGAAGATTTTCAACCGTGGTACTTTCAACGCTACCAACCCCAGCAATTATGACATTGGCAACTTCTGTACTTTCTACAACGAGGGTAAGTTCACCGCTACTGGTGCCCTGACTTATTCTCCTGGCATGGCCAACACGTCATATTTCATGAACTTAGGCGACGAGGCTGAGGTCACCGCTCCGCAAATGACCCTGAACAGTGCCGGTAATTTCTTCAACAGTGGTAAGGTAAACATCGCTGGTGAAACAAATGTTACACAAAAAGATATTTATTGGGTTAATGCAGGTCACTACACTACTGGTACTATAGAGTTCAGTGCCTGGAACTCAACGTTCTACAACTATTGCCAACTGATTGTCAAGGGCAAAGCCCACATGTTTGACGGCCAGTTCAACCTGATGGAGGACAGCTACACCGAGGCTGGCTCTGCTGAGATGGACAACTTCATTGTGAATATGGGCTCGAACACGGGTATGTACATCAAGGGCAATCTCAGATTGTTGGGTCAGGGCGATGCCACCTATCAGGGCTTCCGCACCGAGGGTACCAACGACTACCTGCTGATTGACGGCAAGGCCATTGTGGATTGTCACAGATATACATTCTCTATCTCCAGCGGCATCACCTATAGCATCAATGGTATTGATATTGTCAGAGGAGAAGAAGTCGTAACAGAGCAACAACTCCAGGAAGAACAGAGTGGTGATCTGCCTGTCCTCGACATCAAAGGAACTGAGTGCCCTTATGGCAAGCTGACCGTTACGCCTAACACCAACACCTGTGGTGCCACATGGACGATTGATGGTTTTGAACCCACTCCCAAACTGCGCGTCATAGCTGAGGACCTGAGTGCTTCAGAGGCCAGCGACTTCGACTTCAACGATGTTGTGATGGATGTGGAGTATGTCAATGATTCTCAGGTGAAGATCACCCTGCAGGCTGCCGGTGGCACACTGCCTCTGCGCATCAATGGAGATAACAACTGGGAAGTGCACAAGCTGTTTGAAGTCAGCACAGGTACCATCGTTAATACCTGCAAGGCCAGCTATTATCATGGAGCACCTTGCGCTTACGGCCTGGAGCCTGTGGAGCTGCTCCTCAATGGCACATTCAGCAACGACCAGGACACCTTCAACGGTCAGGTGAAAAACATCAAGCTTGAGGTCTACAAGACATACAATGACACTGAGCAATGGATTGAACTCACTGCCAGAATTGGTGAACCCGCCAAGAAGGTTGGTGTTCCCACATCATTCCTCTGGGCTGAAGAAGGTAAGAATGTGAACACCGTGTTCAATATGACCGAATGGGTGAAGGGTGCTGAACTCAAACCGGCAAACTAAACAGAAAACATCAAATACTCTACTGAATGTTATTTCAAGGGGGGGGTCCATGTGAATGGAGCCCCCCTTTCCACCAACACTCCACCTGTCAGACTATCATCGGGAAATTGCAGATAATCCCCTTAAAAAAATAATTGCACCAAACTGTAACATTTTAGGCCCTCAATCGTCTTAATATAATAGAGAGGATGAAACAAACCAGTTTTCGCACCGACGTGCTGCCCCTGAAGAACGAAATCTTCCGTGTGGCGCTACGCATCACTCTCAACAGGGCCGATGCCGAAGACGTGGTGCAGGAGACAATGTTGCGGGTGTGGAACCGGCGCGAGGAATGGCAGGCAATAGAGTCGATGGAGGCGTTCTGCCTCACAATCTGCCGAAACTTGGCCCTCGACAAAATGAAACGGGCCGACAACCAAAACGCTTCGCTCGACGGGGACGAAGGGGAACACCACGGCCCGACACTGGCAGAGATTGCCGACCACTCCTATGCTGCCAACCCTGAAGAACAGGCCGTACAGCGCGACCGTGTGGCACTGGTCAGGAAGCTGATGGAGCAGCTGCCAGAAAAACAGCGCACCTGTATGCAGCTGCGCGACGTGGAGGGCAAGCCGTACAAAGAGATTGCCGCCGTGATGGGCATCACCGAGGAACAGGTGAAAGTCAACATCTTCCGAGCCAGACAGGCCATCAAGAAAAAGTTTAACTTACACGAACAATATGGACTATAAGTACATCGAACAATTGCTGGAACGCTACTTCGAGGCCCAGACGACCCTGAAGGAGGAGGAGATGCTGAAAACCTTCTTCAGCCAGCCCGAAGAAGAACTGCCGCAGGCCCTGCAGCAGTACAAGCCGCTGTTCGACGCTTTTGCCCCCGAGGAAACACTTGGCGACGATTTCGACGAGCGCCTGATGCAACTCACGGAAGATACCGTCCGCGTGAAAGCCCGCACTATCAGCATGGCTGAGCGCCTCAAGCCCCTGTTGCGCGCCGCTGCTACCGTGGCCATCATCCTCACCCTAAGCAACGCCCTCAACCAGTCGTTCAAGGACACAGGCACCTGGACCGACGAGGAGCAGTTTGCCGACTACAAAGCCGCCTTGCGCAACGCAGCACTTGCTGCCGCCAAAGACTCGACGCTGCTCTACAGCGAAGAACTGGTGATGCGTGGCGACTCCCTGCCCACCGACTCCCTGCGCGGAGCACCCACGGGCTATCTGGAATAGATATTATTTCTATGCTTTCTCTATAATAACAAAATCATTAGGTTTAAAACACACGTCAGGCAGAAGCTGTGAAGCCGAGCCAAAGCAATTAAGGCGGCCACCACGTCAAGTCGACGGATGGCCGCTCCTTTTGCACCATTCCCAATAGGGGAAGATTGATTTTCGTCAAGAACAAGGCATTTTTATGCACAAAGTGAACCAAAAGCGATTGGCAACACAGAAAAACGTCGTAACTTTGCATCGTCAAAAGACAAAAGCAAGTACCGCAAGGGCGCGGGAAAGCACATATAGAATGATTGTTTTAGGTTAGTAGTAATATTTATAGTTTTAGGTTTTTAGTTATTGGTAAAGGAAAGTTTTCAACTGTAGGGTAACAGGTGGCAGCTGTGAAGCTCCCATTTAAACTTTCAAATTTTTAGTCCTTATGTGGGCTGGAAATTTCTTTAAGAGAAAAGGATTTTTAGTTAAACATAGGCTTGTAAGTGCTGCGGCTCGTGAGGGTCGCAGTACTCTTTTTATGATGCCAAAACATTAATGTTCCCTCCTGAGAAGCAAAAGGTGATGGTTTCTCCCCTGTCATTGCAGACAAGATTCAGAATGAAACCGTGGCACCAGCCCATCGTCCCCTTCCCGGAATGAAACCGTGGCACCAGCCCATCGTCCCCTTCCCGAATATCGAGCTAAAACTTGCGGAAAAGTGAAGAAAAAGAAAATAAAGTGGACAATAAAGTTAAATCAAGCATTATTTTATGTGTGTTTTCAAAATAAATAAGTAACTTTGTAAGCAAATTATAAATAATTTCCAAAAATGGAGAAAGATATTAAATAAGAAGATGAATAAATGAAAGAGATTAAAAATAATAACAAGTTACTTGGTTTGCCTGACGGATATGACATTTGGTGCAAAGAGATGATATCATTGATTGAGACTGCAAAATATAACGCAGCACTCAACGTCAATACAGAGTTGTTGGCTTTGTATTGGAAGATAGGTTCCGATATTATCAAGAAGCAGGAAGAACAAGGTTGGGGTACACAGGTTGTAGAACAGTTGTCAAAAGATCTTTCGGCTCGTTTTCCTGATGACAGGGGTTTTTCCTCTCGTAATTTGTGGAACATGAAAAGGTTTGCCAATGCCTATCCACTTTTTCCAATTCTGCAAGTCCCACTTGCAGAAATTCGAGAAAGGCCAATTTTGCAAGTGGCACTTGCAGAATTTATTGAGGAAAGCAAAGGCATTGTGCAAGTGCCACTTGCACAAATCACTTGGTATCACCATATATCTCTTTTACCTAAAGTAAAGAATATTGCTGAAAGGGCATTCTACATCATGGCAACAGCACACGAAGGCTGGAGCCGCGATGTGATGCTCATGCAGATTGCCAATGGATATATCAATGCAAAAGGCCATTCCGTTAACAATTTTGACAGAACATTGCCACCGATACAAAGTGACTTGGCACGATATACCTTCAAGGATCCATATAATTTCAGTTTTCTGGGGACAGTTGCTTTGCAGAATGAACTTGATATAGAAAAGAAACTGGCAGAAAGGATTACGGATTTCCTGCTCGAAATGGGGCGTGGCTTTTCTTTTGTTGGCCGTCAATACCATCTTACCGTAGATGGCGATGACTATTACATAGACATTCTAATGTACCACTTGAAATTGCATTGTTATGTAGTGGTCGAGTTGAAAGCGGTTGAGTTCATCCCTGAGTTTGTCAGCAAACTGAATTTCTATATATCAGCCGTTGATGAATATGTGAAATCACCAGAAGACAAGCCCACCATAGGACTTCTACTTTGTCGTACCAAGAGCAACACCAAGGCACGTTTCGCACTGCGAGGCATTACTCAGTTCACCACGCTGGCCCCCACGAGCGAAACGGGAAATAACATTTTTCATCCCTGCGCTACAAATTCGCCTGAAAATAGTTACCTTTGCATCGGCAAGTAAGTAGGCCATAGAATGCAATGGACTTCCGAGTCCAATACTCAGTTTGGTTCCGTCTGCTCGTAGAGTGATAATTGGTCGTTGGAGACCTTATAGGAGACTACACATTTTTAGGAGCATCGGACTTGCCGTTTCAAAATTATTCAATATGGCACGTAAGGCAGAAAAAGAAAGGACGAAGGATGGCTTGAAACTGAAGATAGTCAATCCTAATGCTGCAGGCATAGACATCGCCTATGGTGAAATGCAGGTCTGCGTACCCGAGGACCGTGATGGTGAGAACAACCGTTGTTTCGGCAGTTTCACATGCGACTATGAGGAGATTGCCTCCTGGCTCAAGGCCTGCGGCATCACCACCGTGGCGATGGAGTCAACCGGCTCCTACTGGGTGGGGCTGTACTTCTTCCTTGAGGAGAAGGGGTTTGATGTTCTGCTTGCCAATGCGAAGGACGTGAAGAACGTTTCTGGCAAGAAGACGGACGAGGCGGATGCCGAGTGGATAATGCTTATGCACAGCTACGGCTTGCTGAAGCCGAGCTTCCATCCCGATGCCGCCGCCCGCAATATCCGTGAGCTTGCCCGCCATCGTGACAACATGCTCCGCAGTGCAGGCAAGGAAGTTCAGCACATGCAGAAGTCGCTTGTGCTAATGAACATTAAGGTTGATACCGTTATCAGCGACATTCTCGGCAAGTCAGGGAAAGCCATCATTGAAGCCATACTGGAGGGTAACCATGACCCGAAGTCGCTTGCCCAGTTGGCAGACCGGCGCTGCAAGGCCAGCAAGGAAACAATAGAGAAGTCACTTGAAGGCACCTGGGATGCCGTACACCTGTTTGAACTGAAGCAGTCATACGACCTGTACAAGTACATCCATACGCAGATTGCAGACTGTGAGGCAGAGATGGACAGAATGCTGAGCAACTATACGGACGGATGCGGCACGGACATGACAGGGTACAAGGCGACAGAGAAGCGTGTGGCAAAGAAGAACGCCATATCGTTTGATGCGGAAAAGCACGCTTTCTCCATGTGGGGCGTGAATGCGATGGAGATGCCTGGCATGAGCCTCGGAGGACTATCCGTCCTTATGGGTGAACTCGGGAGCGGCTTCATAGAGAAATTCCCGTCGGCAAAGAGTTTCTGTAGATGGTGCAACCTCGTTCCGAACAATAAAATATCCGGCGGCAAACTGCTGTCGAGCAAGGTGCCCAAGCTGAAAAACAGGGTTGGACAAGTGTTCAGGTCGTGTGCCAACTCGGTGAAGAGTGCCAAGACTGGCCTTGGCGTTTATTTCCGCAGGCAGAAGTCAAAAGGCGGGCATCTTCAGGCCATTGTCGCCACAGCGAACAAAATGGCGAGAATATTTTACACCATGGTTGTTAACAAAAAGCCATTCGACGAGAGCAAGGTCGGACTTGATGAAAAGACCTTGTTGCAAAGAAAAATCACAATAGCCCAAAGAAGCCTTGAAAAGCTAAATCTCAGGCTCTCTGTAGCGCAGGGATGATAAATGTTATATAGGAGCCATTGGGTATAGCACAATATGAGACAGAAAAACTATTTGCAGATGTGGCTTCTGCCTTACCACAAATCGAGAACCTAGAAAAAGCATTAGAAAAAGAAAACGAGAAAACAGAAAAATGAACGCACGACACATATTAGGCATATCAGGAGGCAAGGACAGTACAGCACTCGCCATCTATCTGAAGCAGAAATTCCCGACGTCTAAAATCGTGTACTATAACTCTGATACGAAATGCTAATTGGCCGAAACAGAGGAACTGATAAAACGTTTGGAAGCCTATCTGGGAGAAATCAAACGGCTGTAGACTAACGAGCAATTCCTTTTGGAAAGCCAAAAAAAACAAACCAGAACAATAATTAGAAATAAAAAAACTATTTTTAATAAATTATGGAAATTGGAAGACTGAAAGAATTCAATAAAACAGACAAAGGACTGAGACCATATCAAAGAGACAATAAAGATAAGGTGTATGATGTTTGGCAGACACATCAATCAGTTATGCTACAAATGCCGACAGGCACAGGAAAAACGCGTACTTTTGTTTCCATCATAAAAGACATTCATTATTATAGTGAAGAGGCAAGACGTGCTTATAAGGTCCTTATTTTAGTCCATCGGAAAGAATTAGTAGATCAGATTGATGAAGAACTCGGCTATCGTTATGCTTTGGCACATGGTATTATACAGTCAGGTGACAGAGAAAGAAAAAAGTATCCTATACAAATTGCATCTGTTCAAACATTGAACAGACGCTTGGACAACTGGACAGACAAGGACTTTGACTTTATTATCATTGACGAAGCACACCACACTACAGCGGAAAGCTATCAAAAAATCATCAAATCCTTTCCAAATGCCAAACTTCTTGGTGTTACAGCAACTCCTTGTAGACTCAATGGAGAAGGTTTTACGGGAACATTTGATAAACTTATCGTATCTCCACATATAGGATGGTTTATTGAAAAGGGTTATCTTTGTGATTGCGACTACTATTCTGTTCCAAAATATTCCTTTATACAAAGACAAATTGATGGAATAACAAGATTCTGCAATGGCGACTATGCAGAACAAGAAATGGAGAGAATCTGCGATAATGATCGAATAAGAGCACAGGTAGTAGATACCTATCTACAATATGCAAAGGGTAAAAAGGGCGTGGTTTATACGATTAACAAAATTCACAACAAAAACCTATGCGATAAATTTATCTCACATGGTATTAATGCAGTAGCTTTAGACTGTGACACTCCAGGAGAAATTAGAGATGAGTGTATTGATAAATTCAAAAGAGGTAAAATTCAGATTATATGTAATGTCAATCTTTTCACAGAAGGTTTTGACTGTCCTGATATTGAGTTTGTTCAGTTGGCCCGTCCTACAAAATCGCTGGCACTTTATCTTCAACAGGTAGGAAGAGGATTGAGAATTTCCGAAAATAAGGAAAAAGTGTTGATTCTTGACAATGTTGGTCTCTACAACAAATTTGGTCTACCTAAATCCCGTAGACAATGGAACAAATATTTTGAGGGGAAGTTCGATATAGATGAGGCAGATGTGCATAAAGACAAAAAAGTGCTAATTAGCAATAAGACTCCTGTTAATCGCACTCGACAGCAGAACTTTGAAGAAGGACACGAAGAGGTGTTTCTAATATTTTCATCTGACGAAAAATCATATATTGAGGCAAGAGCAGATGAATTTTGGTCGATATTAGAAGATTTCTACACATATATTGTAAACTCTATTGCAATGGAGTTCATAAAAGATTATGGTGGAACTGGATTGTCATTAACTATTGGGGCTGATGCTGGATATAAAATATATAATGTAGGCATCCAACATCATACCGATGCTTTAGAGGAAATACTTTATAAGACCCAATTCAAGTTTAAAGACTCACCAAGTGGAAAGTTGGTGATACGTACTGCAAAAGATTATGACGAATTGATAATGAAAATAGAAGATGATATTTGGGAAAAAATTGATAGAAAGGATGCAAAATACTGGGAAAGACTTATTGTTGGAATGGAACTTTTAGAGGAAGAGGTGTCTCAAATCATTCCTATCATAAATAAAAGAAATTTTTCTCATATTATCTGTGATGATTGTATTATTGAGAAAGATGTAAGTCCCAAGGCATTGCTGACGTGTTTTTGGAATTTGTTTCTTAAATCTAATATCTTTCGCTATTTTATAGATTTAGGCATTGTAGATTATCTTTCAGGAATGGATATAAAACAGATATTCAGTAATCTAAATAAATGAAAGTATGTTTACAGATAATAATAAAGAGTTGTTTTCTCGTATATAGGTTATAAACATAAAGGGAGAATATTGTTTATGAATATAAAGATGCAAATTCCACAATCTGACATTAAAGGGCTGAAATGCTGTCTTGGTGGTACGATTGCGGATAATCATAAAAAATATGCAAAGTGTTCTACAGAAATTAGAAATGTGTCAAAATTGCTTTGCCACGTCATCTATATTTCGTAAATTTGCAGCACCATAACACAAAAAAGAAATGAAGACGATAAAGGATCAGCATTTCGAAGGTGAGCGCCCGCTCTTTGGCATACACGATGTGCGACTGGAGCACGTGACGATAGGGGAGGGCGAAAGCGCCATCAAGGAATGTTCAGACATTGAGGCTGTTGACTGCCATCTGTGGGGCAAGTACCCCTTCTGGCACGTTCACGGCTTTAGCATCAACCGCTGCCAGTTCGATGTCGGGGCACGGTCGGCCTTGTGGTATAGCGACCACCTGACGATGAGCGACACCCGCATCGACGCGCCCAAGATGTTCCGCGAGATGCACCATCTGCGGCTGGAGAACGTGGTCATCAACGATGCTGACGAAACTTTCTGGCGCTGCCACGACGTGGAGGCACGCAATCTGGAACTGCACGACGGCACCTATCCCTTCATGTTCTGCGACAACGTGAAGATTGACGGGCTGAAAAGCGACTCGCGCTACGTGTTCCAGTACTGCCACAATGTGGAACTGACCAATGCGCACATCGTGACCAAGGACTCCTTCTGGGAGTGCGAGAACATTGTCATTCGCGACTCTGTGCTCGACGGAGAGTATCTGGCCTGGCACACCAAGAACGTGAGGCTGGTGAACTGCCATCTGGCCGGCGAACAACTGCTATGCTATGCCGAGGGGCTGGTGCTGGAAAACTGCACCTTCGATGCCCGGTGTGACCGCGTGTTTGAATACAGCGACGTGGAGGCCGACATTCGCGGCCACATCGAGAACATCAAGAACCCCAGGAGCGGCCATATCGTGGCCGACAGCATAGGCAGCGTGACCCTTGACGAGTTCATCAAAGGGCCTGCTAACTGCGAAATAACCTTAAGAAACAATCTATAAATGAAAGTATTTGATTTTGATGAAGTAATTGAAAGACGCGGCAGTGGCTGCATCAAGTGGGACGAGGCTCCCGCTGCCGACATTATCCCCATGTGGGTGGCCGATATGGACTTTGCGGTGGCTCCTGCCATCCAGGAGGCCATCCGCCGCCGTGCCGCCCATCCGGTGTTCGGCTACACACTTGTAGGCCCCGACTATTATGAGGCCATCATCAATTGGTTCCGTCAGCGCCACCAATGGGAAATCCATCGTGAGGAAATCCTCTACACCATTGGCGTTGTGCCGGCTATGGCCGTAGCCTTGCAGGCGCTTACCTTGCGGGGCGAGAAAGTGGTCATCCTTTCGCCTGACTACAACTGCTTCTTCTCCTCCGTCCACAATTGCGGCTGCGAGGTGTCGGAGAGTCCGCTCAGGAGAATTGACAGCACTTCTCGTTTCGAGGTGGACTGGGAAGACTTCGAGCAGCGCTGTGCCGACGAGAAGACGACCGTCTTCCTGCTGTGCAACCCCCATAACCCAACAGGGCGCGTGTGGTCGGCAGAGGAACTTGAGCGGATGAACACCATCTGCCTGCGCTATGGCGTGAAGGTGGTGAGCGACGAGATCCATTGCGAACTGGTTATGCCTGGCCATCGCTTCCAACCTTTTGCCGCCGTCAGCGAGGCGTGCCGCCACAACTGCGTGGTGCTCAACTCAGCCTCCAAGTCGTTCAATATCGCTGGTCTGCAAACGGCCAACATCATCTGTTCGCAGCCCGAATGGCGGCGAAAGATGGATCGTGTCATCAATATCAATGAGGTGTGCGACCTCAATCCCTTCGGCCCTGTGGCTCTCATTGCCGCCTACAACGAGAGCGGCGACTGGATTGACGCACTGAACGAATACATCTGGGGAAACTACAAGGCGCTCTGTGACTTCTTCGCCGAGGAACTGCCCCAATGCCGTGTGACCACGATGGAGGGCACCTATCTGCCGTGGGTCGACGTGTCGCCGCTTTTCCCCTTGCAGCGCAAAGACGGCAAGGGCACGGTGGAGACGGTAGAGCAGTTGTGTGACTGCCTGACGGCCAACGGGCGCGTGTGGATGAATCCTGGCACGATGTACGGGGCGCAGACGGGCAGGGACTACATACGCATCAACATTGCCTGCCCGCGTAGTGTGATGATGGAAGGCTTGCGGCGAATGGCCGCTACCGTCAAGACTGTTTTCCAGTAGAAGAAGACTGGTCTTCGGAAATATCTGACAGTCTCTGCCGCCTGAGGGCGACAGAGACTGATCTTTTCTTGCGCAGCCATGCTGCTTTGCGGGCTTCGTAGTCCTGCTGATGCTTCTCCAAATATCCGTCGGCCATAGCGTCAATGCTTACTTGAACTTGGCATATACCACGCTGATGGTGACGGGGTTGTAGGGGTTGTCCTTGCCTCCCACCAGGCGCGTGCTGGTGAGCGACATATCGTGCTCCACCCTCGACGAGTTGATGGTCACAGGCACGAGCACCACCTTGTTCCAGTTGGGGTGCTTGCTCTCCCAGGCCGGGTCTTCCTTCAGCCCCTTCTCCCGTTTGTTCCAAAGGTTGGTGATGAGGTTGGAGATGTTCTCAAAGACGTAGACGTTCTGGTTGAGTTTTGTCGACTGGTTGTTTTTCCGCCCAATGTCGAAAGTGGTGGTAAATGTTGTCCTGTTGTCGATGGCCCTGGTGTTTTCAAAGAAAGTGTAAAGGCTGTCGCGCTCCACTATAAGCAGCGTTTGTGGGATGCCCAGTTTTCTGTTGTCTGTCGACTCGTTGTTAATGCGCTGGAAGACGATGCGTGAGCCGATGAGCGAGTCGTTAGTGTGGTTTTTCTTTATCTCATTTACGGGCAGGGTAACTTCTGTAAAGAGTCCAGCCGGACTTTTCAGATAGGTGTGTGTGGTCTCCTCCTTCAGTTGCATAAGTGTCTGTTTGTCATTTGTCACCAGCGTGGTCTGCAGCACCTCTTGTGTCCCAGCCAATGTTAGCGTGTGTTTAGAGGTGGAGTTGTCGTTTTGCACACGGTAGAAGATTCTCAGGCCCAAGTTCCACACTTGAGCGTGGAAGCCCAGTCCATCAGTGATTTCGAAGAACAGTCCGGGGCAGATATGGCGGGCAAATGCTTGCGAAGTCTTGAAGTACTCGGGGTGATTGTAGTACTGTTGCAGGATGTAAGTTCCGTAGTTGTTGTAGGTGTTGCCGTCTTTGTCGGTGAAAGGGTCATTGAGCACCACACGGAAGTTGTTATAATAATTCGAGGTGGCACGGGCACTGTCAGTATCGGCCAGATTCTCGAATGTGCACATTTTGTCTTTACAGATGCCTGTTCCGCTGAGCATCCCCAGGCTGGCAGGATTGTAGTTTGAGTAGTAGCGCTGGCCTTCTGCCATAGGCGTTTCGAGTTCGCTGATGCGCACCTTGATGGCTGAGAGGCTGTCCTTGGTGTTGAACGGCTGTGTGAGGTAGACGATGATGTCGCACGAGTCGGCAGCAGCCCTGTCGTTGTATCTGCCTACGATATTCTCTTCCGGCGACACGTACATAGTCTCCAGGATGTGGAATTGCGTGGTGAACTCGCTTTTCACCTCCGCCCCTGTCTCTGGGTCGATGACTCTGCCGAAGTAGCAGCTGCTGCTCAGGGTGAATACTGAATCGGCCACGATGGTCCTGGTGTCTACGGCTATGGTGGTGTCGGCCACGTTGAGGCGGTCGGAGTCGTTGGTGAGCGACTGCCCGATGTTCATCGCATCGTTGTCGCAAGAAGAAATGGCTACTGCCGCAATCGCGACACCAGCCATAATTATGAATTTCCTTATTGTCATTCGTCCGGGTAGATTTGGTCGTAGAAAGCCTCGTAGGCATCTGCGAAGGCTTCTGTGTATTCCTGCAAGGGGATGCCTTTCTTTTTGGCGTGCTTGAGCAGGTTTTCGTCAATGTTGTTTTCTGCTATGACAATGCCGTCGCTATAGTCGATGGCCAGTTTCTCCAGCTCATCGAAATCGAAGTTGTCGCTGTAGGAGGTGAGCAGTTTTGCTTTTGCGTCACGGTATTCCAGGCATTTCTTGAAATCGTCGCCCAATTCCTTGTTGAGGCTTTTGTTGAAGAGCGAGGTTATCACCCTTGTATTTCTGAACGACGGTTCGTCGTTGTAGGCCGTCTTGATGTAGAACGGCACCACAGCAGTCATCCAGCCTTGGCAGTGAATGATATCGGGCACCCAGCGCAGCTTCTTTACCGTCTCCAGTACGCCACGGGCGAAGAAAATGGCTCTTTCACCGTTGTCGGCATAGTCTACGCCAGCCTCGTCAGCCGTCATCTGCCGCTTCGAGAAATAGTCATCGTTGTCGATGAAATACACCTGTACACGGGCTGTGGGTATTGAGGCAACCTTGATGATGAGCGGATGGTCTGTGTCGTTGATGATAAGGTTCATACCAGAGAGGCGTATCACCTCGTGCAGTTGGCCCCTTCGCTCGTTGATGGTGCCCCATTTGGGCATGAAGGTGCGGATTTCGTGGCCCATATCCTGCATGGCGCGTGGCAGTTCACGCCCCATAACGGAAAGGTTGTTATCTGGCACGTAGGGTGCTATCTCCTGATTGATGAAGAGAATCTTCTTTTTTGCCATCTTGTTTGCTTTTGTGCTTGCAAAGGTACGAAAAAAGGTGCATAAAAACGAATAAAGTGTGCAAATTTAGGAATTTGTGACATTTTATAGGCTTATTTTTAGTCTTTTTTTTCCTTATTTGCGAAAAAAGTTGTTATTTTGCACCCCGTTAGCGTAAAGTGATTTATCGAAATGAAAGTATTTCAGAAGATTGCCGATATGCAGAACGCGCTCTTCGATGAGCGCAAGGCTGGTAAGAGCGTCGGACTGGTTCCCACGATGGGTGCGTTGCACGAAGGTCATGCCTCGTTGGTGCGTCGCTGTGTGAAAGAAAACGATGTAACTGTGGTCTCGGTGTTTGTCAATCCGACGCAGTTCAACGACCCCAACGACTTGAAGAACTATCCCCGTGACCTGGAGGCTGACTGCCGCCTGTTGGAACAGTGTGGCGCTGACTACGTGCTGGCTCCTACGGTGGAGGAGATGTATCCCACGCCTGACCGCCGCCAGTTTGAGTATCCGCCCGTTTCTACGGTGATGGAAGGTGCCCATCGGCCCGGCCATTTCAATGGCGTTTGCCAGGTGGTGAGCCGTCTGTTTTACATCGTGCGTCCCGACCGCTCCTATTTCGGCGAGAAGGACTGGCAGCAGATTGCTGTGGTGAAGGCTATGGTGGCTCACCTCGGACTGGACGTGGACATTGTGGAATGTCCTATTGTACGTGATACCGACGGACTGGCACGCAGCAGCCGCAACACGCTGTTGGCTCCCAACGAGCGGGCCATTGCCCCACGCATCTATCAGGCTTTGAAGGAAAGCCTCGCCTATGCGAAGACACACAGCGTGAAGGAGACACACGACAAGGTGGTGGGCGACATCGACGCCACCGACGGCCTGCGCACGGAATATTTTGCCATCGTCGACGGCAACACCCTGCAGGACATCACGTCTTGGGAGGACTCTGACCACGTCGTGGGCTGCATCACAGTCTACTGTGGAGCCACGCCGATACGTCTCATTGACCACATTAAATACAAATAACGAGCGAATCTGTTAATCGTAAATCGAAAATCCGTAAATCGTAAATTTCCAAAAGGTGTTGATAGAAGTATTGAAGTCGAAAATCCATTGCGTTCAGGTGACTGAGGCCAACCTGAATTATATGGGGAGCATCACCATCGACGAGGACTTGATGGATGCAGCCAACATGATTGCCGGTGAAAAGGTTCAGGTTTTGGACAACAATAATGGTGAGCGCCTGGAGACGTACATCATCAAGGGCGAGCGCGGCTCGGGCTGCATTTGCCTGAATGGAGCAGCCGCCCGAAAGGTGCAGGTGGGCGACACCATCATCATTATTTCATACGCTTTGATGGATTTCGAGGAAGCTAAGACGTTCAAGCCAACTGTGGTATTCCCTCTCAACAACCAGGTGGTGTAGGCTCTATGTGGTATCGCCACGGTAGATGCCTCGCAGAGCAAAGTACAACAGGGTGCCCGCCAGTACGCCTGCAATCGCGTCGATGGCATAATGGGCCTGGATGTAGAAAGTAGCAAAGAACATAAGTACAGCCAGCGGCAGCAGCGAGAAGAAAAGTTTGAGGCTGCGGGCTTCCCATGCCAGCCACATCAGCACTGTGGCTACGCCTACGTGACTGCTGGGGAAGGCTGCTGTGGGCCTTTCGCCAGCATCGTGGGCTTCGATGAGCAGTTTGTAGAAGAAGCCTTGCTTCCATCCCGGTATAGGCAGTGACAAATCGCGGTTGAGCACATCGAAGGCCAGACGGTCGAAATAGTCGCCCAGTTGTGGGAACACGCCCTGGGCAATCTGGTCAGTGCCAACAGCCTGATAGTAAAACTGCGGCCCTGCCACGGGCAGGCAGATGAAGATGGCGTAGAAGCAGAAGAACGAGGCAACGATGATGAAGGCTGTGCGCAGGAACTGCTCGTAGTGGCAGCAGAAATAGAACAGCACTACGACGGCAATCATGGGATAGTAACTCACATAGCCAAGTGAGAGCAGTTCGCTGACTATTGCCGACGACCAATCCTGGCAGAAGGTGAGAGCGGGCTGGAAACCGAAGAGATTCTGCTCCCATGTGGCGAAGAGGTGGTCCAGATTGGGAAAGATGCGGTTCAACTCAAACGTGTCGGGGTACCACCATCCCAGAAAGAACAATTGGCCGGCCACACGTGCCAGTATCATCAGCCGGCAGGGCAGCAATCTGTATGCGCCCCAAAGCGCCAGCGTCATCAGCAGCACTTGCGCCCGGCCCCACAGCATTTGGTTGGGCTGGTGCAAGCGGGTGTAGGTGAAGAGTATGAAGACAGTTGTGGCCAAAGCGTATGCCAGCACAGCCCACTCCAGCCACAACAGTCCCTTGATAGGTTTTTTCTCCAGTCTGAACAACTCCTTCATTTATGTGTCAGTATTATTAGAGCCAGCCGTTCTCACGGTACCATTTGATGGTCAGCGGCACGCCTTGCTCCAGCGTGTAGTCAGGGTGGTAGCCCAGTTCCTCGATGGCGGGCTGGATGTCGCACCGCCAGTTACGCTGCTTCAGTATGTGGTACTTGTCGTTATTCAGGGCCGTAATCTTGCCTGTCAGATGGGCCACCTTGTCGCCCACCCAAGTGATGATGCGCAACAGCCACACGGGAGCGGTAATGCGAATCCACCACGGGTTGCCCAATTCGTGCCTGATGAGTTTCGAGAAGGTGGCTGACTGGTAGACCAGTCCGTCGCTGAGGAAATACTTGCGCCCCGTCTGTCCGTGTTCGCAGGCTAAGAATACCGCCTGCACCACATCCTTCACGTAGACGAAAGTGATGTCCTGCTGTTGGTAGCCTACGGCAAAGTCGGAGTGCTGCTTGATGCTCTTTGCCATCAGGAAATAGTCACGCTCGCGTGGCCCGTAAACGCCTGTCGGTCTGAGTACTACGTATGGCAGGTTAGTACCCTCCCCGTTCAGACTGTCCAGCCATCTCTCTGCCTCCAGTTTGCTGCGCCCGTAGTGGGTGTTGGGCTGTGGCGTGTCGGTTTCGCGGATTTCCTCGTAGGGTTGCTTCTCACGGATGGCTCCGAAGATACTCAACGAACTGATATAGACGAAGCGCTTGAGGGGCATCTTCAGTTTCAGCAAGACATTCACCAGATGCTTGGTACCCTCGGTATTGATGCGGTAGAAGTCGTCCTTGTTCAAGCATTTGGTGACGCCAGCGGCGTGCACCACGTAGTCGAAATCGTGGCCACGCAACTGTTCTTGGAGTTGCTCCTCGTTGTCGAGGTTAAGTTCCAGAAAGTATATTCTTGGGTCTTTCAGGAAGTCTTTCTTGCTGCTTTTGCGTATGGCTGCCCATGTGTCGAAACCCCTTTCCAGCGCTTCCTCCACGATGAATGAGCCAATGAACCCGCTGGCTCCCGTCACGAGTATCTTCATACGTTTGCTCTACTTGAGCTGTTCGCTGATGAATGCTTCCAACTCTTCGCCACGTAAGCCCTTGTTGATGATAGTGCCTTTCTGGTCGAGCACAACCATATAAGGAATGCTGCGCACCTGGAACTTCTCAGCGGCAGCCGACTGCCAGTATTTCAGATCGGAAATCTGGGGCCAAGTGATGCCCAGTTCCTCAATGCCCTTCACCCAGGCGTCGTGATCCTGGTCGAGGGAGATGCCCACGATGCCGAGGCCCTTGTCGTGGTATTTCTCGTAGAGGCTGATCATAAAGGGAGTCTCCTGACGGCAGGGACCGCACCAGGAAGCCCAGAAGTCGAGGATGGTGACGCGGTTTTTGGCCACCTCGCTCATCACGTTCAGTTCCTCGCCTGTGGGTGTGGGAAATGCGAAATCTTCAATTTGTTGGCCAATCTCGACGGCTTTGCTGGCCTCCAGCATGCGTTCCAATTCCTTGGTGGCCTCGCGCTGGCGGAACTGCTGAGGCATCTTTCCCAGCAGTTCAACAGCCTTTTCTGAGGACATAACGTCGTTATTGGCAATTTGAGTGAGCAGGAAGAAGCCCAGTACATTGTCGATGTTGTTTTCAGCAGTCTCCACAATCTTGTTCTGCATTTCCTTCTGCAATTCGCTGAACTGGTCGTAGATGGCCTGTTGCTGGGCAGAGTCAAGGTTTTCAGTATAAAGGGGCTTTACCAGTTCCTCCATCTTTTGGCTGAAAGCCTGCTGCTCTTCGTTGAGTTTCTGCCAAGCCTCATTGGCCTTTGTGCCCGACACCTTCGGTGAGCCATTGGTGTTGAGTGTAATCTCAATGGTGCCCGGCTCCCTGAAGAAGGCAGCGTCTACTGAGTGTTTGGGGGAGGAGATGATGCAGAGGTCGGCCGAATCGGCTACGCCCTCGAAGTGGAATTTCCCGTCTTTGACGATGAGTGTGTCTCTCTGGCCTTCGTTGAAGTTGGTGCCCATCAGCAGGGTGTCACCGTCTTGGAAACCTTCGGCCACGCCGTTGATCTTGTAACTGTTTGACTGGCAGGCTACTGCCAGAAGGGCTGCACAAGCAATCCCGAACATTGTCTTTTTCATTGTCTCTTTTTTTAGTTTCTATGCTTTCTTTACACTATATACTGGTCGCTGATACTCTCATTGGCGACGACGCGGCGTATGGTCTCGGCAAACATGTCGGCCACGGAGAGTTGTTTCACTTTGGCACAACGCTGTGTGTAGGGAATGCTGTCGGTGAAGACAATCTCGGTGAGCGCACTTGCCTGTACGCGCTCGCTGGCAGGGCCGCTCATCACGCAGTGGCTGGCGCAGGCTCTGACGCTCTTGGCACCCACCTCCATCATCAGGTCGGCAGCCTTGGTGATGGTGCCGGCGGTGTCCACCATATCGTCGATGATGACCACGTTCTTGCCCTCCACCTCGCCGATGATCTGCATGGTTGCCACCACGTTGGCTCGTGCGCGAGTCTTGTTGCAAAGCACCAGCGGGCATCCCAGGTATTTGGCGTAGGTGTTGGCACGCTTGGAGCCGCCTACGTCGGGCGAGGCAATCACCATATTGTCGAGTTTCAGACTCTGCAAGTATGGCAGGAGCACGCCAGAGGCATACAGATGGTCTACAGGCACATCGAAGAATCCCTGTATCTGGTCGGCGTGGAGGTCCATCGTGATGACGCGGTTCACGCCAGCCACACTCAGCAAGTCGGCCACCAGTTTGGCGCCAATGGAGACACGAGGCTTGTCCTTGCGGTCTTGGCGCGCCCATCCGAAGTAAGGGATGACGGCGTTGATGGTCCTTGCCGATGCGCGTTTGGCTGCGTCAATCATCAGCAGCAACTCCATCAGGTTGTCGCTGTTGGGGAACGTGCTCTGAACCAAGAAGATGTCGCGTCCGCGAATGGACTCCTCATAGGATACGGCGAACTCTCCGTCGGAGAACTTCGTCATCTGCATCTTGCCCAGCGGGCAACCCAGACTCAGGCATATCTTCTCTGCCAGATACCTGGTGGCTGTGCCTGAAAAAACCATGTAACTACTTTTCATTATTATATTATGTATTATTTAGTTTTCACTATTCATACTGCCGCCTTCTGCAGTTTCTGGAAGTGGGCGATAAGTTCCTTGAAGTCCTGTCCCTGGTGGATGTTGAAGCGGTTCCACAGGTCGCCGCACACCACTACGCCGCCAAAGCCCAGGTCGTGCATCTGGCGGATGTTGTCGGGGGTGATGCCTCCCATAGCGTAGACGTGGCGGTCGATGAGTCCCTTGCGGGCGGCCTCCTTCAGTTCCGCCAGCGTGTGCGTCTGCTTGTCGGCGGGGTTGCTCTGGCTGTCGAAGATGGTCTTCAGGAACACGTAACTGCACCGTTTCTTGGCATCTTTCAGTTCGTCAATATCGTGGCAAGTGCAGGACAGCGACCCTTTGTAGCCGTAGGGCAGTTCGGCGGTAGGGGTGTTCAGGTGTATGCTGTGCAGGCCGAACTCCTCGCGCAGATAGAAATGGTCGTGAACAGTAATCCGGCGGTAGTAGTCTTCTGGCAGCAGGGTGAGGAGCCTTTCAGAGTAGACAGGCTCTGCGCCGGGTTTGTACAAATGAAGGTGTTCCATCCCTTCCTCGAAGAGCGAGGTCAGAATTTTGTCTTCTTCCACGAAGAATGTTGCCTTTGTCATTATGATGAGTTTCATCTGTTCTCACATCGTAAGTCGCTGCAAAGGTACGCATTTCTTTTGAATTACCAAAATCTATCTTTGTATTTTCGTAACTTTGTAAGAATTCTCAGCTTTTCTTTGTATAAAGGCAGTCTGGGGGATTGAGGAAAAACTGGGTTACGAATTGGCAACCGTACTCAATTCCACATTCTGCTATGAATTGCTTTCAATGAACACCTGATGCTGAGCCAGCAACCATTTATGACTCAGCATCGGGTGCAAAGATAATCATTTCTTTGGATACAACCAAATGTTATGCTACTTTTTTATGAGTTTTGTATTATTCATAGATGTATAAGGCATTCGATAGAGTGAAGCGAACAGATGGAACATAATACCCTTCCGTCCACTTCATTCCCCTGCCGATGCAAAGGTAGCACGGGCTTTATACGAAACGGACGATACTTGCATGGAAAATCTTCCTCTCCACAGGCTCCGAGCGTATTTCCCACACAAGCCCCACCCGTTTCAAGCCCATGCTCTTTCAAAGCATCAGCAGAGGGGATGAGCGACGGACGGAATATCACATCATAAAAAAGCAGAAAGACGGAAACACTGATTGATTTCAGTTTTCCGTCTTTCTGCTTCTACTCCCATTGAGAAGGGGAATCACTCTAGCTGGAATATCACTTGTCCGTTATCCGATAGGCTGGATGATAGCATTTTTCCAATAGTTCTTCCAAATCCCGCTCACGATAGAGCACCTTGCCACCCAACAGGATATAAGGCAGAATGCCGTCGTTGCGGTACTCCTGTAGTGTCCGTCGGCTGACCTTCAGAATCTCCGACACCTCCCTGTCTGTGAGGTAACGCTCTCCGTCGAGCATCGGACGATAATTGCCTGTCACCTTTTTGTAAAGCGCAAGTACTTCTTTCATGCTATCCAGCACATTCTTCACTCCGACATTATGTGGCATGATCAGTTCGTTCATAGGCATCGCACTTTAAGTTCATACACTGAGATTTCTTTCTGTCCTCTACTACGGTAAGAATCTTCTTCACGTCCTCTGGCTTGTAGTAAACCTTGTGGCTGACTTGTGAGAAAGCCAACGTTCCGTTGTCACGGAGCGTCTGTAATGTTCTCGGGCTAATGTTCAGTATCTGGCACACGTCCTGATTGTCGAGCCAATCGCCCAACTTTTTGTCGTTGCCTCTGCTGGCCATCGCCTTCATCTGTGCGACGAAGCTGTTGAAGCTCGTCAGCAGCTCCTCGTAGGTGCTGCGTTCAATTGATATAACTTCCATTGTCTGTATAATTTTTGTGTTGATTTATTAATTTGGCGGCAAAGGTAACACATCTGGACGAGACTGGCCGTATGCGAAAATTTTATTTTAAAATTTAACGTTTGAGAAGCTCTGACAAGATTAAAGACTGCATCCTCAACCTGATGTCAGCAGATGTCCTTATATATAATAATGTAGTTGGTACTATTTCATATATAGATTTTGATTTTGAAACAGGAAATGGTCAGATGACAACTATGATTGATGGTAATGGAAAGTGGATTCTCCGGCTGAAGACACCACAGCCAATACCTCACAAGTTCATCCTGTCCTCATAACGTTTTAGATAA
>JAGCZA010000118.1 GCA_017960525.1 Prevotella sp.
ACGGTAAGATGCACCCGGTCGACTCCAACGAACTCTCGTTCATGCTCGCAGGACGTAACGCCTTCTCAGCTGCCTTCAAGGAGGCAGGTCCCAAGGTGCTCGAACCTATCTACGACCTCGAAGTGCTCGTGCCCAGCGACTATATGGGCGACGTGATGAGCGATCTGCAGGGCCGCCGCGCCATCATCATGGGTATGGACAGCGAGGCTGGTTATCAGAAACTCAATGCTAAGATTCCTCTCAAGGAGCTGGCCAGCTACAGCATCGCCCTCTCGTCGCTGACGGGTGGCCGCGCATCGTTCCAGACCAAGTTCTCCAGTTACGAACTTGTGCCAAACGACATCCAGCAGGCTCTCATCAAGCAGCACGAGGAGGAAATGAAGGACGAGGAGTAATCCCGCATCCTTTCACGGAAACATCGACTATGCAGCAGAGAGGTGCCAAGCCGGCACCTCTCTGTTTTCTTGCTTATCCATTATTTAAGAGAGTTTTAACCTAAAAATTTGGCCAATACAAATTTTTGACATAACTTTGCACGCGAATTGCTTTATACTGATACCAATGAGACAACTGAAAATTACCAAATCGATAACTAACAGGGAGAGTGAGTCTCTCGACAGATACCTCCAAGAGATTGGTAAAGAGGAGCTTATCAGCATAGAGGAGGAAGTGGAACTTGCAGCCCGAATACGCAAAGGCGACCGCCGCGCCCTCGAAAGGCTGACAAGAGCCAATCTGCGATTCGTGGTCAGCGTGGCAAAGCAGTACCAGAACCAAGGGCTTTCACTGGCCGACCTCATCAACGAGGGTAACGTAGGCCTGATAAAGGCTGCTGAGAAATTTGATGAGACCCGGGGATTCAAGTTCATCAGCTACGCAGTCTGGTGGATACGCCAGAGCATCCTGCAGGCCATCGCAGAGCAGAGCCGCATCGTGCGCTTACCCCTCAACCAAGTGGGAGCTATGAACAAAATCAGCCGCGTGCTCAGCAAGTTTGAGCAGGAAAATGAGCGCCGCCCGTCGGCGGAGGAAATTTCGGAACAGGTGAATCTGCCTGAGGAAAAAATTGACGAGGCCATCAGCACCAACGGCCGACATGTGTCGGTGGACGCACCATTCTCCGAGGGCGACGAGAACACGTTGCTCGACATTATGGTGAACGAGAACTCGCCTTCGGCTGACCGGCAGCTGGTGAACGAATCGCTGAGAACGGAAATCAATGCGGCACTGAAAGTGCTGAACAACCGCGAGCGCAACATCATCGAGGCCTTCTATGGCATCAACCAGCCAGAACTCACGCTGGAGGAAATCGGCACCAAGTTCGGACTCACCAGAGAGCGTGTACGCCAGATACGCGAAAAAGCCATACGCCGACTGCAGGAAAGCACAAAAAAGAGAAACCTGAAGAGCTACTTGGGATAAGACAAGAAAAAATGAAAGCAAAATTTATAATATTGGTGGCCATTGCCGCTCTGCTGGCAACCACTATGACTGCCAAGAAGCAGTCTGTCCAGAAAATCTACATCTACGGTATGGCGGCAACGTTTACCGACACCATCGTCCACTTTACGCCTATACAGGAAGTGGACAGCGCGTGGGTCGACGCGAAAACCAACTTCCTGCAAGGCCGGGAAAACTACTCCTACCAGCTGCGCGAATATCTGACATCGCAGCAGATGCCACACCGCACCTGCATCGTGGTGGCCGACACCAACCGCAAAAAGCTGGAGAAGAAATACCTGAAGATGAAAAAGCTCTACACCCAGCCCAAGCCGGGAGCACAGCAATACGATGTGCACTACCTCACCGATGCAGACTTCCACTTTAAGGCTTACGACGCATCGCCCTCCATTGAAGAAATTGATGAAGAGGAGGCGCAGGAAAGCGTGAAGGAAAGTAAAAAGCCCAAGAAAAACAAAGGAAGGAGGCCTGCGAGTGGAAAGTAACTATTTCTGCATAGGAGGCCACAACATTTGCCTGCAATTTTCCGACACGAAGGCCAACTCTATGGAGTTGCTGCCGTCGTTTGTCACGTTCTGCCTGGAGGATTGCCCACAGAATCTGCTTTTTACCCTCACCGTTGACGACAGCCTGCGCCCAATGAAAGAGCGCAAACTGGTCAGGAAATTCGACACCGGCAATGGCGACACCGTGGTCTACCAACTGCCCGACGGCGGCTACCAGTACATCATACGCGACATCCATAACCGTGACTGCTGTCTGCTCATCTGCAACAAGGACTTTTCGCAAAACCAATGCGCCCTCAACGGCGACTGGGTGATGCGCTCCTTTGGGCTGAACGACGCGCTCATGCTCATCTATGCCTTTGCCGGCTCGTTCCACCAGACGCTTCTCATCCATGCTTCGTGCATACTCCTGCGCCCTCAAGAGCCAGGAGAAGAGGCCGTCGCCTACCCCTTCACCGCCAAGAGCGGCACAGGCAAGAGCACCCACAGTTCGCTCTGGATGAAGCACATAGAAGGGGCAGAACTACTCAACGACGATAATCCCATCATCCGTCTCATCGACGGCAAGCCTTACATTTTCGGCTCGCCCTGGAGCGGCAAGACGCCCTGCTATCGCAATGTGCAGGCACGATTGGGAGCCGTCACACTGATAGACCGTGCGCCACGCAACAGCATAGAGCGCCTGGGGCCTGTGCAGGCTTTTGCCACGCTGCTGCCCGCCTGCTCGTCGATGAAATGGGACGGTCCCATCTACAACAGCCTGTGCGACTGCCTCACACACATCATAGAGACCACACCCGTCTACACGCTCCACTGCCTGCCCGACGAGGAGGCTGCCGTGCTGTGCCACCATACGATAACGCAATAAGATGAACTACGAGACACGCCAGTTAGCCAACGACATTTTCCTGCCACAAGTGGTAGAACTCCTCAAAGAGGGCCATACTGTCACCCTCCCCCTGCGTGGCCGCAGTATGCGCCCCTTCCTGGAAGACGGGCGCGACAAGGCTCTGCTACAACTGGCAAAAGAGCCGCAGGTGGGCGACGCTGTGCTGGCCGAAATCAGCAAGGGTCACTTTGTGCTGCATCGTATCATTCTCATCGATGGCGAGCAAGTGACACTTCGCGGCGATGGCAATCTAAGCGACGAATACTGCCTGCTGGCCGACATTCGGGCCAAGGCTGTTGGTTTCTACCGCAAAGGACGCTCACGCTTGGACAGCACTGACGGACTGAAGTGGCGTGCCTACTCCTGGCTGTGGACACGGCTCTTCCCCCTGCGCCGCTATCTACTATTTGCCCTCCATCCGCACATTCCCCACCGTTTCTTAGGCAAAGCAACCACTCAAACTACATCATAAGAACAATGAAAACCAAGAAAGGATTCAACCTGCGTACTATCTGCGGCGAGAACATCATCGTGGCAGAAGGTATAGAAAACATTGACTTCAGCCGTATCATCAGCATGAACGAGTCGTCGGCTTACCTCTGGAAGAAGATTCAGGGCCAGGACTTCACCAGCGAAACCCTGACCCAGTTGCTCCTTGAGGAATACGATGTGGACGAGCAGACTGCCCGTGCCGATGTCGACGCGCTCATCGCCAAATGGCTCGAAGCCGGCATCATAGAATAGCCCACACTTCCCCAGTTACGGATTGTTGATTCTCTTCATGTGACACACCAACAGGCGGCCGTCGTCGGTTCGCAAGTGTATGCCGTTGCCCTCGCAGTAGCGCCACCAGCGGCAGTCGGCACAGTCGTCTTTCTTCATCCACGAGTGGTCACGATATAACTGGTAGCGGTTTTCCCACATATCGAGGAAATCGTCCTCATAAATATTTCCCTGTATATAGTGCGAGCGGATGCTTGTGCAGGCGCTGATGCTGCCGTCGATAAGCACTGAGCCTACGGTGACACCAGCCGCACAACGGAACATCCAGTCGCGCACGTCGCCCTCGTAGTCACCCACGAACCCCTCACAACTATAGTTTGCCCTGATGCGGCCTTCCTTGCGTGTCTGCCTGATGAAGTTGAGCAATTGGCGGAACTGCTCATTGGAGACTTGCAGCATAGGGTCTTTTGCAGCCCGGCCTACAGGGAAGATGGGAAAAAGGCGCCAGTCGCGCACGCCCTTGCCAATGAGATAGTCACGGATGGCAGGCAACTGGTCGTAGTTCTTCTGGTTCACACACGTCACAGCATCGAACTTCACATGCCCGTCGGCCACCAGCAGGTCAAGCGCCTGGTCGGCCATCGCAAAACTGTCCTGGTGGCGGCGCAGCCAGTTGTGGCTGTCCTCCAGGCCGTCCAGGCTGACAGCCACAGAACGCAAACCCGCCGACCGCAGACGGTGGAAACGCTCAGGTGTGAGATAAAGGCCGTTGGTGACCATGCCCCAAGGGAATCCCCGCTCGTAAATGCCTTTGCCGCAGAGTTCCAGGTCTTCGCGCATAAGTGGCTCACCCCCGCTGACAATGATAAATACCTGGTGCGGATCCATCTTCGCCGCAATGCCGTCGAGCACACGGAAGAAGTCTTCGCGAGGCATGTCTGGGGCCGTAGCCACGTGCTTGCAGTCGCTGCCACAATGGCGGCAACTCACATTGCAGCGCAACGTGCACTCCCAGAACAGTTGGCGCAGCGGATGCTCACGCTTCAGGTTGTTGTTCAATCGGCGAGCCAGTTCCAGCCCCAGTCGTCTACGCAACTCCATCCTTTTCCAGTATCTGCTCTGCGTGAATCTTGGTCTTGATTTGCTTGGGGCCGATGATTTGCTCCAAAGTGCCGTCTTCGCCTATAATAAAAGTGGTGCGCACGGTGCCCATATACTTGCGACCATACATCGACTTCTCCTGCCACACGCCAAACTGCTCCACCAACTGATGGTCCACGTCGGCAATCAGAGGGAAGTTGAGGCTGTGCTTCTCCTTGAACTTCAGGTGCTGCTTCGCGTCGTCCACGCTCACACCAACCACCTCCATACCAGCCTGCGCCAGTTGCTCACGATGGTCGCGGAAACTGCACGCCTCGGCAGTACACCCGCTGGTGAGGTCTTTTGGATAGAAGTAGAGCACCAGTTTCTTTCCTTTGTAGTCACTCAGGCGAATCTCACGCCCTTCCTCGTCCTTGCCCAGTATTTCGGGCACTTTTTCTCCTATGTTCATCATACTATTGTTTAAAAGATTAGCAACATCTTATTATGACAAAGAATCGAAAGCCCCTTATCCCAAAGACTTCCGATTCTCCACTTTTGAGGTGCCTGGCGGATTCGAACCGCCGTAGACGGTTTTGCAGACCGTTGACTAAGCCACTCATCCAAGGCACCCTGAACTTGTTTTGCGGCTGCAAAGGTACTACATATTTTTCATACAGCCAAATTTTTTTACTTTTTTTTTAGTATTTGCTTTTCCAAGTCCACCTTTTTCCGTAACTTTGCAGGCGAAAAGAAAAAATAATGTGTAATTAAGAACTGATATGAAAATACTATTGTTAGGCAGCGGCGGACGTGAGCACGCCTTGGCATGGAAGATAGCGCAGAGCGAGCGAGTGGAGAAACTGTACGTGGCCCCAGGCAATGCCGGCACGGCGCAATGTGGCGAGAACGTGGCCATCAAGGCCGATGACTTTGAGGCCCTCAAGCAGTTTGTGGCTGAAAAGGGGATTGACATGGTGGTTGTAGGCCCTGAAGACCCGCTGGTGAAGGGCATCTACGACGATCTGAAGGCTGACCCGCGCACGAGCCGTGTGCCCGTCATCGGTCCGTCGAAGGAGGGTGCCGTGCTCGAAGGCTCAAAAGACTTTGCCAAAGGTTTCATGCAGCGCCACCACATTCCCACGGCCCGCTACCAGACCTTCGACGGCAAGCACCTGGAGGAAGGTCTGGCCTTTCTGGAGACCCTCACCGCCCCCTACGTGCTCAAGGCCGACGGCCTGTGCGCCGGCAAGGGCGTGCTGATAGTGCCCACGCTGGAAGAAGCGAAGAAGGAACTGAAGGAGATGCTCGGCGGTATGTTTGGCAATGCCTCGTCGAGAGTGGTCATCGAAGAGTTTCTCAGCGGCATTGAGTGCAGCGTCTTCGTGCTCACCGACGGCGAACACTACAAGATTCTGCCGGAGGCCAAGGACTACAAGCGCATAGGCGAAGGCGATACGGGCCTGAATACTGGAGGCATGGGGTCGGTATCGCCCGTACCGTTTGCCACAAAGGAATGGATGCAGAAGGTGGAAGAGCGCATCATCCGCCCTACCGTGAACGGCCTCAAAGAAGAAAATATTGACTACAAAGGCTTCATCTTCTTCGGTCTGATTAACGTTGGCGGCGACCCGATGGTGATAGAATACAACTGCCGCATGGGCGACCCTGAGACTGAGACGGTGATGCTCCGCCTGAAGAGCGACCTGGTGGATTTACTCGAAGGTGTAGCCCAGGGAGACCTGGACCGCCGCGCCATCGCTTTCGACGAGCGTTCCGCCGTCTGCGTGATGCTCGTCAGTGGCGGCTATCCGCAGGCCTACCAAAAAGGCTTTGCCATCAGCGGCATCGACAAAGTCGAAGGGAGCATCGTTTTTCACGCAGGAACCGCTTTCGGCTCCACAGCAGACCAGATTGTTACTGCCGGCGGTCGTGTCATCGCCGTGAGCAGTTACGGCGCCACCAAGGAGGAAGCCCTGCGCAAGTCGTTTACCGAGGCCCAGAAGATAGAGTTCCAAGGCCGTTATTTCCGCCGCGACATAGGGTCAGACCTTTGATTATTGACCATTGACCATTGACCATTGACCATTGAACGTTGAACATTGAAAAGACTTCAGAACAGAGTTGCTGAGAGCGGGCTTTCGCTGCCCGTGACTGCCGTCGGCGCCTTGTGCGTATGGATGGCAGCGGGCTTGTTCATCCATCCATTGTGGTTGCAACTGGCCTGTTTTGTGCTGGCTGTTTACCTGATGGTGGAAATGAGCAACAGCAACGCCCTCCTGCGCATACGCAGCCGCATGGTGTCTGTCTCATTTATGACACTTATGTGCACCATAAGCCCTCTGTTCGGTTCTCTTTCCAGCGCGCTCACCCAGGTCTTCGTCATCATCTCCACGCTATTGCTCCTGAGCACCTATCAGGACAAAAGTTCGCCTGGCCGCGTGTTTTATGCGTTCCTTTTCGTGGGCCTGGCCAGCATTACCTTCGTCCAGATGCTCTTGCTGCTCCCATTGCTGTGGCTGCTGATGGCCACGCAATTGCAGTCGCTCTCGTGGCGCAGTTTCTTTGCCTCGCTGCTTGGCACCACCCTCCCCTACTGGCTGGCCAGCCCGTGGCTCATCTTCCAGCGCGACATCAGCCTGCTGGCCGACCATTTCAGCCAATTGGCCACCTTTCAAGTACCCTCCGACTACAGTTCCATCGCCCCAGGCCTGTGGGTGGCCTACGCACTGATGGTCGTCCTCACGGCGATTGGCATCGTCAGTTTCTGGCACCACAGTTACGAGGACAAAATCCGCATCCGTCTGCTCTATGGCTTCTTCACCTGGATGTCGTCAGTCTTTCTTCTCCTCGTCGTCCTTCAGCCCAGCCATTTCGACCCGCTCATCCGCCTCGCCATCGTCTTTGCCAGTCCGCTGACAGCCCATTTCTTAGCGCTTACCTACACGCGCATTACCAACATTATGTTCATCGTGATAGCGGCCCTTGCCGCCTTGGTCACCATCTGGAACCTGATTTCCGAATGGATATCCCCTCTTTTTTAATCAAGGATACTGTCACTTGCAAAAAAGTTAAATCAATGACATTGTTTTATCATTCAATGTCGCTGATTTAACGTTCATTGTCGTTGATTTAACGTTCATTGTCGCAGATTAAACTTTTGCTCCTGGCAACGTGTACATTTGATGCCACCATTTGCCCACTTTGCAGCAATCTCATTCCTGCTTTCTGTATTTCTTTTTCAGCAGAAAATTGTAGCCTGCATAGATGTTGAGCGAGCCGAAAGTGTTGTTGGTCGAGAAGCGCGACTTGCGATAGTTGTACGTATGTAGGATGACGCTGGCACCTGCATACCACTTCATATTATTATAGACAAGTCCGAAACGTCCGATGCCGTCGATGTTGATGTTTCTGAAACTGAAGTTCATATCCTCGGCGGCGGTCACGATTCCGCTGCTTCGCTTGTGGGCCAGCGCAGCCTGCATACAGACGCCGAAGAGACAGTTTTTGGCGAAGACCCAATTGTAGCCATAGCCAGCCGAGAGACTGAAGTCGTAGTACTTCACGCTGTTGAACATCAAGCCGCTGTCCAACTGCACTGTCTGCTGGCCCAGTTTCTCATCAATCAGTTGCTGCAGCCGGTCATAGTCCAGGTCAATGGAGTTTCGGGTGTAGCCAATGCCTGCCATCCACGTGCCGCAACTGATTTTCTGGATAGTGCTCTGTGCGAAAGCAGCCGGATAGGAAAAGCGCCCGTGGTTGAAGATATAATAGATGTTGAAGCCGGTGATGCCTGCCTTCAGTCCATCAAACGAGACGCCCTCCAGCAGTTTGGTGTCGACATCGCTGCCAAAATGGGCGTTGCGCAGTTTATAGTCGTTGCCGGTTCGTCTGTAGAAAATGTCAAGTCCTATCTGCGAACTGTAGATGCTCAGGTCGAACTGCTGCTTGAGATTGCCGAAGCCGATATTTCCCAACTCGAAAGTATAGCCGGCAAAGAACCATTTCCATCCGACATAGGGTCCCACCTTCAGTTTGGAGTCGGGCGAAAAAGTCACCTTCTGCCTGTCGTCTCCTGCCGAACTGAGACTGTAGTTGTCGTAGGAATGGGTGGCCTGCAGCATGACGGTACACACATAGTGCTGCTGCTCGATGTAGTCATCGTTCAGCCGGTCGAAGCCTCTCACCGTGCGCCTCACTACGCCCAGTTTGCGAGGGGCAGAGACCACCGTGTCGACAGGCACGCTGTCAACAAGAATAGGACTGCGCTCTATTGTCGTGGTGTCATTTCTCTCTTGGGCACGGCCCACAAGGGCAGACAAGAGCAATGCAATAATCGATGCCAGTTTCACCTCTCGCTTCATATTTTCCCAAGTATGCGGTCGAGCGCCCAGTTTACAGGCGTTGCCGAAACGCTGGTACAGGTACAGATGCCTCGGCCTTGCAGATGTTCGCAAACACTCTTGATGATGGGGAATTGCACATAGCGCGGGTTTTCCACCACCAACGTCTCAGTGCCCTGGCTGGTATGCACCTCGATGGGCGCATAGTCGAACACAGAGAAACTGAGCGACCCCTGCTGGCCGATAATCAGAATTCGGTCGATTCTGGCCGACTCGTGGGCGACGAAACTCCACGAACCGCTGCCTGGCAAGCCGTTCTCAAACTGAAATACGGCGCTCACGGAGTCCTCGGCACTATAAAGTCCGCCTCGGTTGGCGCAGATACCACGTGCCTCAAGGATAATGCCAAACATATCTTGCAGCAAATCCAGTTGGTGTGGTGCCAAATCGTAGAAATAGCCGCCGCCTGCAATGTCCGGCTGCAAGCGCCAGGGCAGATTCTCCGGATGGGCATAGTCCAGTTCCCTTGGCGGCCAGGCAAAGCGAACCTGCACGTTCACCACCTTGCCGATGGTGCCCTGCTGCACAATCTGCTTGACGCGCTGGAAATAAGGCAGATAGCGACGGTAGTAGGCCACGAAGCAAGGCACGCCCGTCTTCTCCGACACATAGTTGATACGTGCACAATCCTCGTAACTGGCCGCCAGCGGTTTCTCCACATAGACAGGCTTCCCCGCCTTCATAGCCATCATAGCGAAAGTGGCGTGGCTGGAGGGTGGCGTGGCCACGTAGATAGCGTTCACCTCGGGGTTGTCGATGAGTTCCTGCGCATCAGTGTAGCACTGGGCAATGCCGTGCCGCTCTGCATAACTGCGCGCCCGCTCCATCGTGCGGCTCATCACAGCCACCACCTGCGACCCTTCCACCTCGCTGAAGGCCGGCCCGCTCTTCTTCTCGCAGACCTCGCCACAGCCAATGAATCCCCATTTCAAAATCTTCATAATCGACGCTTTTTCACAGCAATGTGAGTGCAAAGGTATATATTTTGGAGGAGTTAGAGGCGAGGCTGGGCGTTAAAGGGAGTTAAAGGGCAACATATTTTCATCTTTTGCGCCTTTAACTGCCAAAAAAGCCGTACCTTTGCGGCTGATTATGGAAAAAGACTCTGAACTGAAGTTGCTGCGACCCCGCAGCCTGGCCGCCGTTGTGAGCGACGGCTACCGTCTCTATCTGGGCTGTTTCCGCCCATTGTTCCGCTCGTCGTGGATTGTGGCCGTGGTCTATGGCCTGACCTTTGCGCTGATGATGGGCTACGTGGTGAACAATGTGATGCCAATGCAGGTCACGATGACCACCTTTGGCCTGAACGACAGCGCGCTCGTGACAAAAACGATGGCGCTCTACACCGTCACCACGCTGCTCTTCTCGTTGGCAGCCCTCCTCCTGGCCGCACAGGCACTCAGGGCTTTCAACGAGCACAAGACCAGCGATACCATCAGCCGACCACAACACTGGTATGGCCGACTGTGCCTGCCGTGGTTCGGTCGCCTGTTGATGAACGAGCTCTGGATGGTGGTACTGTCAGCCATCATCGGTTTAGTGTTCACGGGGGTGGTCTATGCCATTCTCAGCCTGGGCGTGGTGGGCAACGTGTGGAAGTCGATAGCCTCACTGGCTGTGCTGGCCGTGCTCATTATCCTTACTCTGGCATTGCTGCTGCCTCTCTGCTACACAGTGATGCGCTCACTGCTTGACAAGAAGTTCCAATGGAGACCGCCCGTTAAAGGCTACGTGACCGGCCTGCGCCACTGGGGGCTGCTTTTCGCCACGGTGCTGGTGACGGGCATCATCACCGGCCTGCTCTCGGTGGTGTGCGAACTGCCCGCCGTCATTATGGGCGTGGCCAATATGAAGGCTTACGCCGGAATGGCCATAGGCGACCCGCTGGGGCTGCCGGAGCACATTGTGCCACTGACCTACTTTGTGTTTGCAATCGCGGGCTTCATTCAAGCCTACGTCCATCTGTCGTCGCTTTTCCCCATCTACTATGCCTACGGCTCCATTGAGCAGCAAGAGGCGGAGAGAGTGAAGATTGACATTGAACATTGACCATTGAAGATTGTGTCTATGAAAAGAATACTGTTTATCGACCGTGACGGAACGCTGGTGGAAGAGCCGCACGACGAGCAAGTGGACGCCTTGGAGAAAATCCGCTTCAAGCCTGGCGTGTTCCGCTGGCTGGCTTTCCTGCGCGAAAAGACCGACTTCCTCTTTGTGATGGTGAGCAATCAGGACGGCCTGGGCACGCCCTCGTTTCCAGAAGACACCTTCTGGCCCGCCCACAACTTTATATTAGATAGTCTGCGGGGCGAAGGCATCACTTTCGACGACATCCTCGTCGACCGCCATTTCCCTGAAGACAATGCGCCTACCCGCAAACCACAGACAGGGCTGGTGGCCAAATATCTGGACAATCCCGACTACGATATTGTAGGCAGTTACGTCATTGGCGACCGTGAGACCGACCGTCTATTTGCCCAGAACATCGGCTGCAAGGCCGTCATCCTGGACGAAGGCGTGACGTGGCAGCAGGCCGCTGAAACCATCTTCGCCGGTGAGCGCACAGCCGAAGTGCAGCGCACCACCAAGGAGACCGACATTCACGTGCGCCTGACGCTGGACGGCAACGGCGAGGCTGACATACAGACGGGGCTAGGATTCTTCGACCATATGTTGGAACAGATTGCCCGCCACGGACAGATGGACCTGCTCATCCACACCAAGGGCGACCTCAACGTGGACGAGCATCACACCATCGAAGACACCGCCCTCGCCCTGGGCGAATGTCTGTTGAAGGCCTTGGGGTCGAAACGCGGCATTGAGCGCTACGGATTCTCGCTGCCAATGGACGACTGCCACGCCCACGTGTGCCTCGACTTCGGGGGCCGTCCCTGGCTGGTGTGGCACACGGAGTTCCACCGCGAATACGTGGGCGACGTGCCTACGGAGATGTTCTTCCACTTTTTCAAGAGCCTGAGCGACGCGGCCCGTATGAACCTTTATATAGAAGCAGAAGGCGACAACGAGCACCATAAGGCCGAAGCCATCTTCAAGGCCCTGGCCCGTGCCCTGCGTGCCGCCGTGCGCCGCGATGTGTACCACTACGAGTTGCCCTCCACCAAGGGAATGCTCTGAACTACTGAGAGAGAGCGATGAAGGAAGTGACGTTCATCCGTCAGAATATGGAGAAATGGCGCGGCTATGAAGACGTGGCCGAAAGTCCCCGTATCAGCACCCCTGACGAAATCGCGGAGGCCTATATCGACGTGACCAGCGACCTGGCCTTCTCGCAGACCCATTTCCCCAACTCACGCATCACGCTCTACCTGAACAATCTGGCCTCCGCCCTGCACAACGAAATCTATCGCAACAAGCGCGAGCGATGGACACGCCTGCTGACATTCTGGACACAGGAGGTGCCCAAGACCATGTGGGAGGCGCGTGGCGAACTGCGCACGTCGGCCATCATCTTCGTGCTGAGTGCGCTCGTGGGCATGGTTTCGCAATGGATTGACACCGATTTCTGCCGTTTCGTCATGGGCGATGTCTACGTCGAGATGACGCTCGACAACATCGCCGCCGGCAAGCCTATGGATGTCTATGCCAGTTCGCCCGAAGACATGATGTTCGGTATGATTACCCTCAACAACATCTACGTGTCGTTCCTGGTATTCGTTATGGGCTTGTTCACCAGTTTCGGCACGGGCTTCCAACTCCTGCGCAACGGCATAATGGTTGGTGCGTTCCAGACATTCTTTGCCCAGCACGACCTGCTGTGGGAGTCGTCGCTGACCATCTGGCTACACGGTACCATCGAGATTTCGTCTATCATCGTGGCTGGCGCGGCGGGCATTGCGATGGGCAACAGTTGGCTGTTCCCTGGCACCTACAGCCGTCTGCGCTCGTTCCAGATGGGAGCCAAGCGCGGGCTGAAAATTGTCATCGGCACAGTACCCCTGTTCTGCATGGCCGGCTTCATCGAAAGTTTTATGACAAGGCACACAGAGTGGCCCGACGCCCTCCGGCTTGCCATTATCCTGCTTTCGGCCTCTTTCATAGTCTATTATTTCATCATTTTACCTTATAGAAGACATGGAATTCATAAAACCAAAGATTGAACTTTACAAGACTCGCACGTTCAGCGAGAAACTGACAGACACCTTCGACTTCCTGCGCGAGACGTGGAAGCCTATGCTGAAGTATTTCATCTATCTGATGCTGCCTTGCAGCATTGTGCTGGGCTTCTTCATGAACCACTTTTATAGCGGCTATATGAATTTTATCCTGGCCGCAGAACGGATAGGCGGCGTAGCCGACAATGCAGAACTTGTGAAAATGCTGATATTCATGGGCCTGACGTTTGTAATCTACCTGATTGTCTATTCGCTGCTCTTGGCCCTCGTTTTCGCTATTGTGCGCCTCTACCGCCAGCGCGATGACAGGCTGAAACTGCTGACCGCCGACGAACTGAAGCCCGAACTGATGTATTATTTCCGTAGGGTCTGCGTGCTTATGCTTGTCAGTATGGGTATAGGCATCGTGGCGGTTTTGGTCATAGGTGGACTGATTGTACTGATGTCGATGCTCCACATAGCAGTAGGCATAATCACCGCCTTGCTCCTCGGCATCTGCCTTATCGCTATCACCCTGCCGTTGATGCTCGTCACACCCATCTATATGATAGAGGACAATATCACAGTCATTGGTGCCTTCCAAAAGGCATTCCACCTGGGCTTCCCCACTTGGGGCGGCATCTTCGCCGTGTCGTTCGTCATCGGCATCATAGCCAGCGTCATCGAGACCGTTACAATGGGACCGTGGTACGTGCTTTACATCATCAAGATGGTCTTCACTCTGTCGAATGACCTGGACGGCTCGTTTGTCAACAGTTTTCTCTATACCTTCGCCGAGTACATCACCTGTGTGCTGCAGTGCCTTGGTATGCTGATTGCAAGCGTCATCTCGGTGGTTGGCCTCACCATACAGTACGGTCACGCTGCCGACAAGATTGACGGCGTCGGCGTGGCGCAGAAAATAGAGAAGTTCGACGAACTGGACAAATTCTAACCGCTTTTCACGTTTCACCTCTCACCTCTCAACTCTCAACTCTTCACTTTGAAAGATTCGCTTCAGATTGACAGTGCTCAGTTGGCCGTGTTTCAGCACGACCCGCGTTTTGACTACGACCGCGAACTCGTGGGCGGAAGTCAGAATTTCCTGGAGTGGCTCTCAACGGTCATCCAAGATTGGATTGCCAAGACTTTCGACGTCTTATTGGACAACAAACTGGTTTACTACACGCTCATCATTCTTGGCGTGCTCCTAGTACTCGCAGCAGTCTGGTTCATCTGGAAGAAGAATCCGAAACTGTTTCTGCGCAACGCTGACAATGAGGCCCTGGACTACGAACTGGAGCAGGACACCATCTACGGTGTGGACTTCGACGGAGACATACGCGAAGCACTGAGTCAGAAGAATTACCGTCAGGCCGTCCGACTGGTCTACTTAAAGACACTGAAACACCTGAGCGATACTGGCAAGATAGATTGGCAGCCGTCGAAGACACCCACGCAGTATATGCGCCAGTATAGTCTGCCTGCGTTTGCCGAGTTGTCGAAACGGTTCATCCGTGTGAGATACGGCAACTTTGAAGCCGACGAGGCATTCTTTCACGAAATGAAAGAGTTGCATCAGACCATTGTCGGGAAAGGAGGTGAGGTATGAGCAACCGAACCAAATTCATTCTCGGCATCATCGCGCTCCTCGCCTTGTTTTTCGTGCTGGAATACCAGATGCCACGCAAGTTCCAGTGGGTACCCACCTTTGCCCACAGCGACCCGCAACCCTTTGGCTGCCTGGTCTTCGACAGCGTGCTCAAGGCATCGATGCCAAACGGCTATACTGTGGAACGGCGGACATTGTGGCAGATGGAGAAGGACAGTGTCTTCACCACGCCTAAGGCCGTGATTATCATCACTGAGGAGGACATTGACGCACAGATAAAGAAAGTGCTCGACCTGGCCAACCGAGGCAACACGATGTTAGTGGCCACCTCCGACCTCTACCACTGGACTGACACGCTGGGCATCGACTATAACTACCAACAATTGTTCAATGTGGTCGAGATTGCAGGCAAGAAGCCCGAGAAAGGACTCTTGTTCTGGAAAAGCAACACCCTCTGTGGTGTGCCTGTCTACAAACAATTGATAGAGCGCACACTGGAAATCCCCGACAGCGTGTCCTGCAAAGTGCTGGCAACATTCGCCAACCCCTCAAAAATCAAAGGACACATAACTGTCCAAGAAGACACGGTCGCCCCTAAAGTTCACACACGCCCTGCCGTGGCCGTATCCTTCTCTATCGGCAAGGGTGAGTTAATTCTGGTATCCTCCCCTCTCCTGCTCACCAACTATATGATGGTGAGCGGCAACGGTCATCAGTTTATCGCTTGGTTGATGAACCGCTTGAAAGACCGCCCCGTCATCCGCACCGAGAGTTATATGAAAATCACGGCCACCGAGCAGCAATCGCCCTTCTACGTACTGCTGCAAGAGCCTCCACTACGATGGGCACTCTATCTGTCAATGCTTGCCGTCGTGCTCTTCTGCTTTGTGACCGCCCGCCGTCGACAGCGCGTTATTCCCGTCGTCACCAAGCCGCAAAACGGCAACCTGGAGTTTGTCCGGCTCGTAGGTACGCTTTACTGGCAGCAGCACGACAATGCCGGACTGCTCGCCAAAAAACTTGCCTTCACCATCGACGAACTGCGGCGCCAGACGGGCATAGACATTACTTCTGACAATGAATCCATCGGCCAACTTGCATCCCAGACAGGCCGAGACACCGAGGAACTGCGGCTCCTGTTGCGCAACATCCGCCAAGCAGCCAGCGGCAACTATGCTGTCAGCGACGCTGAATTGAAAACTTTCATCTACGAACTGGACAGTCTGATCTTATAACTTTTCACTTATCACTTATCACTTATATGGAAACTCCAAGAACCGACCTCACTCTTTTTGCCGAGCGCATCGAACAGTTGCGCCAGCAAATCTCACAAGTCATTGTTGGACAGCAGGAAAACGTCGACCTGCTGCTCACCGCAGTCCTCGCTGGCGGTCACGTGCTCATCGAGGGCGTGCCCGGCGTGGCCAAGACGCTGCTCGCCCGACTGCTGTCCAAACTCATCGACGCCCGTTTCAGCCGCGTGCAATTCACCCCCGACCTGATGCCGAGCGACGTGCTGGGCACCAACGTTTTCAATATGAAGACTTCTGATTTCGACTTCCACGCAGGCCCCGTCTTTGCCGACATCGTCCTCGTTGACGAAATCAACCGCGCTCCCGCCAAGACGCAGGCCGCCCTTTTCGAGGTGATGGAGGAGCGCCAGGTCACCATCGACGGCGTAACTCACACGATGGGCCCATTTTACACCATACTGGCCACACAAAACCCCGTCGAACAGGAGGGCACCTACAAACTGCCAGAGGCGCAGACCGACCGTTTTATGATGAAAATCACAATGGGCTACCCGACGCTCGACGAAGAGGTGGCCATCCTGGAGCGCCATCACCAGAACGCCCGCCTGACTGCCCTCGACGACATCCAGCCCATAATTACCAAAGACGAACTCCTGCAACTGCGCCAAATGCTTGGCGAAGTGTTCGTCGACCCCACCCTGCTCCACTATATCGCCGCCGTCATCCAGCAGACGCGCCAGAGCAAAGCCGTCTTCCTCGGCGCATCGCCACGCGCATCCGTCGCCCTGCTCCAGGCATCCAAGGCATACGCCCTGCTGCAAGGCCGTGACTTCATCACTCCCGACGATGTGCGACAGGTGGCTCCCGCCATACTCCACCACCGCCTCATACTCACCGCAGAGGCCGAAATGGAGGGCATCACCCCACTCCGCGCCGTCAGCCGCCTCATCGAGAAGGTCGAGGTGCCCAAGTAGTGAAAAAGTTTGGTTCGTCCAAACCAGGAGTTTGGTTCGTCCTAACTATGAGTTTGGTTCGTCCTAACTATGAGTTTGGTTCGTCCTAACTTTTGGGCCTATTATCATAAAAATGTTTTCATTTTGTTTAACGATGCCAAATAACACGCTTTTTTCCACCACAAGTGCCGAAAGTTCGTTCTTTTTTTATAATTTTGCACGCCGTAAGAGACTCTTGATATGAACAAAAGGATATTATGCAGCCTGATGGCCATAGCCATCGCAATGGCATCGCTGGCCCAAGGCGCCACACGCTCACCCTACAGCCAGTACGGACTCGGCGTGCTCAGCGACCAGTCGCAGGGATTCAACAGAGGCATGAACGGCGTAGGCCTCGCACTGCGCAAGGGCAACATCGTGAACACGCTCAACCCCGCCTCCTTCTCTGCCATTGACTCGCTCACGTTCCTCTTCGACGTGGGGCTTTCCGGACAGATTACACACTTCAAGGAAGGCTCCGCCAGCGTCAACTCCAAAAACGCCAGTTTTGAATATGCCGTGGGCAGTTTCCGCCTGATGCGCAACGTTGGCATCGGCTTCGGCATACTGCCCTACTCCAATATTGGATACGACCACAGTTCCACCTCGCTGCTCGACATCGCAGGCAACTCCGTGACTGAAACCTACTCAGGTTCTGGCGGACTCCACCAGTTGTTTGTGGGAGCGGGATGGCGTATCGTGCCACAGCTGTCGCTCGGCGTAAACGTGGGATATATATGGGGCACCTACTCGAAGAGCGTCATCAGCAGCAACGGCAACAACAGCGTCATCAACTCGCTGGCAAAGACCTATTCGGCCAACATCAACAACTACAGCGTGGAAGTGGGCGCACAATGGCAACAGAAAATGACAAACCAAGACAACCTGACGCTTGGTGCCACCATAGGCATCGGCCACAAACTGGGAGCCGACGCCAAGTGCAGCATACTGAACATCAACTCACTCACCTCCACATGCGACACCACCGTCATGGTGGCCTCAAACCCGCTGGCTACACCTATGACCTACGGCGTTGGAGCGGCATGGAACCATAGTGAAAAACTGATTGTGGAGACCGACGTGACCCTACAGAAATGGGGTTCACTCGATTTCCCTGCATACGATGAAGCCAGAGGCACCTACGCCCCAACCAGCGGACTGCTGAAGGACCGCTACAAGGTGAACGCCGGTATGGACTATGTGCCAGCACCTATGAGCCAGAAATACTTCAACCGCGTGCACTACAGGATGGGAGCAGGCTTCTCCACCCCATACTGCCGCATCAATGGCAGCGACGGCCCCAAGGAACTGAGCCTCAGCGCCGGTTTGGGCCTGCCCTTGCAGAACGGTTGGAACAGCCGAGGCAATATGCGTCCCGTGCTGAACATCAGTGCACAGTGGACTCACGCATCCGCCCCAGGACTCATCACCGAGAACACATTCCGCATCAACATCGGCCTCACGTTCAACGAGCGGTGGTTTGCCAAGTGGAAGATTGACTAAGAAAATGAAACACATCCTGCGCGTGATGGTGCCGCTGGCACTGGTCGCTTTCTACGTCTCACTCAGCACTTCCTGCACCGAGGCAACAGAGCACACCGCGCCCGCCGTCAACCCCAAAGACTCGGCGGCTATGATGTGCAGCTACGGTGTGAACACGCTCATCTCCGACTCCGGCGTCATCAAGTATCGCATCGTCACCGAAGAGTGGAACGTGAACACCGTCAAGCAGCCTTCGCGATGGGAGTTCATGAAGGGCATCTTCTTCGAACAGTTCGACGAACAGTTCCACGTCCAGGCGTACATCCAGGCCGACACGGCCTGGTACTTCGACCAGCAAAGACTGTGGAAACTGCGCGGAAGAGTGAACATTCGCAACGTGAACGGACTTATCTACACCAGCGAGGAACTGTTCTGGGACGGTCTGCGCCACGAATTCTATTCAAATGTCTTCTCGCGCATCGTCACACCTGAACGCACTTTAGAGGGCACCTATTTCCGTAGCGACGAACAGATGGAACACTATCTAGTGAGCAATTCGAAAGGCTCGTTCATAGCCAGCGACTTCGACCCAGAACCCGTGGAAGCCCCTGCCGACACACAGGAACAAGGCGACAACGCAAACCCAAAACCAGCCACGCCATGACCACACTCATCGTCTGTCTCATCGTCTCGATGCTTTTCTCGGCCTTCTTCTCAGGCATGGAGATTGCCTTCGTGAGCAGCAACCGCCTGCTGGCCGAGGTGTCGAGAGAGAAAAACGGCCCTACGCAGCGGGCCATCGCACTTTTCTACCGCCACCCCAACAACTTCGTGTCGACCATGCTCGTGGGCAACAACATCGCTCTCGTGGTCTACGGTATCCTCTTCGCCAAAATCTTCGACGCCACACTCTTCCACAGTTTCGACGCAGCCACGCGAATGACTGCCGACACGCTGCTCTCCACGCTGGTGGTGCTATTTACTGGCGAGTTCCTGCCGAAAACCATCTTCAAGAGCAACCCCAACGCCATGCTCAACGCCTTTGCACTGCCGGCCTATATCTGCTATGTGGTGCTCTACCCCATCTCACGCTTTGCCACCCTGCTCTCGAAAGGACTGCTCCGACTGCTGGGCATACACATGGACAAAGTGAGCGACGAAAGGGAGTTTACAAAGGTGGACCTGGACTACCTGGTGCAGTCGAGCATTGACAACGCCCGCAACGAGGACGACATCGAGGAGGAGGTGCGCATCTTCCAAAACGCGCTCGACTTTGGCGACACAAAGGTGCGCGACTGCATGGTGCCCCGCACAGAAATCGACGCCATAGAAGACACAGCAACCATCGACGAACTGAAACAGAAGTTCATTGAGAGCGGACACTCGAAGATTGTGGTCTACCACGACGACATCGACCACATCACGGGTTACATCCACTCTTCGGAAATGTTCCACCTCGACTCGTTGGAGGGTATTTGTAATCCAAGGCTCATCCGCCCCATCGCCTTCGTGCCGGAGACCATGCTCGCATCAAAACTGATGCGACAGTTGATGCAACAGAAAAGGTCGCTGGCCGTCGTCGTCGACGAGTTCGGGGGCACCAGCGGACTGGTGGCACTGGAGGACATCGTGGAAGAGATTTTCGGCGACATCGAAGACGAACACGACTCCACCAATTATGTGGCCAAACGGCTTGACGACGGCGAATACCTCCTCTCGGCCAGGCTGGAAATAGAGAAGGTGAACGAACAGTTCGACCTCAGTCTGCCCGAAAGCGACGACTACAAGACCGTGGGCGGCCTCATCCTGCACTATTACCAGAGTTTCCCCAAACTCAACGAGGTGGTCACTATCGGTTCATTGGACTTCAAAATCATCAAAAGCAGCGCCACAAAGATTGAACTGGTCAGACTGAAAACCAGCGACAAGCGGTAAACTTAACTCACCATCAAATATGAAGAAACTATTATCAACCATTGTGCTGGTACTCGCCGTAATTACGGCAGTTGCACAGGAAACCATTTGGAACAATGTGGTTGTAGGCTATACCAATGTAGCTTGGAGCGAGGTCACAAAAGTTGGTATGTACGCCGACCGCACGGAAGTGGAACTGCGTATCAACCATCGTAAAGGGTCGTGGATAAGCATAGCCAAGAGCACCATCCTTGAGGCCGACGGCAAGCAATATCCCATCAAGAATGCCACCGAGATAGGACTTGACAACAGATATACCCTGACAACAGATGCCTTTGACTTCACGCTGGTCTTCGAGCCTGTGCCACAGGACGCGAAAGTGCTGAATGTGCTGGAGCCGGGAGGCTGGATGTATATGAACATTCGCAACACCGACAATCAGCCGGAGGGTATCACCGACACCTACTGGCGCAATGTCAAAACGGGCGACTGGCTCATCGGCATCACACAGCAACACGTCATCTACAACAATCAGGTATACGACATTGCCAACCAGACGGAAAAGAAAGACACATACGGGCTGACCCTCAACGATGGCACGACCATCAAAGTGGGTAAAATGAAGAAGGGCCAACGCAGCATCACCATTGGCAACGAGAAGCTCATCGTGTGCAACCCCATTACCACCGCCACCCTACCCGCCTACCCCACGAAAGATCTGCGAAAGGGCTTTGTCGACAATGGCTACAACACAACCGACAGCGTGACTCTCATCGGCTGGCTGAAGGATATGCCCGAACAGGCGTGGAAACAGGGCCGTGAGTTTGAGGTCAGCGTAGTGAACCTGGTTATGGCCGACCAGCAGAAGTTTTATGCCACAATGGACTCGCTGGGCCGCTTCACCCTCCGTTTCCCCGTCATCAACTCCACACAGGCATACCTCGACCTGGGCCGCTCGTCGGCGGATGCTGTCTTTGAACCTGGCAAGACCTACTTCTTCCTCAACGACTTCAAAACGGGGCAGAAGCTGATGATGGGCGATGACGTGCGGATGCAGAACGAACTGCTGGCCTATCCTGACAAATGGAACTATGCACGTGTCGAGGAACATCAGGACGCTATGCAGTTCAAGGCACAGATGGACAGCATCTGCAACGCCATTAGGGCAGAACTGGAGAAGCACATCGCCCTGCGCCCCAACCTCTCGCAACGCTACATCGACTACATCAAGGGTTGTTGCCTGACGGGACAGGGCGAGTCGATGATGCAGGCCCGCTACCACTTGAAGAAAAACCTGCCCAAGGAGTATATGGACTTCGTCACCAACGAACTGTGGAAGAAAGCGCCCAAGCCTTACACCCTGCATCGGCCCTTCTCGACCTTCATGCACGACTATATTGACCAAATGTCACAGGCTGACTATGCTGTCCCCGCCGGACGATATACCATCTATGTCAGCGACGGTCTCTTCTCGTCGGTACTTCGAAAGAACAGGGACGAGGGCAAGGTGAATGTTACCGATGACGAACTGGCCCTGCTGGACCGCTATGCCACGGGCTACAAAGCGTTTCTGGCCGCTCAGTTCAAGGCGCGTGTAGATGCCGGTGCTACAAATACTGACGACATCTTCAATATCGACACCGTGGAGGCACAGCAGTTCAATCAGCAGGACTATGTGATGCAGCGCAACGCCCTGTTGGAGCGCGAAGACGTGGCGAAGGTGCTGCAAAACGAAGTACCGCTCTTCGAGATTTACAAGATTCAGAAGGTGCTCGACACTCCAGATGCCGACCCAACGCTGAAGGACATTACGCTGGCACGCCATTTCTATAATCAAATCGACCAGACGCGCAAGCCGCTGGCCCCCGCCATAAAGGAATTCTTCTGCCAGCAGGTGCAGCTGCCCGCTGCCCTTGCTGCCGTGAACACAATTAACGACAAATACATCGCCCTCGAGAGTCAGGATTTCGCCAATGCCGCAAGCTTGCGCCCGTCATCGGATGTGGAGGGTATGAGCGACGGCGAAAAGATTTTCCGCAAAATCATCGAGCCGTACAAGGGCCGTATCGTCTACCTCGACATCTGGGGCACCTGGTGCAGCCCCTGCAAGCGCAACCTGAAGGAGTCGTGGAAGGTGAAGGAAGCCCTAAAAGACTACGACATCGTGTATCTCTACTTAGCCAACCGAAGCAGCGACGAGTCGTGGCGGAACGTCATCAAGGAGTATAACCTGACGGGCGAGAACTGCGTGCACTACAATCTGCCTGAAGACCAGCAGAGTGCCGTTGAGCGCTATGTCGGCATCAGCGGCTATCCCACCTACAAGCTGATAGACAAAGAAGGTAACATCCACGACCTGCACTGGCTGCACCACGAGGACTTAGACAGCTTCAAGGAAACCATTGCTAACTTCAGCCGATAAGATCACCATCTACCAATTTTTGCAAAGTACGCCATACGACTCCCTCCTCCTTGTGGCTCAAATTCGACCTATAGCTCATTTTGCAGGCTGAAACAACTCTCAAAGTATGATAAACATTGGCGTTTTCAGAAATCAAGCTACCTTGAGTTGTGAACTATCTTTACTATTGGGTTTTCTAAGGCATAGCTAAAACTCTAAGAAT
>JAGCZA010000119.1 GCA_017960525.1 Prevotella sp.
ATTGGGAATTGTGACGGAGGTCAGGCTGCTGCATCTTTCGAAAGCATATTTTCCTATGCTCGTCACGCTGTTGGGGATCGTGACGGAGGTCAGGCCACTACAATAGCTGAAAGCAGAGTTTCCTATGCTCGTCACGCTGTTGGGAATCGTGACGGAGGTCAGGCCGCTGCAACCAGAGAAAGCATAGTTTCCTATGCTCGTCACGCTATTGGGAATTGTGACGGAGGTCAGGCCGCTGCAACCATAGAAAGCATGGGTTCCTATGCTCGTCACGCTGTTGGGGATCGTGACGGAGGTCAGGCCAATACAATAGCTGAAAGCAGAGTTTCCTATGCTCGTCACGCTATAGTTCTCACCATTGTAAGTGACAGCTTCAGGAATGATGATCGTGCTGGCAGAATACGAATTGAAACTGGAGTTTCCATACATCACAGTTGCTTCCTTGGTTGAAACATTCAGGTAGTAATAGATGCCATCAATATATGCGTCGTATGCACTGGCCATTACTGGCAGGAAGATGGCCAAAAGAAGGACAAAGATCTTTTTCATACTTGTATATTCATTTTATTTATTTTATTTATTTCTTACTTGAGTTGGTGGGTACCTCTAAATATCTGTTTCTGACGTTCAATCTCTTTGGCAAGTTCTTCTTTAGTGGGCAAATACAGTTTATATTTGGCTGCATACATTTGAGGATTCTCTGCCAATGAAGAAAAACGCGCCACATCACTATCTGTTTCAGCACATAACACAATGCCAATTGTCGGATTGTCATCGGGCTGCTTTTTCAAGCTGTCATATATTCTCAGGTACATATCCATCTGACCAACATCTTGGAATGATATTTTATCGACTTTGAGGTCAATCAAGACGAAACATTTGAGCAAATAATTATAGAAAACGAGGTCAATGAAGTAATCATTTGCGTCAGTCCTAATATGTTGCTGGCGCTCTACAAAGGCGTATCCTTTACCTAACTCCATTAGGAATTTCTGTATGTTGGATATTATGGCCTTTTCCAAGTCTGTTTCCATAAAATCAGTGTTTTGCGACAGACCTAAGAATTCTGCCACAATAGGATTTTTGATAAATTCCAGTTTGTCCTGTTGAAACTCGGCCGTCTTTTGTATCATTTCTTCTTCTACTATATCTTTATGCTGAGACATTATTAGTCTCTCATAATATAGAGTGTTGATGTTCCTATCTAATGTCCTTACAGCCCAGTTCTGCGAGGATGCCTCTGATAGATACCACAATTGTGCAGCTTTGTTTTCAACGCGCAACAATCTTCTAATATGCGACCATGTAAGATTTTGAACACGCGTGTTCAAAATCTCTAAATCGTTGAATTGTAGATAGAAAAGCCGAAAATAGTTTAGATTCCTTTCGTTGTAACTGCTCCCATAATCCTTGACAAGTTCTGTGGCCAGATGCTTTATGAGTTGTTTCCCGTATTCCGCCCGCTGCTGGCCATTTTGTTCTTCCTCAACAATATGCTTACCAAGTTGCCAGTATGTGGTAATCATTACTTTGTTCAGACCCGCATAGGCATAGGCTCTGCCTTGATCCACAATTTTGCGAGCCTTATCATAAAAACCTTTATTATTAATATCAATCATTGTCTTTCAATCAATTACATTATTGACTTTCCTGCCGAATTTTGAACACAGTGTTCAAAATTCGGAACGCACGTGCGTTCCGAATTGCAGATTCTTATTTGTATATTGGTCCGAAGTTCTGGCAGGCGCGGTAGTCGGAACCTTCCTTGTCCATGCCGAAGGCGTTCCAGGCGGCGGGGCGGAAGATGGCGGCATCGGGGACATTGTGCATGCAGACGGGGATGCGGAGGATGCTGGCCAGGGTGATAAGGTCAGCACCGACGTGGCCGTAGCAGATGGCTCCGTGGTTGGCGCCCCAGTTGTTCATCACCGAGTAGACATCCTTGAAGCAGTCCTTCGAGGGGTCGAGGCGCGGGGCAAACCAGGTGGTGGGCCAGGTGGGGTCGGTGCGACGGTCCAGGATGTCGTTCACATCCTGCGGCAGGTCCACCGTCCAGCCCTCGGCAATCTGCAGCACGGGGCCGAGGCCTGCCACGAGATTCAGGCGCAGCATGGTCATGGGCATACCGCCTTTTGTCAAGAAATGGCTGGAGTAGCCGCCACCACGGAAGTAGTCGCGGTCGGCAGGCATCCAGCTGGTAGCCTTCAGGCAGGCCTCCATATCGGCCTGCTTTATCTCCCAGAAGGGCTTCATGGTGGGCTGGCCGTCCTTGTCGCTCATAGCGCCGGTGGCATCGAGGGTGGTGGCACCACTATTAATAAGATGTATGAAGCCCCCGGCGGCAGCACCCTCAGGACGCTTGCCAGAGACACGCTCCACAGCATCGGGGCTCCAGTAGGTACGGATGTCGGAGAACATCACGCCACGATTGGTGAGCAGATGGCCAAAGAGCATCGACATGCCGTTGAGGAAGTCGTTCTCGGTGGCAAGGGTATATGCCTCACGCGGGCCGTTCCAGTCGAAGCTGGTGCACATCATCGCCTCCGGGAAGTCGAAATTGGGCTTGTAGTCGGTCCACTGGCGCTGGCCCTGCACTCCGGCGGCGATGGCGTTGTGGCCGATGGCCTCCTCCTTATAGCCCATCTCCAGCAGGCGGTCGCTGCCCTGCATCAGGTCGCGGATAATCATCATGCACTTCACGGTGAAGGCCCAGTCCTCGTCTTTCTCGGCGCGGGTCTTGCCCTTTCCCTTGCCGTTGAACGTGGTCATTGGCACACCGCCGAACAGCGGACGGTCTTCGTTGTAGTCGTGGCCCTCCTGCGGTTTGCAGTATTTCTCCACCCAAACCATCGCACGGCGGAATTCCTCCTTGTCGAAGATGCCGAAGTCCACGCGGCGCAGAATCTCGACGAGCGACACATATTCCGTGCGCATTCCCAGGTACTGCTGGAGGAAGTCGGCATTGACGATTGAGCCGGCAATGCCCATGCAGGTATTGCCCAATGACAGGTAACTCTTGCCGCGCATTGTGGCCACGGCCTGGGCGGCACGGGCGAAGCGCAGCAGTTTCTCGGCCACATCGGCGGGGAGGGTGTTGTCGTCCAAGTCCTGCACGTCATGGCCGTAGATGCCGAAGGCGGGCAGCCCCTTCTGGGCATGGGCGGCGAGCACGGCAGCCAGATAGACGGCGCCCGGACGCTCCGTGCCGTTGAATCCCCACACGGCCTTGGGATAATGGGGGTTCATGTCCATGGTCTCCGACCCGTAGCACCAGCAGGAGGTGACGGTGATGGTCGAACCGACACCCTCGCGCTCGAACTTCTCGGCGCAGGCGGCACTCTCCCCGACGCGGCCTATCGTGGTGTCGCTGATGACGCACTCCACAGGCGAGCCATCGCCGTTCCTGACATTGCTCTCAATCAGGTTCTTCACTGCCATAGCCAGAGCCATAGTTTTCTCTTCGAGGCCTTCGCGGATGCCTCCCTGACGCCCGTCGATGGTGGGGCGTATGCCAATCTTGGGATAGGTCTTCATAATGTGATGAGGTATTTTAAGTTATATAATTAATTTGGTGTCAAATGGTCGCTGCAAATTTAGTATATTTTTTTCAATTTGCATAGCTTTTTGGGTGAATTATTTTGATTTTTTTCAGTTTATTCGTACCTTTGCACCGTCAATAACCCAAAACACGTGATATACCATAACCCGCATAAAAAAAACAGCATGCTCACCACCATTCTGGCGTGTGCTGTCTGCTTCTGGACTTTCAGTCTGCTTTGGCTTTACTTTTTCCAGGCCGACGTGCTGGCCGTGGCGCAGCACGTGCTTAGTGGCGGCGTGACCCACTACAACCGCTCCGTGGGTGCTCTGCTCATCACGCTGGTGCTCTATCTGCTGGAGTTGTCAATCTTTGCCATCACCCGTCTGTCGCGGCGCACCCATGCCCTCACTTATCTGCCGTCTATGCTGGTGCTGGCCTTCCTCTCCGACATCAATCCCGACATCGGCAGCCATTTTTCCTTGGGAGCCTGGCGGTGGGTGGCCCCCATCGTGCTGGTGCTGTGGGCAGGAGCGGTATGGCTGTCGCGCCAGTTGCTGCCTTTCGACAACGACAACAAACTGCCCACCGGCTTCTTCTCACGCCGCGTCTGGCTGAACCTCTTGCAGATGGCAACTATGATGCTGGGGGTAGCCGCTATTGGCAACTCAAACGCCACGTTCCACTATCGCACACACATAGAGACGGCGCTGATGCGCGGCGACGTGGACGAGGCTCTGAAAGTGGGCAAAGAGTCGGATGAGACCGACGCACAACTCACGATGCTGCGCGTGCACGCCCTGGCCCGCAAGGGCCGTTTGGGCGACGAACTTTTCACCTACAAACTGGCCGGCACATCTGCCGATTTCCTGCCCAGCCGCAACAGTCTGTTCATCCTGCCTGCCGACACCATCTGGAAGCACCTGGGCGGGCGCCCCATCTACAAACTAACGGCAGAGCGCTACTACCACGCGCTGGAGACCGACTCGCTGGCCACCAAGGCCGTAGGCGACTACGTGCTGTGCGGCCTCTTGGTTGACCGCAAACTCGACGACTTCGTCAAGACGCTGCCAACCTACTATGAGCCGGACAGCGTTCAGCCCCTGCCGCGCCACTACCAGGAAGCGCTCGTGCTCTACAACCATCAGCACAACCGCGCAACCAAAGCCATCGCCAACGACGCAATGGAAGAGCAGTGGAACGCCCTGCGCCAATTGGAGGCAGATTATCCCGACGCCACCGAGCGCCGCCTCCGCGTCTTCGAGGCTTTCGAGTACACCTATTGGTGGTACTACCTATACGGAAACAAATTGCTGTAAATTCAAATAAAAAAGGAAACTAATTACCGTAATTACCATTATTTTGAAGATAAATGGAAATTACGGTAATTAGTTTCCCCGAAAAGAGAAATTTGTTTCCCTAAGAAGAAAGTTTACTTCTGCTTCAGAAGGTCACGGATTTCAGACAGCAGTTCCTCCTGGGTTGGACCGGCGGGAGCAGCGGGTGCTTCGGGCTCTTCCTTCTTCTTGTTCATCTTGTTGATGCCCTTCAGCATCAGGAAGATACAGAAGGCCACGATGATGAAGTCAACTGTGTTCTGAATAAATGTGCCATACTTCAGCACGGCAGCCTCTTCGCCCTCGCCGATGGTAAGAGCCAGTTTGGTGAAGTCCACATTGCCTGTTGCCATGCCTACGAGCGGCATCAGCACGTCGTCGACGAGTGAGCTGACAATCTTTCCAAATGCACCGCCAATGATTACACCAATGGCCATGTCCATCACGTTGCCCTTCATGGCAAACTCCTTAAACTCTTTGATAAACCCCATAGTAATTAATATTAAATTGTTAAACGTAATTTCTAATACAACTGCAAAAGTAAACATTTATCTTGAAATATCCGCCATTTTTTTACGAAATCTTTACATCGCCTGTCATTTTTTTGCTCATTTCATAGAAAAGCACTATCTTTGCCACGAAAATAACGACTATGGGAAGGCTGCAATGACGGGGCCAAGACCCTTTGTCGCACCTTTGCACCCGAATGAAAAGAATACTGATAATCGCCGGACTCCTGACTGCTTCGCTGACGTGTCGGGCGCAACACAACAACGTTGTGCTGGAGGACACGCTCAGGGAGGTGACGGTCACCTCGCGCTCTGCCCAGAAGCGGATGGAGGAGGTGCAGATTGGCGTGGAGAAGGTGGACATAGCCACGCTGGCCAAGGTGCCGGCACTCTTTGGCGAGAAGGACATCATCAAGAGCATCCAACTGCTGCCAGGCGTGAAGAGCGAGAACGAGGCCTCGGGCGGCTACCAGGTACGCGGTGGCAAAGCGGCACAGAACCTGATTCTGCTCGATGGCGCCACAGTCTATAATGCCGGCCACTTGATGGGCCTCTTCTCCACGTTCAACGACGACGCGCTGATGAGCGGCTCGCTCTACAAGGGGCTGGTGCCCGCGCAGTTAGGCGGCGGCACGGCCTCGGTCTTCGACATCAGCACGCGCTCCGGCGACCTGCACGACTATCATTTCGGCGGCTCCATCGGCCTGCTCTCGGCCAAGGTCGTGGCTGAAGGGCCTATCCAGCAGGACCGCTCGTCGTTTCTCGTGGCTGGGCGCCGCTCTTATCTCGATCTGTTCCTGAAGGCCACGGAAAAGTATCGGGACAATACCCTCCACTTCTTCGACGCCAACGTGCGACTGAACTTCCGCCTGTCGCAGAAAGACGTGCTGTCGCTCTCGTTCTTCGGCGGGCGCGACAACATGGGGCTGGAGGATATGATGAACATGGAATGGGGCAACACCACCGCCACGGCCAACTGGCTGCACACCTTCGGCGACCATCACTATGCCAACACGAAACTGCTCTACAGCGACTTCACCAGCGATGTGGGCATTGATATGCTCAACATCTATTACACGATGAAGGGCTACATCCGCCACGCCACCGTGCAGCACCAGCAGGTGTGGCAGACGGGCCGCCACCGGCTGAACTTCGGCCTGGAAGCCACTCATCTGCAACTGCAGTCGGCCGAATGGGACATCAACCTGCTCCACCAGCGGGAGAGACGCAAGGCGCTGACGGGTGCCCTGTGGATGGGCGACGAGTGGAAGATTGGTAACATGGTGGAATTGTCGGCAGGCGTGCGCTTCCATCTGTTCTCCGTCTTGGGCGGCGCACCCTATTACCAGATTGACGGCGACGGCAACATCACCGAGACAACAGAAAAGGGCAGCGGCAGCATCGTAAAAACCTACGCCGACGTGGAGCCGCGCATCAGCGCGAAGGTGACGCTCAACGAGCAACACAGCCTGAAACTGGGCTACAGCCGCACGTCGCAGGACATACACGCCATCAGCGGCATGTCGATGTCGATGCCCTTCGACCGCTACACCATGACCAGCAACATCGTCCGCCCCGAACAGGCCGACCAGGTGGCGGCGGGCTGGTTCTTCATCACACCGAGTGGCGACTATGACTTCTCAGCAGAGACTTACTACAAGAACATCCGCAACGTCTACGACTATCGCGACGGCAAGGCCTTCTATTCCGAAATAGAGATTGAGCGCCTCATCCTGGGCGGCAAGGGCAGGGCCTACGGCGTGGAACTGTGCGCCCACAAGAACGACGGGCCGCTGACGGGCTGGGTGAGTTACACGCTGTCGTGGTCGGAAAACAAGATTGAGGGCATCAACGGCGGACGCTGGTACACGGCCTCTAACGACCGCCGCCACGACCTGGCCGTGGTGGGCATGTACCAACTGTCGCCCTCATGGGACCTGGCCGCCACTTGGCGCTACAATACGGGGCAGGCACTCACCGCGCCCTCAGCCAAATACGACATCGACGGCACCACCTTCTATTATTACAACGAGCGCAACGGCTACCGCGCCCCAGCCTATCACCGCCTGGACCTGAGTGCCACCTACACGAAGAAGCGGCGGAAGGCGACGCACATCTGGTCGTTTGGCATCTACAATGCCTATTGCCGCTACAACCCCTTCACAATTCGTTTCAAGAACGACGACAAGAGTCCCACAGGCACCATCGTCGAGCAGACCTCACTCTTCGGCATTGTCCCCTCCGTGTCGTTCACAATCAAATACTGAAAATGCGAAAGACTCTATACCTCATATTGACCATCTTGGCACTCACAGGCTGCAAGAAGGAGATTGACTTCGACTTCCACGAGGTTGAGCCGGTCGTGGTCATCGAAGGACGAGTGACCAACGAAGGGGCCGTTGTCACGGTGACACAAAGTCGGTCGGTGACCGACTCAGTGCGCCCGCATTGCCTGCCGGGGGCCGTCGTCACCATCACGACCGAGGGCAATACGACCACCCTACCCTACGACGCCGCTTCCAACAGTTATCGCTCGGCAACGGCTGGCGTGGCAGGGAACACCTATCAACTGGACGTCGACTTCGCCGGCCACCACTACGAGGCCAGTGCCTATATGCCTTTGGCGGCTCCCATTCTCTCGGCGGACTTTTTCTGGATGTCGATGCTCGACGAGCGTATGCTGGTCTACGAACTGTGGGCTGTTGACCCCTACCCCGCCGAGCGCAATCACTACTGGTATCGCATCGACCGCATCTCCCATCATCCCCATTTCGAGGGACAGAAACATACGGAGCCTTACCGATGGGGCGTGCTCGACGACCGTGGCAGTCCGCCCGGTATGGTTTTCCTCGACATGATGTCCGCCAGCGAGAAGATGATGGACAAGGACGAAGAGGAGCATTGGAAATCCATTCTCTACGACGGCGACAGCATCGCCTGCCAACTGATGACCATCGACCGCCCCGTCTACGAATATTTCTCCTCGCTACGTGCCGGCCAGAGGGGTGGAGCCAACCCGCGCAGCAACATCAGCGGCGGCTGTCTGGGCTATTTCGCAGCAGGCTCCGTCACCCGCACCGATACCATCGTGTTCAAGCGCAGTAGTGTCAGGGAATGGAAGGAAAGACAATGAGTGACAGAGGGTAATTTGCTATCTGCATTTTACAATCTTGCGGCCAGTCAGTTGCGAATGTGCTTTTTTTTGAAGACAATAGTTTTTTTATTGTTTATTAAGAAAGAAATTGCACGCAGAAATGAGAGTTTTTTTGTACCTTTGCACACGAAATCAGAAAAATCATAATTTATAACCCTTTTAAAGTTAAGAAGTAATGACAAAAGTTGCAATTAACGGCTTTGGCCGTATCGGTCGCCTCGCATTCCGTCAGATGTTTGAGGCTGAAGGTTATGAAGTGGTCGCTATCAACGACTTGACCAGCCCCAAGATGCTGGCTCACCTGCTGAAGTACGACACCGCTCAGGGTGGTTTCTGCGGCAAGTTCGGTGAGAACAAGCACACTGTTGAGGCCGGTGAGGACTTCATCGTTGTTGATGGCAAGAAAATCACCATCTATGCTATTCCTAACGCTGCCGAGTTGCCTTGGGGCAAACTGGACGTTGACGTTGTTCTGGAGTGCACAGGTTTC
>JAGCZA010000120.1 GCA_017960525.1 Prevotella sp.
ACACCGTTCTCGTTTGCGGGTGCAAAGGTACGGCGATTTTTATTAACTTGCAAGAGTTTCAACAACTTTTTTCAACAATCACACCAAAATATTTGAAAACATAACAACCGAACAACAAAACTCGCGCGCGTACATTTAATAATATATATAAGAGCACGGTCAATGAATAAAAACTTGGCGTTAAGATTTATGGTCTCATGTTGTGTTAAGTCAAGAAAAAAGACGTACCTTTGCACACGTTAAACAAAAACGCTATTCACAACAACATTATTTATCATGATTCACTTATTACAAGCTGCAGAGACTATAGCAGATTCTCTTGCCCAAACTCCTAAAATCGAATCAGTAGCTAAAGAATTGGCACAAGGAGATGTCCACTGGAACCAGGTTGTCAGCCAACTCATCGACTGGTCCTTAGATGCAGGCAAGCACATACTGATTGCTGTTGTCGTCTATATGATCGGCCATTACCTTATCAAGTTGCTTAATTACCTGTTGGCCGGATTCTTGGAACGGCGAAACGTTGAAGTTTCTGTGCAGACATTCACGAAAAGTTTCGTGAGCATCCTGTTGCAAATCCTGCTCATTGTGACTGTCGTCAGTGCTTTGGGTGTGAACACGACAAGCTTCGCTGCCCTGCTGGCATCATTCGGTGTTGCCATTGGTATGGCTTTAAGTGGCAATTTACAGAACTTCGCAGGTGGCATCATCATCCTGTTTCTGAAGCCATATAAGGTAGGCGACTGGATTGAAGCCCAAGGCACAGCCGGCACGGTTCAGTCTATCCAGATTTTCCATACGGTACTGTTGACTGCTGATGGCAAGTTGATTTATGTTCCGAATGGTTCTATGAGTAGTGGCACTATCACCAACTACACACTAACACCGAATCGTCGTGCAGAGTGGGTCATCGGTGTGGAGTATGGTGAGGATATGGACAAGGCGCGCCAAGTAGTCCTCGACATTCTGAAAGCCGATAGCCGTGTGCTTGCAGATCCGGCTCCTGTTGTATTGTTGAATGAGTTGAATAACAGTTCCGTAGATATGGCCATCCGCTGCTGGACATCCAACGAAGACTATTGGGGTGTGATGTTCGAGACTCGCGAGAAGATCTACAAGCGCTTCAACGAGTTGGGCATCGGCTTCCCATTCCCACAAGTCACCATCCACCAAGCTGAGAAATAATCATTATTCAAAATAGAAACGACATTATCCATGAAACGTTTTCTCTTGCTGACCATTGCCGTCACCTTGCTCCTCCCCACTCCAGCAAATGCTGGACTTTTCAAGAAGAAAAAGAAAAAAGTACAAACCGAGACTCCTGCCAAGTCAGAAACGAAAAAAGAGACCCGTCCCACTCCAATCGAAGGACTGTTCAATGTTCAGAAGTTCAAAGATGACTGGTACTTCCAAATTCCCGACACGTTACTCGGCCGTTTGTTTCTGACCACGACGCGCTTCATCGCCACCCCTGTCAACATGGGAACTTACGGCGGAGAAATGCTTTCCAGCCACGTCGTCTTCTTTGAACGTCAAGCAGATCGCATCCTCCTTCGCGCCTTGGCCTACGACGCCACTGCCGACAGTACCGATCAAATACACCGTGCCATCACCGCTTCTACAGAAGACCCCATTGTCGCCTCTTTTAAAGTCGATGAGGAAGGAAAAGACTCGCTTCACCAGCACCACATCAGCGTCAAGATGAGCGACTTTCTTAGTGGCGACAACATTATCATGGGCTTCAGCGAGAGCGCCCGTACCCGCTTCGGCATTGCCCAGTTCAAAGGAGAACAGAGCTACGTTGACAAAGTCTCTACTTTCCCCATGAACACCGAGATACAGACCGTGAAGACCTACGTCGCCCGTGCCGGCAGCAACAACACCACCGCCGGTGCCATCACTGGGTTTGTTTCCTTCCGTTTGAACACCTCCTTTGTTCTGCTGCCGAAAGATCCTATGCGTCCCCGTTACTTCGACGCTCGTGTCGGCTACTTCACCGAGAGCCATCGCGAGTACAGCGACAACCAGCAACAAGTCCGCCGTCGCAGCATGATTACTCGCTGGCGATTGGAACCCAAGAATGCAGAGGATGCCGCACGCATGGCTCGCGGTGAACTCGTAGAACCAAAGAAACCAATCGTTTATTACATTGACCCCGCCACCCCAAAACAATGGCGCAAATACTTGATACAAGGCATCAACGACTGGCAGGTCGCCTTTGAGCAAGCTGGTTGGAAGAACGCCATCCGCGGTGAAGAGTGGCCTGAGAACGACAGCACCATGAGCCTCGAAGACGCACGTTACTCTGTCATCCGCTATCTTGCTTCGCCCATTGCCAACGCCTACGGTCCTCACGTGAGCGACCCTCGGTCCGGTGAAATCATCGAAACGCACATCGGTTGGTACCACAACGTGATGCAGCTCATCCACGACTGGTATCTGATCCAAGCTGGAACCGTGGATGACCGCACACATACCATGAAGTTCGATGAGGAACTGATGGGACAACTCATCCGTTTTGTCAGCAGCCACGAGGTCGGCCACACTCTCGGCCTTCGCCACAACATGGGTGCCAGCTCAGCTACTCCCGTTGACAGCCTTCGCAACAAGGCGTGGGTCGAAGCCAATGGCCACACTGCCAGCATCATGGACTACGCCCGCTTCAACTACGTGGCTCAGCCCGAAGACGGCATTGGCCCCGAGGGCATCTTCCCACGCATTAACACCTACGACAAGTGGGCCATTGAGTGGGGTTACAAGTATTTTCCTGATAGCATCAGCACAGAGGCAGAGTCTTCCGAAAAAGCCCGTCTGGCAGCAGCTGACCGTGAACGTCTGCTCCTGAACCAGATGACAATAGACCGTCTGAGCCGCAGCCGCCGTTATTGGTTTGGCGGCGAGGGCATGGACAACGACCCACGCGCACAAACCGAAGACCTCAGCGACGATCAGATGCTTGCCAATGAGTATGGCATCAAGAACCTCCAACGCATCATTGGCCAACTGCCACAGTGGGTGCGCGAAGAAGGCGACCTCAATGTCAACCTCGAACAAATGTACGATGGTCTCATCAACCAGATGCGCCGCTATGTTGGTCATGTTGGACGCAACATCGGTGGTGTCTATCATGACTACAAGAGTGTGGAGCAGACTGGACCCGTTTATGTCCCCGAGGAAAAAGCACGAGTCCAGCGAGCCATGAAGTGGTTAGACAAGCATGTGCTGACAGAGCCCACCTGGCTCACTGAAGTGTCTTACGTACAGCGCTTGACCACCGACCCTCAGACAGCGACCCGCCCTCTGGCCTTTCAGGCGGTTTGGAGTCTCTGTTCTGCTTCCACCATCAGCAACATCGTCCACTACTCCTACTCATCTGATGCCTATCAGCCAATCGATTACATCAATGACGTCGTGAAGATGCTTTTCCGAGAGACAGCTACAGGCCATAACCTTAGCCGTTGGCGCCGTTATGTGCAATCAAAGGCAGTGGTCACGCTCATTGAGGGCTGGAAAAACAACTCATCTTCTGAGGAGCATCCTTTCCTCACGCTGGCCTTGCAGCTCATTCAGCAACGCGTTCGCACCGCCTCCGGTGATGCAGCCACCCGCGCCCACTACAAGGATCTCGACATGCAGATTCGCCTGACATTTGAACCCTAAACACCCCTCCACACCACCATGTCCGAATTAGAACCCATGATAGCCGACCTTGCGCTCATTCTCATTTGCGCAGGTGTGATGACTCTTATCTTCAAGCGATTGAAGCAACCCCTCGTGCTGGGCTACATCGTGGCGGGCTTCCTCGCATCGCCAAACATGCCCTACATGCCGAGTGTGACCGATTTGGAGAATGTTCACCTGTGGAGCGACATCGGTGTCATCTTCCTGCTCTTCGCGTTAGGTCTGGAGTTTTCGTTCAAGAAAATCATGAAGATGGGCAGTGCGCCCATTATTGCGGCTTGCACCATCATCCTGTGCATGATGTTGGTAGGGTTCACGACGGGCAAGCTGTTCGGTTGGAGTCAGATGGATTGCATTTTCCTTGGCGGCATGTTGGCGATGTCATCTACAACGATTATCTTCAAGGCTTTCGACGACATGGGCTTGCGCCAGCAGCGTTTCGCCGGCATGGTGCTCAGTGTGCTGATTATCGAGGACATCCTTGCGATTGTCCTCATGGTGATGTTATCCACTCTTGCCGTCAGTCAACAGTTTGAGGGAATGCAGATGGCGACGAGCATCCTGAAACTTGTATTCTTCCTCATCCTCTGGTTCGTTGTTGGCATCTATCTGATACCCCTATTCCTGCGAAGGGTCAAATCTTTGATGAGCGACGAAACCATGCTCATCGTTTCCCTGGGCTTGTGCTTCGGCATGGTTGTACTGGCTTCAAGTGTGGGCTTTTCACCTGCTTTCGGCGCGTTCATCATGGGCAGCATCCTTGCTGAGACCATTGAGGCTGAGAAGATTGAGCACCTTGTCAGTCCCGCCAAAGACTTGTTTGGAGCAGTCTTTTTCGTTTCAGTCGGCATGATGGTTGACATTGCGCTCATCGTGGAGTATATCGTCCCCATTTTCTGCATCATCGTCGCCATCATGATAGGCCAGACGGTCTTCAGCACAGGCGGTTTTCTGCTGGCTGGCCAGCCGTTGAAGACCGCCATGCAATGCAGTTTCTCGCTGACGCAAATCGGTGAATTTGCCTTCATCTTGGCCACCTTGGGCACTTCCTTGGGCGTGACGAGCAATTTCCTCTACCCCATCGTCGTGGCCGTCTCTGTCTTCACGACGTTCACGACGCCCTACATGATTCGCCTGGCCACTCCTGCCTATGCCGCCCTTGAGCGCCACCTGCCGAGACGGATAAAGAGTTTGCTCGACCGCTATACCAGTGGTGGTCCGAGCGTCATGGGGCAGGACAACCATTGGCGTGCCTATCTGTCAGACGTGGGCCGTGTGGTGCTCATCTACCTTGTGCTGTGTGTCGCCATCGTGATTATCATGTTCCGCTTTGTCGCTCCTTTGGTCGGGAGCCTGCTTCCAGAAGATTGGAGCAACGCCGTCGTGGCCTCGTTCACGATACTCTTCCTGTCGCCTTTCCTGCGAGCTCTGATGATGAAGAAGAACTATGGCGAGACCTTCCGCTTACTTTGGAGCGACAACAACTTCAACCGCGCGCCATTGATAGCCGTCCAGTTGTTGCGCATCGTCATGGGAGCCGCTTTCGTGGGTTACGTCCTGAGCCACACCGTACACTGGTCAGGTGCTCTTGGCATGTTCGTCATTCTTGCCGCCCTCTTTGCCATCATCATGAGCCGTTCCTTGCAGAGGCAAGGTCAGCGTCTTGAACAGACGTTCACCGAAAACCTAAACTTTCGTGAGCGTGAGGCCGCCCGCCGTACCAGCCGTCCGCAATATGCCGGTCATTTGGTGGAACGCGACACCCACCTCTCTGATTTCCAAGTACCTATTGGCATTTCCTGGGCTGGCAAGACATTGGCACAGCTCAATCTGGGAAGACGTTTCGGCGTGCATGTCGTCTCGGTGCTGCGCGGACCGCATCGCATTAACATTCCTTCCGGACAGACCGCCATCCTGCCGGGTGACCGTCTGCAAGTCATCGGTTCCGACAATCAGCTGGCCGCCTTTGGAAAAGAGCTGGAGTCACAGGCTGCCGCCATCGCCGCCACACCCGTCAGCGAAGACGAGATGAAGTTGCGACGCCTGGTCATCGATTTCGGTTCGCGTCTCGTTGGACAGACGATTCAGGAAAGCGACATACGTCAAGACTTCCGCTGCCTCGTGGTGGGGCTGGAACAGGAAGGGACAGAGGGGCTCGTCTCTCCCAACCCCAAGTATGCCTTCAAAGTTGGAGACATCATCTGGGTCGTTGGCGAAGAAGCCGACATCGCAGCCTTGGAGCACGAAACTCACGCTAACGCCCCTATTTCCAAAGGTTTGCCACAAAAATGACAGCGCAGAAAACGCCATCCTCCTGCGTTTTCACAGAAAAAGCCTCAATCCCTCACCATCTCGCCTAAACAGCTATAAATGAATCCATTGCAGGTGAGACTTTGGTGAGGAATAGGTGAGGGATGGTGAGATTTCTACTTCACCATGTGAGCTACTGCGTACACATAATCCCTCACCATCCCTCACCTATTCCTCACCAAAGTCTCACCTGTAAGCCTCTTGTTTTCAGGTTAATAAGCGAAAAGGTGAGGGATTGAGGCTTTTTCTGCAAAAAAACAAGAGAAAGGATGAGAATGACACGATGACAAGGTTTGAGCCCAATCGTGAATACAAAGGTATGTGAGAAGCAGAAGGTGCACACATTCAATGTTGAACGTGTACACCTTCCAGCCAACGGGTGTGTGCCTTCATGACATCATCTCTGTCCCTTCCAGAATCGATGTCTGAAGATCAGGTAGTAGCCACCGCCGACGACCAGGCCCACCATCACGAAAACAGGCAGGAGTCGCAGGAGCAACGCTTCCATATTGTCCATCCCTCGCATACCACAATAAAAAATCAGAAGCGTGGCACAAACAGCCACAGTACATACTCCTAAAAGCACTGCCCGCTGGGCGGCCAATTTCAGGCGACGTGACTTGCGATGATGGTGATGATGGTGGTGATGATGTTCCTTTTGTTCCATTGGTGTTACTGTTTTCATCCTTTTGCCATGCAAAGGTACGGTGAAAAACTGAAATGTCCTACAAAAACTATCTCTTTTTTTGCATGAAGCCAAAAAATGCCGTACTTTTGTGGCTGAAACCAAAGAAAACAACATGACACCACTCATCGACCTCCATACCCACACCCTTGCTTCCGGACACGCCTACTCCACCATTCAGGAGATGGCGCAGGCAGCCTCTCAGAAAGGAATCCGCATCCTTGGCATCACCGAGCATGGTCCCTGCCTGCCAGGTGCCTGCGACCCCATCTACTTCCGCAATCTGCACGTCGTTCCTCGCGAGATGTTCGGTGTGCGGTTGCTCTTGGGCGTGGAGCTGAACATCCTCGACACCAGTGGTCGTCTCGATCTCGACGAGCGGCACTACCGCTGCTGCGACATCCGCATTGCCGGCATCCACCTGTTGTGCTGGCAAGGCGGCACACGCACTCAGAACACCGACGCCATGCTCGCCGCCATCCACAACCCGTGGACACACATCATCAGTCATCCCGGCGACGGCACGGCAGACTTGGACTTCGAGCCCATCGTCCGTGCGGCCAAAGAGACCCAGACACTCCTGGAAATCAACTCGTCCAGCCTCATCCCCGCCCGTCACAAGGAGTCTGCCAGGCCAAATAACCTGGAAATCCTGCGGCTGTGCAAGCAGCAGGATGTACCCGTCATCCTCGGTTCAGACGCCCACATCTCCCACTCCATCGCCGACTACCGCTATGCCCTGCCCCTGCTGGAAGAAACCGGTTTTCCCGATGAACTGGTGATGAACTACTGGCCAGAACAGGCCTTGGAATACTTGAAAATCCGATAATCTTTAACACTATACAAAAATGAACACAAGAACAAAACACTTTAAGCTGGCCGGCTTGTTTGCCGCCCTGCTGATGTTCCTTGCCACTGGCTGCAAAACACAAGACACGACCACCGTCGGCACACGCACCGATGCCCTCGACGACTCCGCCTGGGAAGTATCGGAATGGATTTCAGTGGCCGATGCTCCCGTGGTGACTGGAGCCGTGAACGACCACGAGAACGGACGCGCAGCCGACGGCGCCAGTTGGTTCGTCAGCACCGTCAAGAACGGGCAGAAAGTGGCCTCGGCCAAATGGATGACAACGGGTTTAGGCATTTATGAACTCTACGTCAACGGCAAACCCGTGGGTGAGGAGGTGCTCAAACCCGGCTTCACACATCGCGAGAAGACCAAACGTTCGTTCACTTACGACATCACCGACGGTTTCAGCTGCAAGGCCGGTGCCGAGAATGTCCTTGCCGTGCAAGTCACGCCAGGATGGTGGGCCGACAAAATCGTCACCCCGTGGGGGCATGAGGGAATGATTGGCCACAAGTGTGCCTTCCGCGGCGTGCTGCAACTCACCTACACCGACGGCAGCCAGCAACTCTACGGAACAGACCTGGACAACTGGAAGGCTGGCATTGCAGGCCCCGTCAAGCACGCAGGCATCTTCGACGGCGAAGAGTATGACGCACGAGAGGTGGCGGGTTATCTCGACACCGAGAAACTGCAAAAGCCCGAAGTGAACACCGAATTCCCTGGCGAGATATTGCCTTCGGACGGAGCCGAAGTCTATCTGCGTCCCGACCTCGCCCTCTCACCCGTGCGGGCATACGTCTGGAAAGACATCGAAGGCCAGAGCGAGGACGAATATGGTAAAGTGGTGATTGAACGCGAGTTCTCGCCCACCGAAGAGATGGTGGTGCGACCAGGCGAGACACTGGTCGTGGACTTCGGACAGAACTGTGCCGCCGTGCCCTCCTTCATCTTCAGGGCAAAGGAAGGCACAGTGCTGACCTGCCTGCCTGCCGAACTGCTCAACGACGGCAACGGCGCCAAGTCACGCGGCATGGACGGCCCAGAAGGCAGCTGCCACCGCGACAATCTTCGCATCCCCAACACAGGCATTCGCGTCAACTACACTTTCGCCAAAGACGAAGGCTATTCCTGCTACTATCCCCACTGCACCTTCTTCGGCTACCGCTTCGTGTCCATCTCCGCCACCGACGAGGTGCTCATCCGCTCGCTTGTCTCGGTGCCCGTCACTTCCATCGTAGCTAAACTGGAAACGGGCTCCATCCAGACAGGTGACGAGCTGGTGAACCGCCTCATATCCAACACCATCTGGGGTCAACGCTCCAACTATCTGTCCGTACCCACCGACTGCCCACAACGCAACGAGCGACTCGGGTGGACGGCAGACACGCAGGTCTTTACCGAAACGGGCACCTTCTTCGCCAACACCAACCGTTTCTTCCACAAATGGATGCGCGACATGCGTGACACACAGAGCGAAACGGGCGGTTTCCCCGGCGTGGCACCTCTTGCCCAGTATGGCGACGAGAAAATGCGTCTGGGATGGGCCGACGCCGGCATCATCGTCCCCTGGACGGTGTGGAAACAGTTCGCCGACACCGACATCATCGAAGAGAACTGGCAAGCGATGGAACGCTTCATGAACCACATCAACGACACGCATTACGACCACGAGGCTCTTCGCAACGAAAACGGCAACTACCAGTGGGCCGACTGGCTGTCCTACGAACCACTGGAGAGTTGCAGCGGACGTGGCTTCGGGAAGGATGGCCCATTGCCCGACGCCGTTGCCTATTGGAACTACCTCAGTGCCTGTTATTGGCAAATCGATGCCGAGATGATGCGCGACATGGCTGCCGCCACCGGACGAAATGCCGACCTTTATCAGCAGATGGCAGAAACAGCAAAGAACTACCTCCGCGAAAACTTCCTCAACCCCGACGGCACCTTCAAGACAGACATCCTCAACACGATGCAGACACCCGCTCTCTTCGCACTGAAGAACCAACTTGTCGAAGGCACATCACGAGACAACATGATTGCCCGCCTGAGAAAGAACTTTGAAGAACACGACAATTGCCTGCAGACAGGTTTCCTCGGCACAAGCATCCTCATGGCCACGCTCACCGAAAACGGTATGGACGACATCGCCTACGAACTGCTCTTCCAACGCCGCAACCCCAGCTGGCTCTACAGCATCGACAACGGAGCGACGACCATCTGGGAACGATGGAACAGCTATATGGCCGACAAGGGCATGGGGCCGCAGGGCATGAACTCCTTCAACCACTATGCCTACGGCTGCGTCTGCGAATGGATATGGGAAACCGTGGCCGGCATCGCCGCCGACCCCGCACAACCTGGCTTCCGACACATTGTCATGCGTCCCATTCCCGACCGCCGACTCGGACACGTCGAAGCGGAATACCACTCTGCGGCGGGTCTCATCAAGAGTGCATGGGAATATGAAGGTAAGGATTGGTGCTGGAAGTTTGTCATCCCCGAAGGTGCCACCGCCTCCGTTACCCTGCCAGGCGAAACGAAAGCCCAGGAATACGGTAGTGGCGAACATCAGGTCCGCATCGCCTTGGACGACAAGTAAGCAGAAAAAGACGCTTTTATTTGGCCGTCCTCCAAGAAATAGCTACTTTTGCACAGACAAACCAACATTCATGTTTGCATTATGAGTAGAAAAGTTGTATTTGTGACCGTGAGCCTGCTTTGTTTCAGCCTCACGGTCAGCGCACAACAAAGGAGTCATCAGTGGCAACGTGCCGAAACGGAAATCGCTGCCGGCCGGTATCAGGAAGCTTTCGACCTCCTGCGCGATTTGGAACACGCCATCGTGGCTGACCAGCAGATGGACACCAAGAGCATGGCCGGAGAACGATATAAAGTAACGCGAGCACGCATGACCATGTATTTGCGGATGCACCGCAGCGACCGTGTCAAGGAACAACTCGACATCATGGAACGTCACGCCATCGCCTCCGAAGACGAAAGTATAAAGAACGACCTTCTTTACAACAAAGCCATCTACTACTACACCTTCGGGCAAGATGCCAAAGGCAATGCCGTCTTCCGGGAAATGGCTGACAAATTGACGGCCTCAAAAGAATACGACAAGGTGGATGATGTTTATCAGACACTGATTGACAATGGCCGCAAATCAGGAAGCGCAGGTCTGGTTGCACAAGCATATAGCGGGTACATTGCCTGGAAGGATTCCGTCAGCGCGATAAAGGCTGCTGACGAAGTCAATGCCCTCAAGAAACAGATTCAGGCAGGCGAAGACGCCATCGCCGAGAAGAACAGCTCCCTGGCTGCACGTCAACGCATCATCACTGGACTCTGCGTTTTGTCTGCCATTCTTGCCGGCGTGCTGATTGTGGGTGCCTTGTTGCTGCTCCGCTTGACTTATCTGACACGCAAGCAGAAGAAGTCCATCCGTCTGGCCAATGAGAACAACGCCCTCAAAGCCAAGTTCATCAGCAACATCTCTGCGCAGCTCTCCCCCACCCTGCAGAAGCTCGACAGTTCGCGTCCCGAGGTGAAAGCCCTGGTCAACTTCTCCGACCATATCCAGACTTTGTCACAATTAGAGACAACAATGGAAGAAACAGTCGAGATGGAAGACACGCATCTGCCACCTTTCTGTCAAGACTTGATGAACCAAATTCGCGATAAAGTCCGCAGTAACGTCGCCTTGGCCATTGATGCACCTAACATGAGTGCCTCGATTAACAAAGAATATGTCTCGCACATCCTGCTCCACTTACTCCGCAATGCTGCCAAATATACACCAGAAGAGGGACATATTCGGCTGGAATACAAGAAGCGCAGTGCGCACAAGCACCAGTTTATTGTTTCCAACACTGGATCTTTTATACCCGAAGAGAAGCGCGACGATGTCTTCAAGCCGTTCCTCGAAATTCGTGACCTCACCATCGGCGACGGCCTCGGCTTGCCCATTTGCCGACAGATGGCTGTCAAGATGAACGGCGACCTCACCATCGACCCAGAATTTAGCAAAGGCACACGTTTCGTACTGACGTTACAAACATAAATCAAGGTATCAGACAAAAAAGAAGGCAACTCTTCTGACAATTTGTCAGCACATGAGTTTTGGCACGTCTTTCGCACAGGTTTGTGCGTGAACTTTTCATGGTTCTATGATTCATCAACCCAAGAATTCATAAACTTAACATTTCATCAATAAATTCAAACCATTATGAAGATTCAACCACTTGCAGACCGAGTCCTGATTGAACCCGCTGCAGCAGAAGAGAAAACCATCGGCGGCATCATCATCCCCGACACCGCTAAAGAAAAACCCCTCCAGGGAAAAGTCGTAGCCGTAGGCCGTGGCACCAAGGACGAAGAAATGGTGCTGAAGGCTGGCGACACCGTCCTTTACGGAAAGTATGCCGGCACCGAACTGGAGCACGAAGGCGTGAAGTACCTCATCATGCGTCAGAGTGACGTGGTGGCTGTTCTCGCCTGAGCGAGAACAGAGTTTAAAGTTTAAAGTTTAAGGTTTAATGCAGATACCTTAAACAATAGACTTTAGACAACAGACTTCACTAACAAAGAGCATTTCTCATTAAACTTTAAACCTTAAACTTTAAACTGCGCCTCAAGGCGCGAATAAGAAAATGGCTAAAGAAATTAAATTCAATATCGAAGCCCGCGAACAGATGAAGCAGGGCGTGGACCAGCTGGCCAATGCTGTCAAAGTGACACTCGGCCCGAAAGGTCGCAATGTGATTATCGAGAAGAAGTTCGGCGCACCCCAGATCACCAAGGACGGTGTCACCGTCGCCAAGGAAATCGAGCTGGCAGACGCCTTCCAGAATGCCGGTGCACAGCTCGTCAAGAGCGTAGCATCTAAGACGGGCGACGACGCCGGCGACGGCACCACCACCGCTACCGTCCTCGCACAGGCCATCGTACGCGAAGGTCTGAAGAACGTCACCGCCGGTGCCAATCCCATGGACCTCAAGCGCGGTATCGACAAGGCTGTGGCCAAGGTCGTGGAGAGCATCAAAGGACAGAGCGAGCAGGTAGGCGACGACTACAACAAGATCGAGCAGGTGGCCACCGTCAGCGCCAACAACGACCCCGAGATTGGTAAGCTCCTGGCCGAGGCCATGAAGAAGGTCTCCAAGGACGGCGTCATCACCATCGAGGAAGCCAAGGGTCGCGACACCACCATCGGCGTCGTCGAGGGTATGCAGTTCGACCGCGGTTACCTCAGCGCCTACTTCGTCACCAACACCGAGAAGATGGAGTGCGAGATGGAGAACCCCTACATCCTCCTCTACGACAAGAAGATTTCCAACCTCAAGGACTTCCTCCCCATCCTCGAACCCGCCGTGCAGACCGGTCGTCCTCTGCTCGTCATTGCAGAGGATGTCGATAGCGAAGCCCTCACCACCCTCGTCGTCAACCGTCTGCGTGGCCAGCTGAAGATCTGTGCCGTCAAGGCTCCAGGCTTCGGCGACCGTCGCAAGGCTATGCTCGAGGACATCGCCACCCTCACCGGCGGCGTCGTCATCAGCGAAGAGAAAGGCTTGAAGCTCGAACAGGCCACCATCGAGATGCTCGGTAGCGCCGACAAGGTGACCATCTCCAAGGACAACACCACCATTGTCAGCGGCCACGGACAGAGCGAGCTCATCAAGGACCGCATCAACCAGATCAAGAACGAGATTGCCAACACCACCTCCAGCTACGACAAGGAGAAGCTGCAGGAACGTCTGGCCAAGCTCTCCGGCGGTGTCGCCGTCCTCTATGTCGGTGCTCCCTCCGAGACCGAGATGAAGGAAAAGAAGGACCGCGTCGATGACGCCCTGTGCGCCACCCGCGCTGCCATCGAGGAAGGTATCGTGGCTGGTGGCGGTGTAGCCTACATCCGCTCCATCAAGGCTCTCGACGGCTTGCAGGGCGAGAACGCTGACGAGACCACAGGTATTCGCATCGTCGAGCGCGCCATCGAAGAACCCCTCCGCCAGATTGTCGAGAACGCCGGCCTCGAAGGCAGCGTCGTCGTCAACAATGTGAAGAACGAGAAGGGCGACTACGGCTACAACGCCCGCGCCGACCGCTACGAAGACCTCCGCGCCGCTGGTATCATCGATCCTGCCAAGGTGGCACGTGTAGCCCTTGAGAACGCCGCCAGCATCGCAGGCATGTTCCTCACCACAGAATGCGTCATCTGCGACGCCAAGGAGGAGAAGCCCGAAATGCCAATGGGCGGTGCCCCAGGCATGGGTGGCATGATGTAAAAGATAGCACATCACAACCCTGCATCACTCACCATGCAGGGCAGATGACAGCCGCATCAGAGACACAACTCTGGTGCGGCTGTTGCTTGTTACACGACGGACATCATGTCGCACCGCTATAAACGCTGAAAAGTGAAGATGTTGTAGGACTCATTGAACGCTGATGAACGCAGAACCAGCTTGGTAGCCGACAGTTGAACCACGGTGAAGGTGATGGTGATATCCTGCACTTTCAGCTGCTTGCCGTTCAAGGTGTAAGGAAGCGCAGTGCCATCAAGATAGTCATCCTCGTCATGAACGGTCACCGTGCGCTCCGTGAACTCCCACGATGTGCCCTCAGACGGTTGGCTCTCAACCTTCTCATCGGACATATTATAAATATCGGTGGTCTGCATCACCCAAGTCCCGACCAACGACGGCTTTTCCTCTTTCACAGAACTGTCGGAAGAAGTGTTCTGGTTAGCGGCCTCCTCCCTGGTTGCTGCCTTCTCTGATTCCACAGATTTGGGCTGGGGGGCAACTTCCTTGGTATTCTCGTCTGCTTTGGCGGGCATTTCCTGCACGTCACTTGCAACCACAGGGGCTGTTTCCTGCACAGCGATAGCGGTTTTTGATTCAGCCGCCTCCGTAGGCTCTACGTTTGCTGTGTCGCCGCACTGCGGGGTTTCGCCCGTTGAGTCACCCTTGGGACTGCCGTTGCAGGCGATGAACATGATGGCCGCAACGGACACAATTGAATAGATAATCTTTTTCATATCACTCCATGATTGATTCACTTGTATTTGGCGCAAAGTTAATGTGATTCCAGCATTGTGCCAAATATTTTTGAGGTTTTATGTTAAATAATTAAGAAAGTTCTTGGATTGCAACCATATTCGTATTACTTTTGCCTCGGAAACAATTTAGAAACAACAAGTCAATGCGTTATGAGAAGGTTATTTTTCTTATTAGCGGTTTGGGCTGGCGGCCTGCTGAGTGCTGCTGCCCAAAGTGCCTACTCGCAGTACATTGAAGCCGCCAAACAAGGGGATGCCGCGGCCCAGAATGAAATAGGTCTCTGCTACGATACCGGCAACGGCGTGCAGCAGGACTTGCAACAGGCCTTTCTTTGGTACAACAAGGCGGCTGCACAGAATCTCGCCATAGCGCAGTATAATGTGGGATGCTGCTACTTTTACGGGAAAGGCGTGCAGCTGGACTATGCACAGGCCATCACCTGGTTCCGCAAGGCGGCAGACCAGAACTTCGTACAGGCTCAATACAATCTGGGGTGCTGCTTCATGAACGGGCAGGGCGTACAGCAAAACCACACCATGGCCCTCTACTGGTTCAAGAAGGCAGCAGAGCAGAACCTGCCCATTGCGGCATACAACGTGGGCTTTTACTATTATCATGGCTATGGCGTGGAAAAGGACTTTGAGAAAGCCGTTTCGTATTACCAGAAAGCAGCAGACCTGGGGCATGCACCGGCTTTCAACAATCTGGGCGTGTGCTATAAGACGGGCATCGGTGTTCCCAAGGATTTAACAAAAGCCTTTGAGATGTACCAGATGGGAGCAGACTTGGGCGACGAGGTGGCAGAAGACAATCTGGCCATTTGCTATGCGCAGGGAGAGGGTGTTCAGCAGGACTTCGAAAAGGCCATCTACTGGTTAGAGAAATCCTTGGCCGCAGGATACCAACCTGCCAGGGACCATCTGGCCAATGTGAGGGCTTCACAGCGGAATCAACAGGCGACAGCGGCCAACCAACCGCAGAACGCAACGTCCCAGCAAGTGGCTCCGAAGGCAGAACAGACCAAGTTCGAAAAGAACATAGAGGCAGCGCGTCAGGGCAACATCGCAGCACAAAACGCCATCGGCGTGTGCTACTATAACGGCGACGGCGTGGAGCAAGACTACAAAAAGGCAGCAGAATGGTTCTGGAAAACGGCCGAGAAGGGGAACGTGACCGGGCAATACAATCTGGGCTATATGTACGATTACGGCAAAGGATTTGAGCAAGATCACCAGCAGGCCCTCTATTGGTATCAGAAGGCAGCCGGCCAAGGACACAAAAGCTCCATGAACAACCTCGGCGTGATGTATGAGTTTGGCCGGGGCGTGCAGAAGGACTATGCCCAAGCTGCCGCATGGTATAAACAGGCCGCCGACAAGGGGGACAAGAAAGCACAGGATAACCTGCAGAAGCTACAGAAGAAACAAGAGGCAGAGCAGATGAATGCGCTGGCAGCAGTGGACAAGGACATACCCGCGACAGACGAGGTCAACAGCAATACCTTTGTGGTGATTATCGGTAATGAAAAGTATGACAATGAGGCAGATGTGCCATACGCCGAGAACGACGCACACATCTTCCGCCAATACGTGCAGAAGACGCTGGGCGTGCCGGAAAAGCAAATCCAATACACCGTCAATGCCACGCTGAACAACATCCGCCGCTCCGTCCGCTGGTTGAGCCAAGCCATGGAAGTCTGTCAAGGCAGCGGGAGAATCATCTTCTACTATGCCGGCCACGGCATCCCCGACGAGAGCAGCCGCTCGGCCTACCTCTTGCCCATAGATGGTCTGGGGAGCGATGTGGAGACCGCCTATTCGCTGAAGTCGCTCTATGAAGAGTTCGGCAAGATGAAGGCAGAGCGTGTGACGGTATTCCTCGATGCCTGTTTCAGCGGCTCCAAACGTGAAGAGGGTATGCTGGCCTCGGCGCGCAGCGTGGCCATCAAGGCCAAACCGCAGGCACCAGCGGACAACATGGTGGTGTTCACCGCGGCACAAGGCGATGAGACGGCCTATCCCTACAAGGAAATGCGGCACGGCATGTTCACCTATTATCTGCTGAAGAAGCTGCAAGACACGAAGGGTGCCACCACACTGGGAGAACTGGAGGACTACCTCACGAAAGAGGTGAAGCGTCAGTCATTCGTGCAGAACGACAAAATGCAGACACCCTCCGTCAGTGCCTCCACAGCCCTACAGAGCAAGTGGAAGGAGATGACACTGAAATAACGCTTCAAAACATTTCGACTGCCAATAAAGGAAAGATTGTAACGATACATGAGATACCCATCTCTCATAACGGCTTAACCAAGCTGCACTCTGTGAGAAATACTTCATAACCAGGCAAGACTCAAGAAAGCCGACTTTCAGTATCAGGCTATCCTGATGGGGCTATCTCCTGAAAAGGGACAAGTGATGTAGTCCGGATTTATACAATAGGTGCAGGGATTACGTTGAAAAGTTCCATCAGTTAAGTCCTAACAAAATATCACCTGTCATATAAATTAAAATCACGTCGCGATTCTCTTGCATCGCGTCGTGATTTTAAGAATCTGCCTATCTCTTGAGCAAAAGTGAATCAACAGCGATCGGTTTGGAATTCGGAAGAAAGAACTTTGCTTCCAGCCGAATCGGTGGTTGCAGCCACACCCCTTACGACCTACATAGGAATCAAGGTGACATTTTTTTCTCAACCGATTTTCTCAACCGACAGAATATGTCGCTGCATAGCTGTACCTTTGCGCAAACAATCCTAAACCCTATCACGTATGAAGAAGAAAATGTGTTTGCTCATGGCATTATTATCAATTCTGTTCAGCTCCTGCGAGCAGGGGAATCCGTCGTATGAATACAAGATACTGCGTTTGACAAGTGATTTCGGACCCATGACGGAGGACTACATGCCTTCAGAATTCGCAGATCCCACACCCAATCTGAATCGAATGGCCAAAGAAGGCTGGACACTGGATCAGGTCTATACAGAAGTCGGAACGACCTTTCCCAACCTTTCCACCGACAAACGACATGTAGCAGGACTCAGAAGCAACACCAAGACCCGTTGCGTGTACTTTATCTTCAGAAGGAAAAGAACTGCAGGCACCCAGGAGGTGAAGGAAATGGAAACCATCAACGACTATTCCATACCGTTTACATTCTCGGAATGAGTTAAAAAGTACTTGTTACGATGGAATAATATATCTGAAAAAAGAAAAACAATGTCCCAAATTTGCAATAATCGGCGAATTATGTGTATCTTTGTGCCGTCAAAAGTGCAAGCTACGACACGAAAGATGTCAGTGCATCGCTCGTCCCTGTCTGGAAATCTGGTAAATTTCATTGGAACAGGTCAGCAACGCGCTCATCACTTGTTGTTACCAAACATCAAGTGTGGGGCATTGTTTTTCCGTTCCAGGGTTTACCAGAACCTCCAGACAGAAAACGCAAACATGGACCCACACTTTTTGTGTGGATATAGATATAATTGAACAACTAAAGTTAGACATTGAATAAATGGAAACAATGATAACCATCATAAAATCCTTGGCTGGTGCAATAGTCATTCTATATATTATTGCTATACCAGTTGCTTTCCGCATTGCACTTATCGCCAAGAAAAGCTATAGATTACGCAACTTTCCTTGGTTTTATAGGTTTGTATTAGCCTGGTTTTTATTTCCAATTTATATTGTACATAAAGTTCTAAACTAAATGAATTATGGTAGAATCTAACGGAACCATCTTCTGCCCCATGTGTGGCAGCTACAACGTTCAGTATGACTTTGGCGTGCTGATCTGTCAGGATTGCCAATGGACATGGGAGCTGGATGAAGAAGAACAACTTATTATTAACCAATAAAAGTGACTTATATGGAAGGAAAAGCTGTATTTACTTCTGCTGAAGCAGATTTATTAAGGTCTTTGATTAGGCAAAAATGCGATGCAGATAGGAGCTCTCAAAAAAGCATTCGCAACAAAATGAGGAATATTGGATTCTTCATTTCAGACTTCACAACAAATCAAAGTGTATTTACTGTTGAAGACTTTGAGGCACTCATAAGGGATAAACAAATCACAATAGATGGAAATTAAGCCTTCTAATCGACAATATTCTGATGAACAAATGTTTATTAGCTGGAATAAGGCACTTCATTTGTAATTACCCCTAATTCTTTCCCAAACCCTCAAGCTAGATGTCGTGAACTCTATAGCTGAGAGTACAACGTTCAGTATGACATTAGCTTACTAATGCTGTGTACGCTTGAATTTAATGAGTAAGAGAAACTTATACTTAGGGTTCACTAAAATAAGCCATCCGCCTGATATTTAATAAAATATAACACTGGTTATTTCTCTGTTTCAAGAAAAACGCCTACCTTTGTGTGTTAAAATCAGCGTATAACGTCATGAAATACTACTCACAATACCGCACTCACGACCTGTTTGAGTTGCAGCAATCCCTCTCGGGGTTGAGCAAGTCAAACCGTTGGGTTAAGCTTGCAGACAACCTTCCCTGGGACAAGATAGAGAAGGAATACAACAAGCGTCTTCGTAATGCGCATCACGGCGCAGGTAACAAACCAGCCCGCATGGTAGTTGGCGCACTGATCGTAAAACATGTCGAGGATCTTAGTGACGAG
>JAGCZA010000121.1 GCA_017960525.1 Prevotella sp.
CACCTCGAATGCCTTGTTCATCAACTCCGTACCAATCCAGCCTCGAAGGTTGTGGTCCTCCGAGCCTTTGTTCTGGTGCAGTACACACACGATGCAGCAGTTGTGGTCCGTGGCCAGGTGCATCAGTTCCTCCATCACCTCCTGTGCCAGTACGCCGTCGTTGATGTCGTTCACCAGGTCGCGGATGCCATCGACAATCACCAGGTCGGGCTTGCATCTCGTCACAGCTTCGCGCAACAGGTCACGCCGTTCCTTCCATGGCACCGCACGGACATTGAAAGCCTCACCCCCAGCCCCTCTCCAAAGAGCGAGGGGAGTAGTTGCATCATTCCCGTTTGACATCATGGGGATGATGCGGTTATTCAGAATATCTTGAGTTGATTCGTCGCTTTGCTCCGTGTCGTACCACATCACCTTGAACGGTTCCTCGCGCATCCTTTTCAAAGGCAGTTGGCATATACTCCCCTCGCCCTTTGGAGAGGGGTTGGGGGTGAGGCTGCCCACTGCCATCAGCATACTCGTGACGAACGTCTTACCGCTCTTCGCCTTACCCGTTATCGCTACCAGTTCACGCCTCGGAAAACAGGGCTTGCCGAACAAATGGAATAAGAATTCCATCGGCTTCAACTGCTTCTCCGGCGTAATCCTCAACTGTTCCAGCAACAGCATCTTCGGACTCAGCGCCGTCTCCTCGCCCGCATGCTCCAGTTCTGCATCCAACTGGCTCATTACATTCTTATCCATAACTTCATTTCATTAGTTAATCTTATGAGCGCGAAGTTACACAAAACAAAAGACTCCGACAAAAATCGTCGGAGCCTTCGGAGTGTTTTCCGAACATTCAGAAGCCTTTTCCGAATGTTCAGAATTGTTTTCAGAACCGTTATTGCCCTTCTTTCTCCAGTTCTTCCAGCAGGGCCTTGCCCAGTTTCACCATCTGCTCGTGCGCCCCCTGACTGCCCCAACTGTCGGGCATGCCGTCGAGTTTGCCGCTGGTCATGGGTTTCTGGATGGCATCGAAGTTGCACTCAAAGGGCAGTTTCACCGTGAAAGGCCACGTGCTGACGTCGCGCACAAACTGGCTGAAGCCCTTCTTGTAGCCCTTGATCTGACACACGCGATAGACCACCGCCCACGACGTGCTGGCAAACCAGAGCCCCTTGTGTGCCGTCTTCTCTATGGCCCTGACCACGGCCTCAGGAGCCGGATGCTGTGTATAGTCTGGTGGTGCAGAATAGGATGTCTTAAACCACTTGTCGGAGGAGAAGTTCTGAGTGGTCACGCTGTCTATGCGCTGCCCCACGGAGTTGTAATAGTTGATGGTGATGTTGCCGTTCTTGTTGGGATGGTCGTGCAGCAGTTCACCGAGTTTGTCCACCATCTGATTGATGATCTCAGAGGGCGATGGCTCCCCGCTGAGACCTTCCTGACCGTTTGGATTGTCTTCTATATTATTCATAATTGAATGGAGTTTAATACTAAATAAAATGTTGTCGGTAATGTACGTATTGCGATTTTGTAAAAAAGTGTGGACACAATCAGTAAAACTCATCTGCCGGGATAACACCACATTAACCCTGTCCTAAGTCGTTCTACCAAAAATGCCCACACCTATACGGCGTGAGCAGGCAGACAATCTTCCTTAGGACAAACTGTTTACTTGTGGTGTTTTCGGCAGTCTATCAGAAAGCTGTCAAAGCTCGGATAATCACAATATGTTGGGTGCAAAGATACTATTATTCTCTGAGACGCCCAAATATTTATGAATATTTCTTATTATGGACTCATTTTTTTCTTCGTTTATATGGTTCTACATATTGTTGATTTTATAATCATTTGTTCACTTCAATCTTTCATAACTCTTTTCAGAATTCTTTCCTTGAAGCCTGCGGGCGGTGGTGGAGTATTGGCATATATTCGCTGTAGTGCTTCGCGGAGGTCGGAATCTATGAATGTATTCATGTGGTTCATATTCCTTTCGTTTTATTTGAGTTTCTCTTTTAGCCGCTCCAGTTCGTAGTCGAAGTTGTCGTAACCGTTGATGCGGAGGTCATCGCGGACACGGCGGCAGTCGGGCGTGATGGTCTCGTAGTGGGGAATGCTGTTGAACTGGAACAACTCTTGCAGGCGGGTGAAGTCGGCGTTGGTGACACAGACGGTCTCTTCATTGGCCAGCCACTCAGCCACGTATTTCTTATAGGCATCGCTGCCCTCGGTAGTTCGCTCGCCAGCAATGAAGACGAGCTTCACATCGTCGCGCTTGGCAATCTCGGCACGTAGTTCCTTACTCGCTTGGATGGCACCACGGCAAGGGCCACAACTCATACCCCAGAAATCTATCATTAGGATCTTGCCGGGATACTTGGCGCAGAGTGACCGAATAAGGTCGGCCATCGGCGTAACAGGCAGAGGTGAAGCAATGTCTGTCTGCGCGATTTGTTTGTTATAAAACTGCTCGGCCTTCTGGTGGATAAATGGATGTGTAAAAGTGGCAAGGTATAACGGAAACATCTTGCTGTCGAAGTTTGACTGCATATCCTTGTAGGCACATAGTTGTACTATTAAGTTGTCCTTATCGGTTCCCATGAGGTCGCGAAGGGCTGCAAGGTAGTTGCTGAGTGCTGTGGAGTAGTTTTGATATTCCGCCTCCATGCCGTCATTCTCATCATCGATTCCATTGTATCTGCGTTTCATGGCATAATTGGCAAACTGAATGCGATTGAGCGTTAACTGGAATGCATAACTCGCGAGCAGCAGCGGATTGTCGAAGTCGATGCGGTGCAACGGGTAGTAGTTCCTGGCATCGAAAATCCTCTCACGCTCCACACTGTCAACAATCTCTGCGTTCCATTTGCCGTCACGCTCTTCATACTTTACCAAGGTTTGTGCATAGTTATCGACATACGATAAATAGTTTTCTACAAAGTTTGCTTGCAAATCGGCCAATGCCAGTTGCATCTCAATCGGAGTATATTTATATCTGCGGCTCTCCGTTCGTAGGC
>JAGCZA010000008.1 GCA_017960525.1 Prevotella sp.
CTGTCCCCACGATCTCGCGATCTCCTTTTTTTCTTTCTCATATCAATTATAGTCATGGTCGCCTGTGGGTCATAGCAGCCTCATACTCAGTACTGTCCCCACGGATAGTCCCTATTTCTTAACTTGATATTTCTTCCTCTTCACAACAATTTTCACTTTCCAATCGGAATTATAGTCCATAGCAAGTGAGGTTTCCCCTGCGTTGAAATGTTCTGCTTGATTTATTAAGCCTTCAATAGTTTTTGTCATGTCCATATTATCTATATTATTTGTTTTTTTAATTCTTTTGGAATTTCATATCGCGCTGGAGGCTAATCTGGCGCAGTATTAAATACCCTATTGCTATCTGAGGGCAAAGGTACGAAAAAAATCAATAGCTTCCAAATAAAATGGCATAAAAGGTGCTTATGGACTCAGAGGGGGCGGTTCCGAATGAGTCCTCGCTCACTCAGAACGCCGTCCCCTTTGAGTTCTCATTTTAGCGTAATGATATCACTCCACCTGGTTGTAGGGTTCTTGCTCTTATGCTCAGATCGGAGGGATCAGATCGGAGGGACAGGTCTTTGATTTCTTTGTGAAAAGATCAATCACCTGTCCCCGCGATCTCGGTGGCATACTGGAAAGCGCATCCGCTTTCGCGCGAAGAGTCCTTGAGGAGATTGAGGCTCTTGCGGGAACAACGGCTTGCAAATCAGTCCAACTGGTAAGGCTCCGCAAATGGGCACAGGAACACGGTTTTTGGTTCAGCGACCGCAGCCAGTTTGGCGATTTTTTCGACCGTGGCTCTGAAAACGAGACGTATTTCGCGCCCGATGGTAAGAATATCATCAAACTCAACGATTTCCGCTATTCCGACGACAACCTTACCTCTTTCTTCGAGCGCATCAAGGCACACAACAAGTATTTCCCGGACTGCTGTTACCGTATGATTGGCTTTACCGAGAATAGAGACGGCAAAGTATGTGCTGTATTGGTGCAGCAGTTTGTGCGTGACGCCCGCCTCGCCACCAAGCAGGAGATTCACGACGAGTTCATTCGTCTCGGCTTCCACCCGGAGGACAATGGCGAGTACTACACCAACGGTCAGCACGACATTTTCGATGCCGTTGACGGTAATGTGCTGGTAGGCAGCGACGGCAATCTCTATTTCATCGACACCATCATTTATCCGTCTGACACTGGGGGCTACGAAACCTACCAAAGCCTTTCCCCACGCTTCTCCCGCTAATAGCTTCGAGTGTACAACTGTCCATTTCCGGACACCATGAGTGTCCGAAAATGGACACTTTGTTTTATGCCGTTACTGATTATCAATGAGTTACGAGTTTGGCACGGTTTTGGCATGTAATAAGGCAGAATAATATTCGCAACAGATATGAGATTCATTCGACAAGCCCTCGCCTTGATACGCGAGGAAAAGCTCTTCTCCGGCATCTACATCACAGGCACGGCACTGGCCATTGCCTTTACGATGGTGATGGCCGTAGTGTATTACATCAAGCTGGCGCCCATCTACCCTGAGCCGAACCGGGCGCGGACAGTCTATTTCGAGGGACTGCGCATTGAGGCCGACAATGGCGGCATGGGGCAGACGGGCTTCAGCTCACAGGCCTACGAGGAGTGGTTCAAGCCAAGCCCGAACATTGAGTACTGCTCGCCGACGCTGTTGGCGGCGGGAACGGGCAAGACTATGGGCCGCTGCCACACCTTTGTGGTACGCGGTAAAGATGACTACATTGACGTGATACGCAACGAGACCAATGCCGACTTCTTCCACATCTATGAGTACGACTTCGTGAGCGGCAGGCCCTTCACTGACAAGGAGGTGGAGGACAAAGAGTCCGTCTGCGTCATCAGCGATGCCCTGACCGAGCGGCTGTATGGCAAAGGAGTGGATGCCGTAGGGAAGACGGTGCAGGTAGAGAATGGCCCCGACATGCGGGTAGTGGGCGTATTCCGTGGCGGCAGCCAGCTGGCTCCCGACAGCTATGCCGACATCATCCAGCCCTATATCTTGACCGATGTGCATTTCGGAGTTCGTTATCAAGGCTTCTTTTCCGTCGTCGCCACCGTGAAGGACGATGACCACCTGAAGGCATTGAAGCAGGAACTGGACGACGTGGCGGCGCGCACGCAGCAGGCGCATCCCGAAGTGCTGGATGCGTTCAGCTTCGGCGGGGCAAATAAGAAGAGTCTGGTGCTGACCAGCGATATGGAGACCCACCCCATGCACGTGCTGAAGTCGGAGAACCGCGAAGGCTCACTGAGCGCGGTGACGGGCTGGCAGCTGGTGAAGCACTATGCGGGCATTCTTTTCGTCCTGCTCTTCGTGCCAGCCCTGAACCTCTGCGGCATCGTGGCGGGGCGCATGGAGCGGCGTAGTGCCGAGATGGCTGTGCGCAAGACCTTCGGTGCTCGGCGCACGACGCTCCTGAACCAAGTGGTGGCCGAGAACATGGTGCTGACCACCATCGGAGGCCTCATCGGTCTCGCCCTGTCGTGGCTCTCTGTCTACGGACTGCGCACGGAGATACTGGGTATGTTCTTCGATAACAGCACGCTCAACACGGCACCCATTGTGGAGGGCGAGATGCTCTTCGCCCCCACGCTCTTCGTCGGGGCCTTCGTTGCTGTCCTGCTGCTCAACCTGCTGGCTGCCGTCGTCCCTGCCTGGTGGAACCTCCGTAAACCGATTGTAGAATCAATGATGGAAAAGAGATGAAAACAATACTGAACAATATCCTAAACGCGAACACATGGTTCTTCCTCGAACTGGTCATCATCACCGTCGTGGCATGGGCGGTGTTCGAGCCCGCCGTGATTAACATCTATTATCGCAGCCTGCCCTTGGGCTACGACAGCGGCCAACTGCTCTATGCCGAGACGGAGGTGAACGGCGAATGGAGTGAACTCGTGGACGATGTTCCGCAAGACCCTTACGAGATGACGCCGAAGCGGCAACAGCTGATCTTCCGTCAGTTCATGGCCGTGGAGGGCGTAGAGTCGGCATATCTGTATAATAACGACTACGGCTCCGTGGGCTACAGCCAGACAGCTTTCAACGAGTGCTGCGTCGACGGCGATACCCTGCTTTTGGCCAACATCAACTTCAACAGCGACGCCCATTTCTTCGAGACCTATGGCCTGAAGCCGCTGCCGGGTAGCCCATCGGCTGAGGAACTCTCTTGCCTTTCTTATCAGGACCAGCAGGTGGTGCTCACGCGCTCGGGTGCCATCGCCCTCTTCGGTACGGAAGAAGTGGTGGGTCGTCGCCTCACCATCTGCTACAACCCAGCCTACGAGGTGACGGTGGCCGGTGTGGTGGAGGACTTCCGCATGTCGATAGCCAACACGGTACGCTCTATCTTGATGAAGCCGGAAAAACTGCAGTACACCAACTGCACCTACGCCATCCGTCTGAAAGAAGGACTAAACGCCCAACGCTTCGTAGAAGAGCACGGACAGGAACTGATACGCAGCGGGCAGACGGGCTTCAGCCGCATCAGCCGTCTGATGACTTTCGACGACAGACTGCGACAACTCGAACTCGACGACGGTCGCACGCAGGAGGTGAACCGCAGCCTCGCGCTCGCCCTGTTCTTCCTCGTCAACCTGATGCTGGCCGTCATCGGCACCGTGTGGCTCCACGCCAAGCGACGAACTGAAGAGTGTGGCGTGCGACGGGCCTTCGGGGCCACCCGTGGGCGGTTGCTCTTCGACTTCCTCTGGCGCAACGCCCTGCTGGCCACCGCCGCCGTCATCGTTGGCTGCATCATCTACCTGAACTATGCCCACAGCGGCATTCAGGTGTACAACGGAGAAGAGCACTACGAAACGCTCTACACCTATCCGGGATATTTACTGCCTGACGACAAGACGTGGGTAGAATACTTCTGGCCCCACTTCCTCGCGGTCTCCGCCATCGTCTACCTTATTATACTATTGACCGTCCTCATCGGCACCGCCATCCCGGCCCTGAAGATTATAGGGACGAGAATCACCCATGCGCTGAGGGATGAGTAGAAGGACGAATATGCCCGGTTTTGTTAAAAAAGCACAAGGTACACAAGTTTGTGGTCCACAAACTTGTGTACCGATGTTTTTTTTTGTATATTTGCGCCAGAATTGGGCAAACAAATAGTAAGCATGGACAGAGTATTTGTATACGGAACATCGGTGGAAGGTGAGAACTTTACGGACAGGGTAAAGGAAACCAAACGACTGAAACTTGACTTTGAGAATGGCATCAACGTCATCCTCATCTCTCCGCGCCGAATAGGAAAGAGTTCCATCGTGAAAAAGGTAAAACAAGAGATTACCAATCCTGCCATCAAGGTAGTGTTTATGGACATCTACGATTGTCGTAGCGAGTATGATTTCTATAACCGATTTGCCTCTACCATCCTTAAAGAGACAGCCACAAAGACAGAACAGATACTGGATAACATCAAACGGTTTCTGGTCAGGTTGACGCCCAAGATTGCTTTTTCGCCAGAGCCAATGTCTGAATTGTCGTTTTCACTTGGCTTGACTCCCCAGAACTATCAGCCTGAAGAGATACTGCAACTTCCAGAGATGATAGCTAAAGAGCAGGGAGTACATCTCGTAGTGTGCATCGACGAGTTCCAGCAGATAGGTGAGTTTGGCGATTCACTTGCCGTGCAGAAACGACTTCGTGGGATTTGGCAACACCAGCGCAATGTATCGTATTGTCTCTTTGGCAGCAAGAAACACCTGATGACGAAATTATTCCAGAACCGCAGAATGCCATTCTATCAGTTTGGTGAGACCATGTTCCTCGACAAGATTCCTACGGCAGACTGGATAGCCTATATCTGCTCGCGTTTTGAGAAGCAAGGCAAGCATATCTCAGAAGAAATGGCACAAAGCATCTGTGAAACGGTAGAAAACAATTCTTCCTACGTCCAGCAATTTGCCTGGAATGTGTTTGCGGAGACTGAGCATGAAGCCACCGCTGAGGCCTTTGCCAATGGCTTGGAAGCACTGATGGCCCAGTGCCGTGGCTTGTTTGAACAGCAGATACAAGGTCTGACGTCCTACCAATTGAACTTTATCCGTGCATTGTGCGACGGCGTACATTCCGACTTTGGCAGTAAGGCTGTTTTGGAAAACTACAATCTTGGCACAAAGTCGAATATCTCCCGCATAAAGACAGCGCTTCGTGACCGTGAACTGATAGACATCACCCGAGAAGGTATATACCTTGAGGATCCTGTTTTCAGAATGTGGTTCACGAGACTTGAGGCAGGAAGATAAACAACTTCATACTACGCATTACTGTCCATTTCCGGACACCATGAGTGTCCAGAAATGGACACTTTGTTTTATGCCCTTGCTGATTATCAACGAGTTACGAGTTTGGCACGGTTTTGGCATGTAATAAAGCAGAATAATATTCGCAACAGATATGAGATTCATTAGACAAGCCCTCGCAATGATGTGCGAGGAACGACTTTTCTCCGGCATCTACATCACAGGCACGGCACTGGCCATTGCCTTTACGATGGTGATGGCCGTAGTGTATTACGCTAAACTGGCCGACATCGCGCCAGAGGTGAACCGCAGCCGGACGGTGTATGTCAAGGGAATGGCCAAGCGGGCAGTGAACGACACGCTCAGGTGGGAGCCCACGAATTACACAGCAACCCAGGTGAAGGAGTGGCTCTATACGCTGAAAAGTGCCGAGGTGGTCAGCGCCACCGTCAACGGCAGCCGCTACTCGAGCGACAGGCGATACCTGAAGTGTGACAATCACAAGCTGGTGCCTGTGGTGACGCGAATCGTCGATGCCAACTTCTTCAAGGTCTATCAGTTCCGCTTTGTCTATGGCCGCCCTTTTACGCAGGAGGAGTGCCTGAACGACAATTACTACAAGGCGCACGCTGCCGTGCCCGCCGTCATCAGCCGCGACATTGCCGAACAGGCTTTTGGCAAGGATGTTGACCCTGTGGGAAAGACTCTCAACTACGGTTACATCATCCGCATCGTTGGCGTTATCGAACCCACATCGTCCATCATGGAAGAGAGTTTCGGCCAGTTGTTCTTGGCCCTTGATCAGGAAGCCGAACGCGTGATTGTCGTATTGAAGGAAGGCTGCACCGTAAAAGACTTGGAAAAGGAACTTGCAGAGATAGCCCGCAAGCGCAGCGTCAGCGACAAGGAGTATGATTACTCCATAATCGGTACCTTGCTGCCCCATGCCCAGATGAAGATGTCGGAGGACGGCGTGGCC
>JAGCZA010000009.1 GCA_017960525.1 Prevotella sp.
CAGCCCTGGCAACTATGGTACGCATACTACAGATGGAATACCTCAACATGAATGATTTCTTCAATATGCCAGATGCAGACATGAAAAGGATGATTGAAGATGCTGCGGAACCACCTCCTGACAATGCGGAAATCGAATGAGGGGGCTTGTCGTAAACACAAAACATCCAAAATACTGTGTTACAGTAAGTTGGAATGGGGGTTGTTGTGTTTAGCGGACAGTAATAAAATCAATTACAACTTTTTGGGGTTGGCCTAAGATAACCAAAAATTTGGTTCGTCCAAACTCACAGTTTGGTTCGTCCAAACTTTTAGCCCGCTCCACCTTGTTTTCCGATAGGGTTTCAGACAGAAACACTTCCTGAACCACTTGCAGGTGGCAAGGAGCGTTAAAAATAATTAAGAATTACATTAATTCGACGAGAGCGAAACGTTATTAGCAAAAAAAATCGTACCTTTGCACCCTGTTTGGAGTAAGTATCAAAAAAAACATCAAAATTAAAGTAGATAGCAATGTCTAAAGTTTGTCAAATCACAGGAAAGAAGGCACAGATAGGTAACAACGTGTCTCACTCGAAGCACCGCACAAAGCGCAGCTTCGACGTCAACCTGTTCAGCAAGAAATTCTTCTATGTAGAAGAGGACTGCTGGATTCAATTGAAGATTAGCGCCGCCGGCCTCCGTTTAATCAACAAGGTGGGCCTCGACGCCGCCCTGAAGCAGGCTGTTGCCAAAGGCTATGTAGACTGGAAGGACATCAAAGTTATAGGAGACTAAGACCATGGCAAGCAAGAAAGCAAAAGGCAATCGCGTCCAGGTGGTACTGGAGTGCACTGAGATGAAGAGCAGCGGGCTGCCCGGCACAAGCCGCTACATCACGACGAAGAACCGCAAGAACACGTCGGAGCGCTTGGAGCTGAAGAAGTACAACCCCATCCTGAAGAGGGTGACCGTGCACAAGGAAATTAAGTAAGCAATCAAGTATTAATAGTATTATAGTATGGCAAAGAAAACCGTCGCTACCCTCCACGAAGGCTCTAAGGATGGTCGCGCTTACTCAAAGGTTATCAAGATGGTGCGCAGCCCAAAGACGGGTGCCTACATCTTCGACGAGCAGATGGTTCCCAATGAGGCCGTCAAGGACTTCTTCAAGAACTAAACACTTTACGAACATAACAGACAATAACCAATAAAACGAAGTCCGTAAGAGACTGAGGTTTATTGGCTATTGTCTTTTTACATTATACGCAATGAGACTGAACACGGGCTACAATCAAGGCGGAGACTACAACCACCTGACGGTGGACGAGCCGATGCCGCTGCTGGAGTTTCTGCTGAAAAGCTTAGAGCAGAGCCGCTCAAAGGTAAAAGCCACCCTGCAGGGGCGTGGCATCAAGGTGGACGGGAAGACCGTCACACAGTTCGACTTTATGCTGCAACCAGGGATGAAGGTTGCCGTGTCGAAGTCGAAGCGCAACCAGTTTGGTTTCAAGAGTCGATACGTAAAGATTGTCTACGAGGACCGATGGCTCATTGTGATAGAAAAGCAGGCTGGCATCCTCTCGATGGCGGGCGGTCACTCGTCGCTCAACGTGAAGACAGTGCTCGACAGCTATTTCCGCCAGTCGCGCCAAAAGTGTACAGCCCACGTGGTGCACCGCCTCGACCGCGACACCAGCGGCCTGATGGTCTACGCAAAGGACATGGACACGGAGCAAATGCTGGAGCACGCTTGGCACCAGCTGGTCTACGACCGCCGCTACGTGGCCGTGGTGAGTGGCGAGATGGAGCAGGATGAGGGTACGCTGCAAAGTTGGCTGAAGGACAACAAGGCCTACATCACCTACTCGTCGCCCGTGGACAACGGCGGCAAATTGGCCATCACCCACTACCACGTGCTGGACCGCACCACAGAGCACTCGCTGGTGGAGTACCGACTTGAGACTGGACGCAAGAACCAGATTCGCGTCCACTCTGCCGACTTGGGGCATCCAGTCTGCGGCGACACAAAATACGGCAATGGCGACGACCCGTTGCACCGCCTCTGCCTGCATGCCTGGCTGCTCTGCTTCACCCATCCCGTCACGGGAGAGCGTATGGAGTTTGAGACACCCATCCCCGTGGCGTTCCGTCGTATGTTCAAATAAAATACAAGAATTATGGACAACTGGATGCTTTATGTCATGGCTTTGGTCGCTATTGTCGTGGTTTTCTACGTTGTGAAGAAGGTGACCAGTTGCATCGTGAAGGCCATTATACTGATTATATTGGTAGCAGTACTGGCCTGCCTGCCTTTGATTATGCGCGGCCAGCAAATCATATCGCTGGCAGGCCCGTGGGAGTTTTCCACTCGTGATGTGTTTCCGCCACTTAGTTCCAGCCAACAGGCCGCATCTGCCGCCAACACCGATTACCTGATGCTGCCCGGCTCGATGCTGACCAACGACAAGGGCAATCCCGTGAGCATCCATACAAAATGGACAGGTTCGCTCTACGACTCCAGTTTCTACTTTAATCCCTATATGGAGAAATACCGCGTAGAGAGCCAGATGAAGTTCCCTTTCTTCCTCACCCCCAACCGCCATTACGTCGGCGCGGCTTGGTACAGTCGAAGCGTCTATGTGCCAAAGACCTGGAGCGACCACCGTATCATGCTCTTTCTGGAAAGGCCACATATAGAGACCACCGTCTACGTGAACGGGCGTGAGGTGGGACACCAAATGAGCCTGTCAACGCCCCACGTCTACGACGTGACCAAACAGATAAAGTTGGGGCGTCGCAACGACATTGCCATCCGTGTCTACAACGGCATCGAGAACGTCTGCGTAGGCCAGGACTCCCATTCCGTGACCGACCAGACTCAGGGCAACTGGAACGGCATTGCCGGTCGCATAGAACTGCAGGCAAGGCCCCGCCACGTGAACATCCGACAGGTGCGCGTCTACCCCAATGTAGCAGAGCGAAAGGCTCACGTGGTGGTGGACTTGGAGAATCACGCCAACTTCTTGATGGGCAACGTTCACGTGATGCAGATGAAAGAGTACGGCCTCACCTACGATGTAGCTATCGAAGGGGAAACCGTATCGAAACCCATTTACACAGGCGGATGGAAGGAACTGGACGGACGCAAGAAAATAGAGTTCGACATCCCCATGAACCAAGAGATGCTGCCCTGGGAGGAATTTATGCCCATGGTCTACCGTCTCACGGTTTTTGCCGGCGAGGACAGTTATGAAACCACCTTCGGTTTCCGCGACATCAGCATAGAAGGCCGCCAGATGATGATTAACGGACATCCGTTGTTCATCCGGGGTACTGTGGAGAACTGCTGCTTCCCCCTGACGGGCTACCCCCCGACCGATGTGGACGAGTGGCTGCGTATCTTTAAGAAATGTAAGGCTTACGGACTGAATATGGTGCGCTTTCACAGCTACTGCCCACCAGAAGCCGCCTTCCAGGCTGCCGACCGCGTGGGCATCTACCTGCAGCCGGAAGGCCCGTCGTGGCCCAACCACGGCGTGAGGCTGCGTCGGGGCATGGCTATCGATAAGTATCTGCTTGATGAGTCGAAGCGCATCATCGACACCTACGGCAACCATCCCTCCTTCGTGATGATGGCGGCAGGCAACGAGCCTGCTGGCGACTGGGTGAACTACTGCAACGACTGGGTGAAGCAGATGCATCAATATGACTCGACCAAGGTCTACTGCGGCGCTTCCGTAGGCGGCGGATGGGCCTGGGACGACGGTTCGGAGTATCACGTGAAAGGCGGTGCCCGAGGTCTTGACTGGGATCGTCACGCCCCCTCTTCCGACGACGACTACTACGCTCAAATAGAACGCCCGCGCAACTACAAGGGGGAGCAGCCTAACCAGTCGCCTATCATCGCCCACGAGCAGGGACAATGGTGTGCTTTCCCAGACCTTAAAGAGACATCGCAATATACTGGCGTCTACAAGGCTGGCAATTTCGACATCTTTGCCGACCTATTAGCCCGTGGCGGTATGGCTGCTCAGGCCGAGAAGTTCCTAATGGCCAGCGGAAGGCTACAGACGCTCTGCTACAAGTACGAGATAGAGCGCAACCTGCGAACTCCCGACTATGCGGGGTTCCAGTTGTTGGGCCTGAACGACTACAGCGGGCAGGGCAGCGCCATCGTGGGGCCACTCAACGTTTTCTGGAAGGAGAAAGGCTATGTGGATGCCGACACATGGAAGCAGTTCTGCTCCTCGCTTGTGCCACTGGCCCGTTTCCCCAAGTTCGTCTATACCAACCGTGACACCCTGCGCGTACCCGTCGAAATCTACAACGCTCTTTATCGTACTATTTCCAATGTGCGCACATCCTATTATATTACTGACGACAGCCTGAATGTTTTCACTGGCGGACTGCTGTCCCAAAGTACCGTTCCCATTGGAAAGAACAACAAGACTGACACAGTGGTTTTCCCGCTTGACACCATCACCAAGCCAACGAAGCTGACGCTCACCGTAAGGGTTTCCAACAAGATAGAAAACAAATGGGACTTCTGGGTGTACCCGTCGGAACTTCCGGCAGACACCATCCAGGGGAGTGACCACATTCTCATTGCCGACTCACTCACGGCAGAAGCCATTGACGTGCTGAAAAAGGGCGGCAAAGTGCTGCTTACTGCAGCCGGACGGGTGAAGCTGGGCAGCGACGTGAAGCAGACCTATCTGCCCGTGTTCTGGAACACATCGTGGTTCAAGATGCGCCCACCCCACACTACTGGAGCATACATCGACACGTCGCACCCCCTCTTCGCCCACGGATTCCCCACTGACGACTGGGCAAACCTGAACTGGTGGGAACTGCTGAACAAGGCACAGGTAATGAATCTGATGGAACTGCCCGCCGACTATCAGCCGCCTATCCAGCCCATCGACACGTGGCACGTCAGCCGCAAACTGGGTATGCTCATCGAGGCCCAAGTGCTGAAAGGCAAACTGCTGATGACCACAATGGACATCAGCAGCCGTTTGGACGAGCGCATCGTGGCGCGGCAAATGCGCAGTGCCATTATCAGTTATATGCAAAGCGGGGACTTCCAGCCAACTATTAAACTTACGCCGGAGGTGGTGCGCGACTTCTACCACAAGCAGGCACCGCCCGTGAATATGTTCACCAACGAATCGCCCGACGAACTGAAGCCAGCGCTCAAGGGATAAGCAGCGAACTGTCGCCGTAACTCAGGAAGCGGAAATCGTGACTGAGCGCATAGTCGTAGATGGTGCGCCAATCACCGTGGACGAAGGCACTGACCAGCAAGAGCAGCGTGGACTGCGGCTGGTGGAAATTGGTGACGAGTATGCGTACAATCTTGTAGTCATAACCTGGAGCAATGATGATTTGCGTACTGCCGTGGAAGACATCCATCTGGTTGCGGTCGAGCCACGACAGGATGTTGCCAATGGCCTGCTCCACGGGAATGTCGGCTGTCTGTGAATACGGCTCCCATTGGTCTATATGCAATTGTTCCATCTGGCTGTCTGGGGCTGACTGCAGGCGCAGACCAACGTAGTAGAGGCTTTCCAAGGTGCGCACGCTGGTGGTGCCCACGGCAATGGCCTGACAATTGTGGCGCAACAGTTTCTCCAGCATCTGCCGACTGACAGCGAAATACTCCGTATGCATTTCGTGGGCACCAATCTCCTCACTCTTGACTGGCTTGAATGTTCCAGCCCCTACGTGGAGGGTCAGTTCCTCGCGGTCGATGCCTTTCTGGTCGATAGCGGCAAGCACGTCGGGAGTGAAATGCAGTCCCGCCGTTGGAGCCGCCACACTTCCCTTAATCTTTGAATAGACCGTCTGATAGGTCTGCTTGTCGCTCTCCTCACTCTTACGGTTCAGGTAGGGCGGAATGGGCAGTTCGCCGATGGCGTCAATCACCTCGGCGAATGAGGGAAGAAGGCCAGGCGAAGCCGATTCCCACTCAAAGTCAATGCGATAACTGGTGCCGTGCTGCGGCCCGCGCACAGCCCGGATTATAAATTGTGAATCGCCGATTGCGAATTGGCCACAGAGCGTTCCCTCCTTCCATTTCTTCAGGTTCCCCACCAGGCAGAACCAGGAGCAACGGCCCCGCGCCTGAAACATCTGCTCATAGTCGGCAGGCACGGCGGGTTCCAGCAGGAAGATTTCAATCAGCGCCCCCGTCTCCTTGCGGAAGTGTAGGCGGGCCTGGATGACGCGGGTGTTATTGAAAACCATCAGCGCCCCTGTTGGCAGATAGTCGGGCAAATGGCAAAAGCAGTCTTCCCCCACCCTGCCCTGATTGTAGACCAGCAGTTTCGACTGGTCGCGCCGAGCCAATGGGAACTTTGCTATCCGCTCGTCGGGCAACTCATAGTTGTAGTCACTTATCCGTATGTGTTGAGTATCCATTGCTTTACTGTTAATAACGGCTGTCGCGCTTCAAGCCCCACACATAGACCACTATGCCGATAACAATAAGGCAGAGGGGAATGGTGAGCAATTCGTTCACCATTGTGAAATGGAGCAGATGCTGCACCACAAGCAGCAGCACTCCAACCAGCATGAGACTTATTCCTATATATTTACGTACCATTTCTGATGGTGTCTGGAAAACAAAAAAGAGAAATCTGCTTCAGCAAATCCCCTTCACCAGACAATTCTTAAAACTTGAGCGGAATACGGGACTCGAACCCGCGACCCTCGGCTTGGGAAGCCAATGCTCTACCAACTGAGCTAATTCCGCCTTTTAGAAATAAAGGAAGAACCCTATTGCTCTTCCCTTTTGAGCCGATACCCGGACTCGAACCGGGGACCCACGCATTACGAATGCGTTGCTCTACCAACTGAGCCATATCGGCTTAAGCGGGTGCAAAGGTACAGATATTTTTCTTTACGCACAAATTTTGCATCCACTTTTTTCCTCTTACGGAATATTTTTTACTTTTTTTTACTACTCCACCGTCACCGATTTTGCCAGGTTCCTGGGCTGGTCTACGTTTTTGCCTTTGCAGACAGCGACGTGGTAGGCAAGCAGTTGCAGGGGGATAGTGGCCACGAGCGGTTCAAGACATTCCATCACCTCCGGCAGTTCGATGACCTCGTCGGCAATCTTTGCGATGGTGTCGTCGCCTTGTGTCACAAGGGCGATGACGCGGCCTTGGCGGGCCTTGATTTCCTGAATGTTCGAGAGCACCTTCTCGTACATGGCGTTATGGGTGGCGATGACCACCACGGGCATATCGCTGTCGATAAGGGCAATGGGGCCGTGCTTCATTTCGGCAGCGGGATAGCCCTCGGCGTGGATGTAACTGATTTCCTTCAGTTTCAGCGCGCCCTCAAGTGCCACAGGATAACTGAAACCACGACCCAGATAGAGGAAGTTGTGGGCGTAGGTGAACGTGCGGGCCAGGTCGGCCACCTTCTCGTTGGTCTTCAGCACCTCCTCAATCTTGGCGGGAATCTCGCTCAGACCCTTCACGATTCTCAGGTATTCGTTGCGGTCGATGGTGCCCTTGGCCTCGCCCATCGCCAACGCAATCATTGTGAGCACCGTCACCTGACCGGTGAAAGCCTTTGTCGAAGCCACACCAATCTCGGGGCCGACGTGGATGTAGGTTCCCGTGTTGGTGGCTCTGGGGATGCTGGAGCCGATGGCGTTGCAAATGCCGTAGATGAAAGCCCCTTTCTCCTTGGCCAGTTGTACGGCGGCCAACGTGTCGGCGGTCTCTCCGCTCTGCGAGATGGCGACGACCACATCGTCTTCTCCCACCACAGGATTGCGATAACGGAACTCGGAAGCATACTCCACCTCAACGGGGATGCGGCAGAGTGTCTCAATGATCTGCTTGCCAATGAGACCTGCGTGCCAACTGGTGCCGCAGGCCACGATGACCACACGCTTGGCATTGAGCAACTGCCGACGGTAGTCGATGAGGGCCGAGAGGGTCACGTGGTCGGCCTCCACATTGATGCGTCCGCGCATACAATTGGTCAGACATTCGGGTTGCTCAAAGATTTCCTTCAGCATAAAGTGCGGATAGCCGCCCTTCTCTATCTGTCCCAGGTCAATGTCGACGGTCTTCACCTCCAGGGCCTGCTCTTCGTTCAGGATGCTCACCACCTTCAATTCCTCGCCAAGACGCATCACGGCGATGTTGCCATCCTCCAGATAGACCACCTTGTCGGTGTACTCGATGATGGGGCTGGCATCAGAACCCAGGAAGAACTCGCCGTCGCCGATACCCACCACCAGCGGACTCTGCTTGCGGGCAGCAATAATCTGCGTGGGGTCACGCCTGTCGAGAATGGCAATGGCGTATGCGCCAAACACCTGGTGGAGGGCCACCTGAACAGCAGTCAGCAAGTCCAGATTCTTGCGATCCATAACATACTCCACCAACTGCACAAGCACCTCGGTGTCGGTATCGCTTTGGAAAGTCACGCCCTTTGCCTGAAGGTTTTTCTTGATGTCGGCATAGTTCTCGATGATGCCATTGTGTATGATGGCCAGATTCTTCGATGTCGAGTAGTGGGGGTGCGCGTTGCGGCTCGACGGCTCGCCGTGTGTGGCCCATCGTGTATGGGCAATGCCCACCGCACCGCTCACGTCTTTGTCGGCGCAATACTCCACCAAGTTGTCCACTTTGCCTTTCGTCTTGTAGACGTTCAGGCTGTCATCGCCATTGATTAGTGCCACGCCTGCGCTATCGTAACCTCTGTACTCCAGTCGGCGAAGGCCTTTGATAAGAATGGGAAACGCCTCGCGCTTTCCCAGATAACCTACAATTCCGCACATAGTTCTTAGATTGTGTTTGTTTGTGTTTGTGTGTATGTGTTTAAGGAGTAAGAAGGAGTTAGACAGACAATACTCTCTCTAACTCCTTCTTACTCCTTTTTTCTCGATTACTTCAAAATGTTGTAGAGCAGCGATGTGAGCGAAATCAGGATGCTCGTTGCCGAGAACCAGAGGGTGGTCATGCTACCAACGCTGGAGTTCTGGGACTTCACCTTGTTGGGGGTGACGTAGATAACATCGTTCTGCTGCAGATAGTAATAAGGCGAGTTGATGATGTTGGCATCGGTGAGGTCGAAGAAGTGAATGGACTTCTGGCCGGTGCTGTCCTCGCGAATGAGTTGCACGTTCTTGCGCTGGCCCCAGATGGTGAGGTCGCCAGCCTGTGCAAGTGCCTCAAGTATGGTTATCTTCTCACGCGAGACGTTGAACGTACCGGGACGCGCCACTTCGCCAATGACCGAAATCTGATAGCCCGGCATACGCACGGTGACGATGGGCTTTTCCTCTGAAGCCATATAAGGCTTGATCTTTTCCTGAATCATGTTCTCAGCCTGCGACTTGGTGAGGCCTCCCACATGCAGTTTGCCAACGATGGGGAAGTTGATATTGCCCTCGTTGTCCACCAGATAGGCCTGCAGCATAGCCTGCGAATAGGTATTACGGCTGTTCACGGTATAGGGCGTGGGCACAGTCAGGTTGAAAGGCACGGCAGCCTCGTCGGTCGTAGTACTCACGGTGATGGTGAGTTGATCCTTAGGCATAATGCGTGCATCGTAGAGATACTGCGACTTGGACAAGTCGGTAGCAGCTGAGTTCTGGAAATAGGGCACGTCTTTCTGGCTTCCACAACTGGCCAGCAACAAGAGTGCGAACAAGGGAAAAAATACTTTTCTGTAATCCATATTGTCTGTTATTGATGATTTTGGGTGCAAAATTACTGCTTATTTTCGAGATAAACAAATAAACGGCTAAAAAATTGACGATTGCCTGCAAAAACTATGGCCAAAGCACGGTGCTACCACAACTCTTCGTCGGCTGTTACAGACTTTTCCTCCTCCTGCGGCTTTGGCTTCTGGGGCAACTGTTTCACTTTCCCTTCAGCATCGAACATACCGTAGGTGGTTCTAAGCACGAGGAACTCCGTGCGGCGGTTCAACTGGTGGCAGGTTTCCTGCTTCTCCTCGTCGTTCAGGGCGTTGATGAACTCTTCGGTGAGCACATCGTCTGCCTTCAGCCAGTCGTAGCGCTCCGTCAGCCTGCGCTTGACGGTCTTGGGCTTGTCCTCGCCATAGCCCTTCGGCGTGAGGCGGTCGGCGGCGATGCCGTGCTCAATGAGATAGGCGACGACGCTCTCTGCCCTGCGTTGCGACAGCCGCTCGTTGTACTCGGCAGAGCCGCGACAGTCGGTATGGGCGCTCAGTTCTATGGTCACATTGGGGTTCTCGTTCAACAGTTCCACCAGTTTGTCGAGGGCTTCGGCACTCTCAGGCCGGAGCGTGGCCTTGTCGAAGTCGTAGAAAATATTTTCGATGAGCACGGGGGCTGAAATGTTGGCCAGTGGGAACTGCAGGGTGTACTCCTCGCTCTCCAGCACAGGCTCTACGCGCAATTCCTCCTTGTGATTGAGGAAGCCCTTGCAAGTGCCGAGGAACACGTAACTCACGCCGGGCTTGATTTCCTGCTCGAAAGAGCCGTCGCCCTTCACGTTCAACTTCATATTGGTGCCGTCGTTGCCCACCATATAGACCTGTCCGCTGGGCAGTTCGTAGCCGTCTTGCTCGTAGACCCAACCCTTGACGGTCTGCACGACCTCGTGTTTCTCAAAGGAATAGATGTGGTCCCAGCCACGGGCGTCGCCCCGGTTACTGGAGAAGTAGCCGCGATTGTGCAGCCCCTCGAAGGTCATTCCGAAGTCGTCGCCCTGAGAATTGAGCGGCCAGCCGGGGTGTTCCAAGTCATAAGTGACAAGCGGCGAGTCGTCATTCTTGTCGCTCTGCTCCACGGGCTTGGCGATGAAGATGTCGAGGCCGCCGAAGCCTGGATGGCCGTCGCTGCTGAAGTAGAGGTCGCCATTGGGGCGGAACGTTGGGAACATCTCGTCGCCAGGCGTGTTGATAGGTTCGCCCAGGTTTTCCAGTCCAATGAGGCCGTGACTGGTCATTTCGATGCGCCAGATGTCGTAGCCGCCCAGTCCGCCAGGCATATCGCTGACGAAGTAGAGCCACTGGCCGTCGGGCGAGACGGCAGGATGTGCGAAAGTGGAAAGCGTGTCGCGGGTGATTTCCTGCACGGTGGCCTTGCCCCACGAGGCATCGCTGCGCTGGCTGGTGGCTATCTGGGCGTAGCGCGGATAACTGGGGTCGGTCTTGCAAACGGTGAGATACATCGTCTTGCCGTCGGGCGTGAAGGCACAGGCGCCCTCGTCCTCCTCGCTGTTCAGGTCGCTTTCGATGGCCTCGGGCTTCGACCACTTGCCCTTGTCGTCCTTCTGCGAGAAGAAGATGTCGGCATTCTTGGTGCCCGTGATGCCGCTCACCTCGTCGCCCTTGGCCTGGTTGCGCGTCGACGAGAAGAAGAGTTGGTCGCTGTCGTCGCCGCAGAGCATAGGCGAATACTCCGCACGTCGCGAGTTGAACAGTTCCTGTTTCTTCACGGTATAGCCGCTGTATTCGGCCTCTTCCTTCCATTTCGGGGCCTGACGGGCTGACTCCAGCCCTACCTTGACAAGGCGCATATCGGGCGAGACGTGCTTCTTCAGCGAGTCTTTCTTGGCCTTTGCGGCCTCTTTCTCGGCTTTCTCGGCTTCCTTCTCGGCCTTTTCAGCCTCTTTTTCGGCCTTCTTTTCCTCGGCGGCCTCGCGTTTCAGGGCTGCTTTTGCACTCTCTTTCTTGTTCTTGCCGCGCCGTTTCTTCTTGACGGTCTTCTTGTTCTGCTGCTTTTCCACAACGGGGGCCTCCTCCAAGACCAGCGTGCCGTCGAGCAAACTGCTGAACGACTGTTCGGCTTCCTTGTAGTTGCCGTTCTTCAGTTGCAACTGACCCAGGTAGAACACGGCCATAGAGTCGGCCTGCTTGTAGCGCACGGCATTGTTGTAGGCCGCCATCGCCCTTTGCGTCTGGTTGATGCGGCGGTAGCAGTCGGCCATCTTCAGCGCCCTCTGTCCGCGCAGGGGGCGGTCTTTGGCCTTGGTTTGTGAATACGCCTTCTTGTACTGGTCGGCGGCATCGTAGTATTCGCCCAAGGCGAAGAACTTGTCGCCCTTCTTCATAGCCGTCTCTGCCCCACAGGCGGACAGCACCAGCACGGCCACAATTATATATAATATGGTATAGCAAGAATTGCGCATACCATTATATAACGTTGCTCAACTCGTTTTATTGCATCGGCATTTTTCTGTTCGGAATATAGGCTTAGACTTTCGCCCTGGACTGCAACGACAAGAGAGTAATAACCTTTGGTCGGAGTTAGAAGGTATATAACTCAGAGTTAGAAGGTATATAACTCGGAGTTAGAAGGTATATAACTCGGAGTTAGAAGGTATATAACTGCTATTCCCTACGATTCCCCTCCCCTTCTCCAGCGACGGGGAACAGGGGCCAATTGAGACAAATTATCTAAAATAAATGTGTTTTTTATAGCAGATACAGACTTTTTTTGTACCTTTGCACCGCAAAAAAAACAAAAACAAGACTTATGAAATGTCCCAAATGCTCACACGAGAACGCTGAAGGCGCCAAATATTGCAGCCAGTGCGGCCAGAATCTGGCCGACGTGAAAGACTGGCCCAGCCTTCTGCTGCTGGGGTGGTGCGGCTCGCTGATATTCTTTGCCGCCGCCTATTTTGTCATCGGCTACGTGGGGTCGCTGCTCAATATGGAGTGGCAGGCCCGCAACTATGCCATCTTCGTCATCTCCATCATCCAGTCGTTCACCTTCCTGGTCATCCCCTTTGCCATCAGGAAAACCAGTTACAAGGTGGCCGCGTTCATTATGGTATTGATTTACATTGTTTGGACGGTGGTCTCAAACGTGAGCAGCATCATCAACACTTACGAAATCAGCAGTAATTACTAACCAATGAAAGTATTGAAATTCGGCGGAACGTCCGTAGGTTCCGTGAAAAGCATTCTCAGTTTGAAGAGAATAGTGGAGGCAGAAGCCGGACGGGGGCCTGTCATCGTAGTGGTGAGCGCACTCAACGGCATCACCGACAAACTGATAGCCACCTCGCAAATGGCCCTCAGCGGCGACGAGCAGTGGCGGAAAGAGTACGAGGCCATTGCCGACCGTCATCACGAGATGATTGACACCGTGATTACCGACGGCAACAAACGCACCGAACTGCTGGCCAGCGTCGACGCCCTCTTGGAGCAACTAAAGAGCATCTTCTACGGCGTGTACCTGATTCACGACCTTTCGGGAAAGACCGAGGACGCCATCGTGTCCTACGGCGAGCGCCTGTCGTCGCACATCGTCACCGCCATCCTCGACAACGCCAAGCGGTTGAACAGCCGCGACTTCATACGCACAGAGAAGAAACAGGGCAAGCACGTGCTCGACGCCGAACTGACATACAAGTTGGTGCGCGAGACGTTTACTGACACGAAACAAATAGCGGTAGTTCCAGGCTTCGTCGCCCGCGACCGTGACACCCACGAGACCACCAATCTGGGGCGCGGCGGCAGCGACTACACCGCCGCCATCATCGCCGCCGCACTCGATGCCGACGAACTGGAGATTTGGACCGACGTGGACGGCTTTATGACCGCCGACCCGAAGGTGATCCAGTCGGCATACACCATCAATGAACTGTCGTATGTGGAGGCGATGGAACTGTGCAACTTCGGCGCAAAAGTGGTCTATCCCCCGACCATCTACCCCGTCTGCGTGAAGAACATCCCCATCCGCGTGAAGAACACCTTCAACCCGGAGCATCCGGGCACGCTCATCAAGGACAAGATAGACGACGACCTGAAGCCCATCAAGGGTATCAGCAGCATCAAGGGCACCACGCTTATCACCGTGACGGGCCTCTCGATGGTGGGCGTCATCGGTGTGAACCGCCGCATCTTCACCACGCTGGCCAACGAGGGCATTTCGGTGTTTATGGTCAGCCAGGCTTCTTCAGAGAACAGCACCTCTATCGGTGTGCGCGACGAAGATGCCGAGGCCGCCATCAAAGTGCTCAACGAAGAGTTCGCCAAGGAGATTGAGACGGGCGCAATGTTCCCCATGCAGGCAGAGAACGGCCTGGCCACCATCGCCATCGTGGGCGAAAATATGAAGCACACGCCGGGCATCGCCGGTAAACTCTTCGGCACGCTGGGCCGCTCGGGCATCAGCGTCATCGCCTGCGCCCAGGGCGCTTCGGAGACAAATATTTCGTTTGTCGTCGAAGGCCGCTTCCTGCGCAAGTCGCTCAATGTGCTCCACGACTCGTTCTTCCTCTCCGAATACAAGGTGCTCAACCTCTTCATCTGCGGCATCGGCACCGTGGGTGGTATGCTCTTGGAGCAAATCCGCACCCAGCAGCAGTACCTGATGCAGACCAAGCGCCTCAAACTCAACGTGGTGGGTATCAGCGACGTATATAACTTCGTGCTCGACCGCGAGGGCATCGACCTCAACGACTACGAGAAGGTGCTGCGGGCAGGCGAACCGGCCAATACCGACCGTATGCGCGACGAAATCGTGAAGATGAACATCTTCAACAGCGTCTTCGTCGACTGTACCGCTAGCCGTCAGATTGCCGCCCTCTACCAGACCTTCCTGGAGCATAACATCAGCGTGGTGGCTGCCAATAAGATTGCCGCCTCCAGCGACTACGACAGTTACGTGAAACTGCGCCAGACGGCCCGCGACCGTGGCGTCTGGTTCCGCTACGAGACCAACGTGGGTGCCGGATTGCCCATCATCGGAACCATCAACGACCTGTGCAACTCTGGCGATAAGATACTGAAAATCGAGGCAATTCTGTCTGGAACCCTCAACTTCATCTTCAACGAGATTGCCGCCGACGTGCCCTTCTCCGAGACCGTGCGCCGCGCCAAGGAACAGCGTTACTCTGAGCCTGACCCGCGCATCGACCTCAGCGGCACCGACGTCATCCGCAAACTCGTCATCCTCACCCGCGAGGCAGGCTACAAGGTGGAGCAGGACGATGTGGAGAAGCACCTTTTCGTGCCCGACGACTACTTCGAGGGTTCGCTCGACGACTTCTGGCGCCGTCTGCCTGAACTCGATGCCGACTTCGAGGCCCGCCGCAAGGTGCTGGAGAAGGAAGGCAAGCGCTGGCGCTTTGTCGCCACAATGGAAGCCGGCGGCGAGGGCCAGCCGGCCAGCAAGACCAGCGTCGCCCTCAAGGAGGTGCCGTCGACCCATCCGTTCTATTCCCTCGAAGGCTCGAACAACATCGTGCTCCTCACCACCGAGCGCTACAAGGAGTATCCTATGCTCATCCAAGGCTACGGAGCCGGTGCCGCCGTCACCGCCGCCGGTGTCTTCGCCAATATTATGTCCATTGCCAATATCTAAATGAAGCACATCATTATCCTTGGCGACGGAATGGCCGACAAGCCTGTTGAGCGTTTGGGCGGGAAGACCCTGCTGCAATACGCCAATAAGCCGATGATGGACCTGTTGGCCCGCGAAGGCCGCACAGGGCGACTCATCACCGTGCCAGAAGGCTTCCCCCCAGGCAGCGAGGTGGCCAACACGGCCATCCTCGGCTACGACCTGAACAAGGTGTACGAGGGGCGCGGCCCGTTAGAGGCTGCCAGCATCGGTTACGAGATGGCTGCCGACGACTTCGCCATCCGCTGTAACATCATCACCCTCGCTGACGGCAAGATTATCACCCACAACGGCGGCAACTTGCAGACCGAGGACGCCCGCGTGCTCATCGACTACCTGAACGCCGAACTGGCCGCCCCCATCAACGCTGAGCAGGGCTGCGAGCGGGTGAAGTTCATCTGCGGCATACAGTACCGCCACCTCCTCGTCATCAAGGGCGGCAACAAGCACATCGACTGTGCGCCCCCTCACGACCACCCCAACGAGCCTTGGCACGACCTCCTCGTAACCCCCAGTCCCGTAGACTGCGCAAGTAGCGCAGCCCACCCAACAGCCCTCTCCCCCCAGGAAACCGCCGACCTCATCAACACCCTCATCCTCCGCTCCCAAGAACTGCTGCCCAAGCACCCCTACAACCAGGCCAAGGCCGCAAAGGGCGAGCGCCAGGCCAACAGCATCTGGCCCTGGAGCGGCGGCTACCGCCCGTCGATGCAGACGCTCCAAGAGCAATATCCCCAGGTGAAGAGCGGAAGCGTCATCTCCGCCGTAGACCTCATCCGAGGCATCGGCCACTATGCCGGCCTCGACATTGTGGAGGTGGAAGGCGCCACCGGCCTGGCCGACACCAACTACGAGGGCAAGGCACGGGCCGCCATCAAGGCCCTGAAGGGGCAGGACTTCGTCTTCGTCCACGTGGAAGCCAGCGACGAGGCCGGACACGACGGCGACCTGGAACTGAAACTGAAGACCATCGAATACCTGGACCAGCGGCTCATCAAGCCCATCTATGAAGCCGTCAGGCAAATGGACGAACCCGTCTGCATAGCCGTGCTTCCCGACCACCTGACGCCTGTGGAGCAGCGCATACACGTGGGCGAGCCGGTGCCTTTCCTCATTTGGCACCGAGGCATCACGCCCGACGACGTGCAGCGCTACGACGAGGTTTCCTGCGTCTCTGGCGGTTACGGCCTGCTGCGCCTGCAAGAGTTTATGCAAACCCTGATGAGCGTTTAAAGATGACCGACGTCAATACTCTGGTGAAAGAAATCAAGCAGTCGTTCCGCCAACTGATGGACGGAGCGACTGCTCAGTCTATGCGCAACAAAGGGCTGAACTACTCCCTCAACTGGGGCGTGACGCTGCCGCGTCTGCGCGAAATGGCCGACAAGATTGCCGACGGCAAAGACCCCGCACTCCTCTACGACCTGTCCATCGCTTTGTGGAAGGAAAACGTGCGCGAGTGCAAGATACTGGCCACTATGCTGATGCCTGCTGAAAAAATGCTCCCGGAAGTGGCCGACATCTGGATGGAACAGACGCCGACGCTGGAGATTGCCGAACAGGCCGCCTTCAATCTTTACCAGCACTTGCCCTATGCTGCCGACAAGGCTTACCAGTGGCTGGCCTCACCCGACGACCTGCCACAAATATGCGGCTATCACGTGCTGGGCCGCCTCTTTTCCCAAGGGCAGGAACCCAATGAGCGCGGCATCAACGAGTTTATCGACCAGGCCATCAGCGCCTTACAAGGGCCAAGCCTTTCTCTGCGAAAAGCCGCCCTTAACGCCCTCAACCGTTTTGCCACGCTGGGCCTGCTCTACGAGCGCCTGGCACAATCGGCCCTAAGAAAGGGAGGCTTCAATCCAATCTCATCAAAATAAGGAATCAGTCGCGGTAGAACCACGATAGAATGGAATTCACCCAACCGATGGAGCAACGGAACCAACGGTAGGTGCTGGTGGGCTTTCCGCCAAAACGAAGGATAAACTCACGGTAGGCATTCTTGCGGAAAGGCAGTCCGACATCCATAAAGAAAATGTGCTCCATACTTGTGCAGTGCGAGTCCTTGATGGCGTGCCAGACGGTAAGTACAGCCGGATGGAGCCAGGCGTATGTCTTACGGCGATAGGCGGCATACCAAAGATAGGCCTGCCCCTGACTGTGAACCACCGCCGAACAGCCGATGATGTGCTCGCGGTAGCGTGTCAGATAGAGCCGCCCGTCCTCACACTCTCGCAGCCCTTGGAAGAACTCGGCAGCGGGAATGTAGCGCTTGGGCTTCAGCCAGTGATGATGGCGCAACAGGCGCATAAAGGACTGGAAATCGTCGTCGCTGGCCACCTCATCGGTCACTACGCCACGCTCGTAGGCCATATCAATCTGCCGTTGCAGATGGGGCGTGATACGCTCCTCCGGCGTGCGTGAATGCAGGGAATTGTGGATGCTCATCCAGCGCACAGGGAAGAACCCGTTTTCACGAAACTGCTTGTATCCCATCATCTTAGTCGAAAGATTGCTCACCTCAATGTAGAGCGTCCACTGACCCAGACGCTCCGTCAGTTGGTGCATCATCATACCCAACAATTCTCCTTTCTGGCTCTCGTCGGCATAGCAGCCCTCACCCAAAACGCGACAATGGCGGTAGAGAAAAGGTGGCAGCCACGTGGAACGGTAGCGCAAGATGGCCAGCATCTGGGCACAAATGGTGCCGTCGGGCTGCTCCACGGTGAGCATATAGGGCTTATAGCGAGGGGTTTTGGCACACAACGCGAAAAACTGCGGGCTGTGGAAGAAGTTCTCCCGAAACAGCCCTGCGGGCAAATGCTGCTTGCTGGTATAGATTTGGACGCGCAGTGTGTTCATCGAGGGCAAAAATACAAAATAATTCTTAAACGCAAACACATTTTGTGGATAATTTGCTAACTTTGCAGGAAATTTTTTAATAATTAGCACAATGGAAGACTTTAAGACACTGGTGCAGCAGCGACGCTCGCACCGCAAGTTTACCGCCGAAGAGATAGATGCCGACGATGTGCGGCTGATTATGAGGGCTGCGCTGATGGCACCCACCAGCAAAAGCCTAAGGGCGTGGCAGTTTGTATTGGTCGACGACAAGACCGACTTGGAAAAACTGGCCGACGCCAAAGACCTGGGCGGACAGTTCCTAAAGGATGCGCCACTGGCCATCGTCGTACTGGGCGACCCTGTACAGAACGACTGCTGGGTGGAAGATGGGGCCATCGCCGCCATCTCTATGCAGTACCAGGCTGAAGACCTGGGGCTAGGCAGTTGCTGGGTGCAGATGAGAGGCCGGGGCCTTTCCGACGGCACAACCGCCGATACCGTCATCCGTGGCGTCCTTGACATACCCGACAATCTGTGCGTGCTCTGCGTCATCGCCGTGGGGCACAAGGCTGACGAGCGGAAGCCCCAAAACGAAGACAAACTGAAGTGGGAGAACGTGCACGCAGGCAAATATAACCAATTATAGAATAGATATTTAAGACAAAAATGCAGCAGGAAACGTTTGGGATAGTAATGGTGGGTGCAGGACGCCTGGCCACCAACCTTGCGCTGGCTCTTCACGAGAGCGGCCAAAGGGTGGTCGCCGTCTACAGCCGCACGATGGAGTCTGCCCAACGGCTGGCCGACAAGGTCGGCGCCTTGGCCACCAACGACATAGCCGCCCTGCCCACTTATGCCGACGCTTTCATCCTATCCGTCAAAGACGATGCCCTCCCCACGGTTATCGCCCAGTTGCGCCAAGGCAGAGAAGATTGCTGTTTCTTCCACACAGCCGGTTCGGTGCCGATGGCAGTCTTTGGGGAGCATCCCCTCCAAGGTGTCATCTATCCTATGCAGACGTTCTCGCTGGATAAGCGGGTGGATTTTTCCCAAATCCACATTTTCATAGAGGGAAACACTCCGCAGACGCTCCAACTGGCACGCCAATTGGCACAGACGGTAAGCCCACACATACACGAAATGACTTCTGAACAGCGACGAAAACTGCACTTGGCTGCCGTCTTCGGCTGCAACTTCGCCAATCACTGCTACACCCTGTCCGCCCACATCCTGGAGCGCGAAGGATTGCCTTTCGACGTGATGCTGCCCCTCATCGACGAAACTACGGCAAAGGTGCACACCATACACCCACGCGACGCACAGACAGGGCCAGCCGTGCGATTCGACGAGAGTGTGATGGGGGCGCAGAAAGAGATGCTCAACGACGAGCCGCTGCTGCAACAAATCTATTCGCTTATGAGCGAGAGCATACACCTGACCAAACTATGATAAACTACGACCTTCGGAAAATACGCGCCATCGTCTTCGATGTGGACGGCGTGCTCAGCCAGCAAACTATCACGCTGCCCCCCGACGGCGTGCCTCAGCGCACGGTGAACATCAAGGACGGCTATGCCATACAGTTAGCCCTGAAACTGGGCCTCAGACTGGCCATCATCACCGGCGCCAACGTCGAGGCCATACGCAAACGCTACGAAGCACTCGGTATGACCGACATTTATATGGGTTGTGCCGTGAAGATAAACACTTACGAGCAGTTTCTCAGCAAATACCAGTTCACCGATGATGAGGTGATGTATATGGGCGACGACGTGCCCGACCTGGAGGTAATGCGGCGCGTGGGATGTCCTGTCTGCCCCAAGGATGCCTGTGTGGAGGTGCAGGAGGCCGCCGTCTACATCAGCCATCTGGATGGTGGCCAAGGTTGCGCTCGCGACGTCATCGAGCAAACGCTCCGCGCTCAAGGTCTATGGAAGATGGATGCCACCGCCTTCGGTTGGTAGAATGATAATGAATCGTGAACTATGAAGCAATACCGTATCGTTTTAGCAAGCAACTCTCCACGCCGCCGCCAATTGATGGGCGGCCTCGACATTCCCTTTGAGGTAAGAGTTCTTCCAGACATTGAAGAGAATTATCCAAAAGGATTGTCTGTCAACCAAATACCAGAATACATAGCAACCGAGAAGGCCGAGGCTTACAGGGCACAAATGGCCGGCGACGAACTGATTATCACAGCCGATACGGTCGTTATTCTGGGACAGGAGGTGCTCGGCAAACCTTCTGACTCCGACGACGCTTGCAGGATGCTCAGGGAGTTGAGCGGGCGCACCCATCAGGTCATTACGGGCGTCTGCCTGACAACCAAAGAGCGGCAGAAAAGTTTCTCCGTCACCACTGATGTCACCTTCGGCCCCCTCACCGAAGAGGAAATCACGCACTACGTGAAGAAATACCAGCCTTTCGACAAGGCCGGTGCCTACGGCATTCAGGAATGGATCGGCTACATTGGAGTGACGGGGCTGAAAGGCAGTTATTACAACGTGATGGGCCTGCCCATCCAACGCATTTATACTGAACTGAAGGCGTTTTCCGATTCTTCTGACGAATGATGAAGACCTTGATACGAATGGCTTTATCCGCCATAACAGCCGCAATGCCCTTCGCCGCTACGGCGTGGCACAGCGTGAAAGTGCCCAACGTGAAGGGGCTGCAAGTGGTGTTCAACGACGACTTTGAGGCCCTGCCCGTGCTCAAATTGGGCAGTAACGATGTCCTGCACATCGGCTTCGACGAGATGTCGCACAACTACCACCGCTTCACCTACACGCTGGAGCCGTGCAACCCCGACTGGACCCCGGTGGAAGGACTCTTCGAGAGCGACTGGCTGGCGGGCATCAACGGACTGCCCATCGACGACTACGAAAACTCCATCAACACCGCCATACTCTACAACCACTACGAACTGACCTTCCCAAACCGTGACTGCCAGCCAAAGATGAGCGGAAACTACCGCCTGCACATCATCGATGAAGACAACGACGAAGAGGCCATCGTCATAGAGTTAAGGGTTGTAGAGCCGGTTATGAACGTGGGGCTGAGTTCCACCGCCAACACCGACATCGCGCTGAACACCAGATACCAGCAGGTGAATATGACCGTCAACTTCAACAGCGTGCGAGTTACCAGACCAGATGAACAGATTCAGACTTTCGTCCTGCAGAACGGACGTGAGGACAATATGAAAGTGAACGTCCGTCCCACCCACATCACGCCTATGCAGTTGAGATGGGAACACCAGCGGGAACTCATCTTCGATGCCGGCAACGAATACCACAAGTTTGAAGTACTCGACCCCAGCCACACCACGATGGGACTGGCATCGACATCGTGGGACGAGCAGACGCGCTCCTGGCACGCTACGCCATTCCCCTGCGAGGAACGCCGCAACTATTCCTACGACGAGGATGCCAATGGCGCCTACCTCCAGCGAAACAGCGACAACTACGACATCAACCGCACGGCTGAATATGTCTATGTGCATTACCAACTGCTCAATGCGCCACACTACGACAACGCCAATGTCATTGTGACGGGACGATGGGCCAACGAGGAATGTACTCCCTACGCTATGGATTACGACGAGGAAAACCGGTCCTATTCGCTCACCATTTTGCAGAAACTGGGTTACTACAACTATATGCTGCTATTGGCCGATGCCGACGGCACCACGCATCCGCTGCCCGAAGAAGGTTCTTTCTTCCAGACCGAAAACCGCTACCAGGCATTTGTCTACTACAAGGGAACAGGGGAACGGACCTGGCGTCTGCTCGGCTTTCAAGAAATAAAACACATACCCTGATAGCGGACCTTTGCACCCCCTCTCTGACACAGCCAGAAATTTGGTTCGTCCTAACTATGAGTTTGGTTCGTCCTAACTGGTAGTTTGGTTCGTCCAAACTATAGGTTTGGTTCGTCCAAATTTTGGGCATAGTCTCTTCATTTGGTCAAAAGTGTGTATTTAACACCGCTTAACGCATAAAGAAGCGGCATTTTTTTTCACGTTTCAGATTTTCTTCGTACCTTTGCACCCCGAAAGAGAAAGCATTTATAAACAGGTATGGAAATAGCAAGCAAATACGACCCTCGCGAAGTTGAGGGTAAGTGGTATCAGTATTGGCTGGATAACAAACTTTTCAGTTCGAAGCCAGATGATCGTGAACCTTATACAATCGTCATTCCCCCGCCCAACGTGACGGGCGTGCTCCACATGGGGCACATGCTCAACAACACCATTCAGGACATCCTTATCCGCCGTGCTCGTATGGAGGGCAAGAACGCCTGCTGGGTGCCAGGCACCGACCACGCCTCGATAGCCACCGAGGCCAAAGTGGTGAAGAAACTGGCCGAACAGGGCGTCAAGAAGCGTGACCTCACCCGCGACGAGTTTCTGAAGCACGCCTGGGACTGGACCGACGAACACGGCGGCATCATCCTGAAGCAGTTGCGCCGCCTCGGTGCCTCGTGCGACTGGGATCGCACCGCCTTCACGATGGACCCTGTGCGCTCTGAGAGCGTCATCAAGGTTTTTGTCGACCTTTACCGCAAGGGCTATATCTATCGCGGCCTCCGTATGGTGAACTGGGACCCGAAGGCTCTTACCGCCCTCTCAACCGAGGAAGTGGTCTACAAGGAGGAACAGAGCCATCTCTTCCACCTGAAGTACTACGTTGACGGCCTCAATGCCCTTGACAACGAAGATGCTTTGAAGGCAGAAGGTAACGTTATCCATAAGGATGCTAAAGGCTACTACGCCGTTGTGGCTACCACACGTCCTGAGACCATTATGGGCGATACCGCTATGTGTATCAACCCCAAAGACCCCAAGAACCAGTGGCTGAAGGGCCGCAAAGTTATCGTGCCTCTGGTAAACCGCGTCATCCCCGTCATCGAGGACCGTTACGTGGACATCGAGTTCGGAACGGGCTGTCTGAAGGTGACACCCGCCCACGACACCAACGACTATATGCTGGGCAAGACGCATAACCTGGAGACCATCGACATCTTCAATCCTGACGGCACCATTTCCGAACAATCGCCCATCTATGTCGGAATGGACCGTATGGACTGCCGCAAGCAGATTGTCAAGGACTTGCAGGCCGCTGGGCTGATGGAGAAGATTGAGGACTACACCAACAAAGTGGGCTACTCGGAGCGAAACCCCGACACACCCATCGAGCCGCGTCTCTCCTTACAGTGGTTCCTCAAGATGGAACATTTCGCACAGATTGCCCTGAAACCCGTGATGGAGGGTGAGATGCACTTCTACCCCCAGAAGTATGTCAATACCTATAAGAACTGGCTGGAGAACATCCAAGACTGGTGCATCAGCCGCCAGTTGTGGTGGGGTCACCGCATCCCTGCCTATTACTACGACGAAGAGAAGTTCGTCGTTGCTGAGACGGCCGAGGAGGCACTTGAACTGGCACGCAAAGAGAGCGGCAACAACAACCTAAGTCTAAACGACTTACGCCAAGATGAGGACGCACTCGACACTTGGTTCTCATCGTGGCTTTGGCCCGTCAGCCTCTTCGACGGCATCCGCAATCCCGGTAACAAGGAAATCAGTTACTACTACCCCACCAGCGACTTGGTGACCGCCCCCGACATCATCTTCTTCTGGGTGGCCCGTATGATTATGGCTGGCGAGGAGTATATGGGCACGTTCCCCTTCAAGAACGTCTATTTCACTGGCATTGTGCGCGACAAACTGGGCCGCAAGATGTCGAAGAGCCTGGGCAACAGCCCCGATCCCATTGAACTGATTGAGAAATTCGGTGCCGACGGCGTGCGTATGGGTATGATGCTAAGTGCCCCTGCCGGCAACGACATCCTCTTCGACGAAGCCCTCTGCGAGCAAGGCCGTAACTTCAACAACAAAATCTGGAACGCCTTCCGCCTGGTCAAGGGCTGGCAGGTTGGTTCCGAAGGCTGCGAAAGTAGCGCAGCAAACAAGACGGCCATCGCCTGGATGGACGCCAAACTGAAGCAGGCCGATGCTGAACTGAAAGACCACTTCTCGAAATACCGCATCAGCGACGCTTTGATGACCGTCTACAAACTGTTCTGGGACGAGTTCTCGCAATGGTATCTGGAGATGGTGAAGCCCGCCTACATCGACGGCAAGCAACAGCCACTCGACCGTGAGACTTACGACGCCACGCTGCGTTTCTTCGAGATACTGCTGAAGATGCTCCACCCCTTTATGCCATTCATCACCGAAGAGTTGTGGCAGGCCCTCTACGACCGCAAGCCAGGCGAGAGCATTATGCGTGACCAACTGGTGCTGGGCAAACTGACCACCGAAGACGAGCAACTCATTGCCGACATCGAACAGGTGAAACTGGTAGTGGGCGGTGTGCGAACCGTACGTAGCCAGAAGAACATCGCACCGAAAGAACGTCTTCAACTCCAGATGGTTAGCCAGAATAGGTTCGAGCGTTACAACGACATCATTATGAAGATGGCCGGCCTCTCCGCCATCACCGTTGTGGAGCAGAAGGATGCCACCGCCAGTGCCTTTATGGTGGGCACCGACGAACTGGCCGTGCCCCTGGGCGACCTCATCGACGTGAAGGCCGAGATTGAGAAAATGGAGGCCCAACTGAAGCACCTCGAAGGTTTCCTGATGGGTGTGCAGAAGAAACTCTCTAACGAGCGTTTCGTGGCCAATGCCCCTGAGGCCGTCGTGGCCTTGGAGCGCAAGAAGCAGAGCGATGCTGAGGAGAAAATCGCCTCACTAAAGGAATCTCTTGCTGCACTAAAAAAATAAAGGACAATGGAATCCTTCCAATGGCTTTCAAGCCTCTTCACCAATACCTCGTCGGTGGCACACATAGCGTTACTCTACGCTATTGTGATTGCCGTCGGCGTTTATTTGGGTAAGATTAAGGTGCTGGGCATTTCGCTTGGCGTCACTTTCGTGCTCTTTACAGGCATCATTGCCGGTCACATCTTCCATTACTATGGTATGGAGGCCGCACCGACCGACATCCTGACATTCATTCAGGACTTTGGTCTCATCCTCTTTGTCTTTATGATTGGACTTCAAGTGGGGCCTGGTTTCTTCGAGAGTTTCGGAAAGGCCGGCGTGAAACTGAACGGACTGGCTGCTGTGGCTATCCTGCTCAACATCCTCGTGATGTTCGCCTGCTACTACATTTTCTTCGACACCAACAACCCCTCGACGCTGCCTATGATGGTGGGCACGCTCTACGGTGCCGTGACAAACACCCCCGGTCTTGGTGCTGCCAACGAGGCGTTGGTGTCGGTCTTTGGTGCCAACGCCCCACAGATTGCTTCGGCCTACGCCTGCGCCTATCCGCTTGGTGTGCTGGGCATCATCGGCGCCATCGTCCTGACACGCTACATCTGCAAGATTAAACTGGAGAAGGAAGAGAAGCGGCTGGCCGCTATGGAGGAAACCAGCGCCAACAAAAAGCCTTTCAAGATGCACTTGGAGGTAACTAACAAGTATTTGGAAGGCAAGACATTGCTACAGGTGCACAATTTCCTGAACCGCGACTTCGTGGTGTCGCGCTTGGTACACGCCGGTGAATTGTGCATCCCCAACCGCGATACCGTGTTCCACGTGGGCGACCAGATGCTCATTGTCTGTGCCGAGGCTGACCACGAGGCCATTATGGCCTTCATCGGCCCAATGATTGACATTGACTTCCAGCAGCAAGACCAGCCGCTCGTTTCGAAGCGCATCCTCATCACCAACCCCGAAATCAACGGCAAATCGATGGCCTCAATGCACTTCTCCAGCGTTTACGGTGTGAACGTCACCCGTCTCACCCGTCACGGCATCGACCTTTTCGCCTCAGCCGGTCTGCCCCTGCAAGTGGGTGACAAAATTATGGTTGTGGGACCTGAGGACGCCGTCGACCGCGTGGCCACAAAGATGGGCAATAGCGTGAAGCGACTCAATGCGCCCAACATCGCCACCATCTTCGTCGGCATCTTCCTCGGTATCATCTTTGGTTCACTACCCTTCATTCCGGGTATGCCTTTGATGAAACTCGGCATTGCTGGCGGCCCGCTCATCGTGGCCATCCTCATTGGACGCTATGGTTATAAGATAAGGCTCGTGACCTACACCACCACCTCAGCCAATATGATGCTACGCGAGATAGGACTTGTACTTTTCCTCGCCTCGGTGGGTATCAAGGCCGGTGCAGGCTTCTTTGAGACCGTAATGGAGGGCGACGGACTGCTCTATGTGCTGACGGGCTTCCTTATCACCGTAATACCTATATTGATTATCGGACCCATCGCCCGATGGAAGTTCAAGTTCAACTACTTCACCATCGCCGGAATGTTGGCCGGCACCTATACCGACCCGCCCGCCCTGGCCTACTCGAACAGCATCTGCTCCCGCGAGGCGCCTGCACTTGGCTACTCCACGGTCTACCCCCTCTCGATGTTTCTTCGCATACTGACCGCACAACTTATCGTGCTCTTCTTCTGTGGATAAACCTTCTATAAAAACTAAATAATACACGTAATTAAAACAATGAACCACCTAAAACCCCTGCTGGCAGGACTACTGCTGACCGCTTCGGGTACATTGTTCGGCCAAGGTGCCAAGAACATCGTCATCAGCGAAGTGCTGACCAACAACACTACCAGCATCCAGGATGAGTTTGGACGGCGCGAAGCGTGGATAGAACTGGAGAACACCTCGTTCACCACCTACAACGTGCGCGGTATGTTCATCACTACCGACCGCCGCGTACTCGACGCGAACCTTTCCGCGCCCGACCGTATCAAACTTATGCGTATGATTCCCAGTGGCGAAGACCGCACACAAATTGGCGGCCGTCACCATCTGCTGCTCTTCGCAAACAGTAACCCTGCCAACGGCAAGTTGCATCTTGCGCTCAATGTTCCTTTGTCGGAACCTGTATGGATCGCACTTTTCAACGGCAACGGTGTAGAGTTGATTGACTCTGTGACGGTTCCTGCCCTGTCTGCTGACCAGTCGTATGCCCGTGTGAAAGGGCGCTGGAGCGTGAAGGCGCCCGAAGCCGTCACCCCGGGCATTGAGAACACCATCGAGGCCAGCGCATCGAAGATTGACCAGTTCAAGGAGCGCGACCCTCACGGCTTCGCAATGGCCCTGATGGCTATGGGCATCGTGTTTCTATGCCTTGCCCTGCTCTGGATTTTCTTCACGCTCTTCGGCATCGTAATGCGTCACCTCGACACCGCTAAGAAAGTGGCCAACGCACAGCCCATCAAGCCCATCACCAAGACGGTGGAGAAAACACGTGAGGTGGCCCACAAGACGGGCAACATTATGCAGGAGGGCCTTGAAAAGAAGGGCATAGACCTGGAAGTCTATATGGCCGTCATCGGTATGGCTCTGAAACAGTACGAGGACGATGTGCACGACGTGGAGAGCGGCGTCATCACCATTAAGCCCAAAGACACAGGCTGGGATGATGAATATAGCCAAATGACCCATCTGCACGACCCATTCCTCCCCACCGACCATAATGCTCCCCGCATACCCACAACTCCAGAGTTGCATTAATGGAAACAAAGATAAGGTAATAACGAGATAACGTAATAACGAAAAACAATGAACAAATATCAATATAAAGTGAAAGGCGTGGACTACGAAGTGGAAATCGCCGAAGTGGAAGGCAATATCGCCAAAGTGAACGTCAACGGCATCCCGTTTGAGTTGGAACTGCAGAAGCCCATCAACGCCGCCAAGCATCCGTCAATGAACAAGCCGAAGGTGGAGGCTCCCCGCCCCGCTGCTGCCACACCCGCACCCGCTGCTGCTCCCGCTCCTGCTGCTGCTCCTGCCGCTACCGGAGCCGGCAACGCCCTGAAGGCACCACTACCCGGCACTATTATAGAGGTGAAGGTTCAGGTGGGCCAGCAGGTCAATGTTGGCGACACCGTTCTGGTGCTTGAGGCCATGAAGATGCAGAACAACATCGAATCCGACTATGCCGGACAAGTAACATCCATTGTCGTTAAACAGGGCGACACGGTTATGGAAGGAGCCGTGCTGCTCACAATCGCATAGAAAAATGTTTGAATTCATAGCCAATAACTTCAATGAGTTCCTGACCTACACCGGCTTTGCCAATGCCGAGGTGGGAAACATCATTATGATTGTTGTGGGAGCCATCTTCATCTATCTTGCCATCAAGAAAGACTTTGAACCGCTCCTGCTTGTACCCATCGGACTGGGCATCATCCTGGGCAATATCCCCTTCCGTGGCGACGCCGGACTGGAGATTGGCCTCTACGAGGACAACTCCGTGCTGAACATCTTCTACCAAGGTGTGCGCCAAGGCTGGTATCCGCCGCTCATCTTCCTCGGCATTGGTGCCATGACCGACTTCACGGCCCTGCTGGCCAACCCGAAACTGATGCTCATCGGTGCCGCCGCACAGTTCGGCATCTTCGGTGCCTATATGATTGCCTTGGCACTGGGCTTCGAGCCTAACCAGGCAGCCGGTATTGCTATCATCGGCGGTGCCGACGGCCCCACGGCCATCTTCCTTTCGTCGAAGTTGTCGCCGAACCTGATGGGTGCCATTGCCGTGTGTGCCTATAGTTATATGGCCCTTGTGCCGCTCATCCAGCCACCCATTATGCGTCTGCTCACTACTGAGAAGGAACGTCTCATCAAGATGAAGCCAGGCCGCGAAGTGAGCCAGACAGAGCGCATCCTCTTCCCCATCATCGGACTGCTCATCACAACTTTCATCGTGCCCTCTGCCCTACCCTTGCTCGGTATGCTGTTCTTTGGAAATCTGTTAAAGGAGAGCGGCAAGACCACCCGCCTGGCCAAGACTGCCGGCGCTGCGCTGAACGACATTGTGGTGATGCTGCTGGGTCTCACCGTGGGCTGCTCCACGCAGGCCAGCGAGTTCCTGACACTGAACACCGTGTTCATCTTCGCCATCGGTGCTTTCGCTTTCGCCATTGCCTCGGCCAGCGGCGTGCTGTTTGTGAAAATTATGAACCTGTTCCTGCCGAAGGACAAGAAAATCAACCCGCTTATCGGCAATGCCGGCGTGAGCGCAGTACCTATGGCTGCCCGTATCAGTCATAATATGGGATTGGAATACGACCGCCACAACTTCCTGCTGATGCACGCTATGGGTCCCAATGTGGCTGGCGTCATCGGGTCGGCAGTGGCTGCCGGAGCCTTGCTCGGCTTCCTGTCGTAAAACTTTTCAAGGAGCATCCGCAGCCGCACTTTCCTTGCGGCTGCGCTCCTCTTCCATCAGTTGGAAGTCTTTCTTTTTCAGCACAAACGAATTGGAAAGATATTTCTCACGCACAATTTTATTTTCAGCCAATTGTTCGGGCGTACCCTCAAAGAGGATGCGCCCTTCAAATAGCAAATAAGCGCGGTCGGTGATGCAGAGCGTCTCCTGCACATTGTGGTCGGTGATGAGGATACCGATGTTGCGGTACTTCAGCCTCCACACTATCTGCTGGATGTCCTCCACGGCAATGGGGTCGACGCCGGCAAACGGTTCGTCGAGCATAATGAACTTCGGCTCGATGGCCAGACAGCGGGCAATCTCAGTACGGCGCCTTTCTCCTCCAGAAAGTTGGTCGCCCTTGTTCTTGCGCACTTTCTGCAGTCGGAACTCGCTGATAAGGCTCTCCAACTTTTCCAGTTGATACTGCCGAGGCCTGCCCGTCATTTCCAGCACGGAGAGGATATTGTCCTCGACACTCATCTTGCGGAAAACGGAAGCCTCCTGCGCCAGATAGCCGATGCCTGCCCGTGCCCGCTTGTAAACAGGATAGTCAGTTACCTCCTGTTCGCCCAGATAGATATGGCCGCCATTAGGCAGGACAAGTCCTGTGGTCATATAAAAAGAGGTGGTCTTGCCGGCACCGTTAGGCCCCAGCAGCCCTACAATCTCGCCTTGGCACACATTGAAACTCACATCGTTCACCACCGTGCGCTTGCCATAGCGCTTTACCAGCCCTTCACTGCGCAGCACAATGCTCTCTTCAACGGGTGTGTTTTGGATCTCTTCCATTGATTTCTTTCCTTATTTTGCTGCAAAATTACTAAAAACCTCCCATAATCCACTTGACGCCACTATATTTTAGGTTTAAATAACATTACCGCCTCCTGAAAAATTAATTAATCTTCACTCATTAAACGAATGTAAATTTACCCGCGCCGCTCGCAAACGGAATTTAAAGGGAAATCGGAAGTGTTAAAATGAAAGAAAAAGAGCAGACAAATTGTCAGTATTTGGATTTTTGACTATATATTTGCAACAAAGATTTCCAAACGAATCAGAATCATTAACAAACAAAGTATGGATATGAAAAAGATTGTAAATTTCGTGACACCGGCCCTCAGCGTGGCCGCTATCGTTTTCTCTGTAGCAGCCTTCAACACCACTTGCGCTGCCACCCACTCACCGTCAGCCCCTGAGACAGCATCCGTGGCTGCCATAACAGCCGCCCAGCCCGTCGACCTGACCTACGCCGCCGACAAGGCCCTGCCATCGGTGGTGCATATTAAATATGTGCAAAACTCGAAAGTGCAGACCGTCGAGGTGCAGACCGACCCCTTCGAGGACTTCTTCAGCGACCCCTTCGGCGGCTTCTTCGGACGCGGACAGCGCGGACAGGGCGGCACCCGCAAGCAACAGGTGCAGACGCCGAAACGCACGGCTACAGGCAGCGGAGTGATTATCTCGTCCGACGGCTATATCGTGACCAACAACCACGTGGTGGACGGGGCCGACGAACTGACTGTCACACTGTCAGACAATAAGGAATACTCCGCACGCATCATCGGTGCCGACAAGACTACCGACCTGGCCCTCATCAAGATTGACGGCAAGAGCCTGCCCGCCATCAAGATTGCCAACTCGGACGACGTGAAGGTGGGCGAATGGGTGCTGGCCATCGGCAACCCCTTGGGCCTGAACAACACCGTCACCGCTGGCATCATCTCGGCCAAGGCCCGCACGCTGGGTGCCAACGGCGTGGAGAGTTTCATCCAGACCGATGCCGCCATCAACGCAGGCAATAGCGGTGGTGCACTGGTCAATGCCAACGGCGAACTCGTCGGCATCAACGCTATGCTCTACTCGCAGACGGGTTCGTACAGCGGTTACGGCTTCGCCATCCCCACGGCCATGATGAACAAAGTGGTCGACGACCTGAAGCAGTACGGTACTGTCCAGCGCGCCATGATTGGCATCAGCGGCCGCGATGTCAAGACCCAAGTTGACCTTGAGAAAGAAGACGGCAAGGAGACCGACTACGGCACAATGGAGGGCATTTACGTGGCAGAGGTTGTAGAAAACAGTGCTGCCCAGGAGGCCGGCATCGAAAAGGGCGACGTCATTACCGAAGTGGACGGCCAGAAGGTTCAGAAGTTCGGCGACCTCTCAGGCATCATCGCCCAGAAGCGCCCCGGCGACAAGGTGGCCCTCACCTATCTGCACAACAAGAAGAAGCAGACCAAGACCGTGACGCTGCGCAACGAGCAGGGTAACACAAAGGTGGTGAAGAACGCCGATCTGGACGTGCTGGGAGCCGACTTCCGGGAAATCACCAAGGCCCAAAAGGAGCAGTTGGAAATCAGTTACGGCCTGGAGGTCATCAAGGTAAGCGGTGGCAAGATGAAGGAGGCTGGTGTGCCCAAGGGATTCATCATCCAGCGCGTGAACGACGAGGCCATGAAGACCGTCGAGGACTTGCAGAATGCCGTCAAGGAAGCCAGCACATCAAAAGAGCCAGTGCTCATCATCCGTGGAATGTACCCCACCGGCAAGCGCGGCTACTTCGTAGTACAACTCAGTGAGTAATCACTCATCCTCTATGGTATAGAGGAAGTCATTATAAGGATATTTTTGAACGTGCAGTTTGCGCACCATACTGTAAAGTGTGGTGCGCAACTCGTCTATGTTCTGCCTTTCGCGGGCTGAAATAAAGAGGCATTCACCGTTCATGCGGGCCATCCACGTCTGGCGCAGGTCGTCCAGCGAAATGTTCTCCTTGGTAGGCTCGGTCAAGTCGTCCTCGTCCTGGGGCGTCCAGCAGTAGGCATCTATCTTGTTGAACACCACCATTGAGGGTGTCTCCTGGCATCCCAATTCGGCAAGTGTTTGTTCTACCACCTTTATCTGCTCCTCAAAGTCGGGATGGCTGATGTCCACTACGTGGACGAGCAAATCGGCCTCGCGTACCTCGTCAAGAGTGCTCTTGAACGACTCCACCAGGTCTGACGGCAGTTTGCGTATGAAGCCTACGGTATCGGCCAGCAGGAAGGGCAGGTTCTCGATGGTTACCTTGCGCACGGTGGTATCGAGCGTGGCGAAAAGTTTATTCTCGGCGAAGACATCGCTTTTGGAGAGCAGATTCATCAGCGTCGATTTTCCCACATTGGTATAGCCCACCAAGGCCACACGGATGAGGCGCCCACGGTTTTTGCGCTGCGTTGTTTTCTGCTGGTCAATCTCTGCCAGCCGCTGTTTGAGCAGGGTAATGCGGTGCAGTATGATACGGCGGTCCATCTCCAACTGCGTCTCACCAGGGCCACGCAAGCCCACAGTACCCTTGCCGCCGCCACCACCGCTGCCGCCGCCTTGGCGCTCCAAGTGCGTCCACAGCCGTTGCAGACGTGGCAGCATGTAGCGGTGCTGCGCCAGTTCCACTTGGGCCTTGGCCTCCGCCGTCTGCGCACGCATAGCGAAGATGTCGAGGATGAGGCTGGTACGGTCAAGTATTTTCACTTGCAGTTCCTTCTCGATGTTACGCAACTGCTTGGCCGTCAGTTCGTCGTCGAAGATGACCATGCCCACAGGCTCGTCGGCATCCTCACAATCCTTGATATACTGACGGATTTCCTGCAACTTGCCGCTACCCACGTAGGTCACGCTGCTGGGGCCGCCCACGCGCTGGGTGAAGCGCCTCACGGTGCGCGCCCCTGCGGTGTCGGCCAAAAACTCCAGTTCGTCCAAGTATTCTTTGGTCTTGGCCTCATCCTGGTTGGGCGTAATCAGGCCCACGAGTACCGCCGTTTCGGCTTTGGCTTCGGATATGATAAATTCCTTCATTATGGCTCTAAAATGGTTTGATGGTGCAAATATACACATTTTTTCCGAAATACAAGCCTATTGGGCGGAAAAAGTTTGGACGAACCAAACTATGACTTTGGTTCGTCCAAACTGGTGGTTTGGTTCGTCCAAACTCAAACCCTACTTTACCACCTTTTTTCCGTTCCTGATATAAAGGCCCCTGGGCAGGCTCTCGCCCGACACTTTGCGGCCTTGCAGATCGAAGAGGTCGCTGTTGCGGTTAGTCGGCTCAAATTTGCTGTCGGCAATGTTAGTAGTGGTATCGCCCGTGTACTGGCCCATAAAGAGGATGATGCCCGTCGACTGCTCGCTGATGATGTAGAGGAAGGGCCGGTCGGCGTGGAACGAAACCCTTTCTGGTATACCTGTAGCCGCTTCTCCGATGACAGTGACGGCGGCGGCCTCGGTGCCCTGCTCGTTGACCTCAATCTTAGCCACCTGTTTCATCAGTTCTATGAAGAGGTTCTCGCCCTGCATATCGACAACGAGGTCTGAGAAGTCGGCCTCGTAAGGACTGAATGCCGTGGGCATACCCAAATCGGACATAATCGTATTCAAGTCTATGTTTGAACTTGTATCGAAACGCGGCAGTTTCAAATCCACATCGCAACTGCGGCTATACATCCGCCAGTTTTTCCCGTCCAGGCTTTCCACCAGTTCGGCCAGCGTCTTGCCCTCAAGGGGCAGCAGTATTTGCATTTGGTAACTGCCGTTGCCGTAAGGCAGCCACACAGACTGGCAGAGTTCGTTCTCGGCATAAGTCATCAATTCATACTTGTGCATCATCGGCACGCTGGCACCGCCATTGAACGGCTCGTCCCGCGTATCCTCCACCTTGAACGGGTCACTCCAAATCCCCTTGAAATAAATGGCGTTGAGCAGATAACTCACGGCCTGCGGGTTGAACTCCCTTTCGCTGAGCACCTCCTTTATCATTCCCGCCGTGTGGTCGCTGGCCCACTGGTTGATGACGTTGCGGGTCTGGCCGTCGGCAAAGTCGCGGGCCTGCGGATTGGCCATATAGTACTGGCTGCACGTTTGGGCGAAGTCTGGCTTCAGCTGCCAGCCCATACCATTATTCACGAACATAGTGTTCGAGAGGTTCAGCTTGGTGGTCGGGTCATACCAGCCCGTTCCTGCCAGTTCGAGTTTCATCTTCTGGCAGAACTCGTTCTGGGCCGACACATCGTTGAAGCCCAGCACTTGGCCTATTTCCTGCTGAGTCTGCCCGGCGGCGCCGTTGTTGAGCATACCCAGAGCGTAGGTGATGCTGAGCGGCGACAGGATGAGGTTGGCCTCGCCACGCGCCTTGCGGAAGAGGTCGAAGGCGAAGTCGTTGTTCTGCTCCACCAATTGCTTTTCGTCCTGCGTCAGCTCGATATACTTGGGGGCATTGAAATCGTTGGCGGTGAACCAGATGCCGCCGCCCTCCACAGCCGAAAACGACTCGTAGTCGCAAATGCAGTCCGGTTCGGGTTCAAACAGGTAGTGCACCAGTCCCTTCTCTTTCAAACCCACGCCCTCAACGCCGAGTCTCCCGTTCCAACTGTGGCGGTGGAGCATTTTTCCCCAAATATTGACCACATCGACAATGTCTCCCACATCGGGACATTCGCCTGGATATTGGAAGCAGGTGTAGTCGCAAATCATAAAGTCCTGCTTGTCGCCCATGTAGTCGTACTGCCACACCAGCCCCTCGTCGTCTTCGCGGAAGGCGCCATAGTAGCGGCTGCCATTGTGGTCGCGGCGGTACATCTTCATATACTGCCGCCCGTCTATAACGGTGTCGCCCTGAAGCGTATAGCGCACCTCCCATACGGTCTCGTCGAACATATCGAAATAGGACTCATACTCCTGGCCGGGAGGCAGTTCCTTCTCCTCGAAATGGTGATAGACATACCACCACGTCTTGCCCTGCACCAGCATAGGACAGCGGCTGTTTTCTGCACCGGCGCCCAATGCGACTGCCATAACGGCTGATAACATTAACTTTCTCATAGCATTTTTCTTCATACGCATAGTTATTAGAGTTACTCTACTAATAAATAGCGAAACGCCCAAAATACTGCATACGTTCCTAAACATTTAACGTATTTTTATTTTTTCGGTGGCGTTTTGTTCTTTATCGCTGCAAAATTAAGCAAAAACATCGGAACGGCCAAAAAAAGATGGAAAAGTTTCCACATTTCTGCAAAAATGCTTACCTTTGCAGTCGGGAAAGTACTGCCACGGTCTGCCGCTGGTCTATCCTGTAAAGGAGAGGCGGGAGGAAAGTCCGGGCAGCACAGGGCGCTCCACTTCCGAAAGTAGAAGCAGTTGGCGACAGCTGGATATGGGAGAAGAAAACAACCGCCCAATTGAAGATTGGGCAAGGGTGAGAAGGTGGTGTAAGAGACCACCAGCCGGCGGGTGATCGCCGGGCTGTTCCATCTGGAGGCTGCAAGTTCATGTAAACCATCGCCATGAGAGGGTTGCCCGCCCGATTCCGCCCCGGCGGATGCGATGGAGGGTAGAACGCTGGAGACGTGTGGCGACGCACGTAGTAGATAAATGGCAGACACTGGCAGCAATGCCAGCACAGAACCCGGCTTACAGGGGCAGTGCTTTCTCTTTTTTCATTGAACATTGAACATTGAGCATTGAAGATTAAGGAACTGAAAGAGTTTTTCCAAGTGGGCATCTGGCGGGTGGACGACGACGAGCTGCCGCCAGTCAGGCGTTTGCTGTATGCCGTTGTGAAGACGGCCTATCTGGCCATCCGCTTCTTCACCACCAAGCGGGTGCTGACGCAGGCGTCGGCGCTGACCTACAGCACGTTGCTGGCCATCGTGCCCATCCTGGCTGTGGTGTTCGCCATAGCGCGTGGCTTCGGTTATAATAAATATATAGAGGTGTGGTTCCGCGACGCCTTCTCGTCGCAGCCACAGGTGGCCGAAGTGATGATTGGCTTCGTGAACAGTTATCTGGTCCACACCAAGAGCGGCATTTTCCTCGGCGTGGGTCTGGTGTTTATGCTCTACACCGTGCTGATGCTGGTGAACAACATCGAACTGACCTTCAACGAGATATGGCAGGTGAAGAAGAAGCGCAGCATCTTCCGAACCATCACCGACTATCTGGCTATGTTCTTCCTTTTCCCCATCCTGATAGTCATCTCGTCGGGTATCAGCCTTTTCCTGGCCACGGTGGCCAAGTCGTTGCCGGACTTCCTGCTATTAGGGCCGGCGGTGAGAGAACTCATCGATATGTCGCCATACGTGCTCATGTCGCTGCTCTTCATCGGCCTCTACGTCTTCATGCCCAACACCCACGTCCGGGTGCGCAACGCCATCGTGCCGGGCATTCTCGCAGGTATCGCCATGCAGTTACTGCAGTTTGTCTACATCCATTCGCAGATTTGGGTGACGGGCTACAACGCCATCTACGGCTCGTTTGCCGCCCTGCCGCTGTTTATGCTCTGGCTGCAGTTGTCGTGGACCATCTGCCTCTTCGGGGCCGAGTTGTCATACACCTCGCAGAACCTGGACTACTACGACTACAACGCGACAACCGACGACATCAGCCACCGCTACCAGTTAATGATTAGCGCCCTGCTGATGTCTCGCATCTGCCGACGCTTCGCCGACGGGCGAAAGGCTCCCACCGCCGACGAACTGCGGCAGGAGACAGGCGTGCCCATCCGCATCGTGAACGACCTGCTCTTCCGGCTGATGGAGGCACGTCTGCTCATCGAGGTCTCGCCCGACGAGAAAGGCGATGCCTCGACCTTCGTACCCGCTGAGAGCCTGGACAACCTGAACGTGGGTGTGATGATTGACCGGCTGGAGGCGCAGGGCCGCTGGCAGTTGGACTTGCCCGTAGCGGAACTAATGGCCAACGACTGGGCCAAGGCCATCCAGATGCGTGCCGACTATTTGCGGCAGGCACGCACCATCCGACTGGAAGACCTGCAGAAAAGTGAAAAGTGAATCAGAGAATGTTATGAAACTACTGAAACTAATAGCCGTACTGGCCATAACGCTGCTCTGCACGGCAGCCACCACCGAGAAGACCACCACCATCTTCATCATCGGCGACTCCACCGCCGCCAACAAAGACATTTCCAACGGCAAGCAGGAGCGGGGCTGGGGTATGGCTCTGCAATGCTTCTTCGACGATAATATCCGTGTGGACAATCACGCCGTGAACGGGCGCTCGTCGCTGAGTTTCCTCAACGAGGGACGCTGGGACAAGGTATTGGAGCGGCTGCGCCCTGGCGACTATGTCATCATACAGTTCGGCCACAACGACGAGAAGCCAAAGGCCGACCGCCACACCGACCCAGGCTCGACCTTCGACTACAACCTGGCCAAATATGTACGCGAAACCCGCGAGAAAGGTGGCATACCCGTGCTGATGAACTGCGTGGTGCGCCGCAACTTCTTCGTGACTGCGCCGGAGAACGACGATGACGAGAAACTGCGCACAACGACCTTCAAGGACGGTGTCAAGATGGTGGAGGGCGACTCGCTCATCGACACCCACGGCCTCTACCGTGTGGCTCCCCGCGACGTGGCCTGCCGTATGAATGTGCATTTCGTCGATGCCAACCAAATCACCCACGACCTGGAGCAGGGGCTGGGCACGGAGGAGTCGAAACGGCTCCACATGTGGTTCCTGCCCGGCCAAGAGCCAAGTGTGCCAGAAGGCCGCCAGGACAACACCCACTACAACGTCTATGGTGCCCACGTGGTGGCCCGTCTGTTGGCTGATGCACTTTGCGAGGAGATTCCCGTGCTGCGCAAATACCGCACCGATGCCGACATTACCGTCGACCGCAAGGGACGGGGCAACTATATGGAACTGCAAAAGGCCGTCGATGCCGCCCTGCTCCGCAGCAATGCCGAGACCACCATCCAGATTCTGGGCGGCGAGTGGGCCAAGCCGCAACTGCCCAAGAAGAACCGCATCAAGTTCGTACTACGCGAAAACGCTGTCTGGAAAGTTGAAAACTGATATGAGACACGGATTATTGGCCTTATCGCCGTTGCTGGTGTTTGTCACGCTCTATCTGGTGACGAGCATCGTGGCAGGCGATTTTTACCGGGTGCCCATCACGGTGGCGTTCCTGGCGGCCTCGGTCTATGCCATTGTGCTGCCCATCTTTTCAGGACTGGTGTCCAAGCGAAAACGGACACGCTGGGGAGCCTTGCGCGGACGGCTCGACGTGTTCAGTCGTGGCGCTGGCAATCCGCAGATGATGCTGATGGTCTGGATATTCGTACTGGCTGGCGCTTTCGCCAACACGGCAAAGGTGATGGGCAGCGTCGATGCTACCGTCAGCCTGACGTTGGCCGTCATACCACCGCAGATGCTGCTGGCAGGCCTCTTCGCTGCCGCCTGTTTTATCTCACTCAGTATCGGCACTTCGGTGGGAACTATCGTGGCGCTCACGCCGATAGCCGCTGGCGTGGCCCAGCAGACGGGCGCCGAGGCGGCCCTGGTGGCGGCAGTAGTAGTGGGTGGCTCGTTCTTTGGCGACAACCTCTCATTCATCAGCGACACCACCATTATTGCCACACAGACGCAGGGCTGCCGTCAAAGTGACAAGTTTCGCGTCAATTCGTTCATCGTCATTCCCGCCGCCGTCATCATCCTGCTGGTCTATGTTTGGATGGGACGTGGCATCAACGCCCCAACTGACACCGGCGAGGTTCGCTTCTGGCTCGTTCTACCCTATCTGGCCGTGCTCGCCACCGCCATCCTCGGCCTCCACGTGATGGCCGTGCTCACGCTGGGCATTGTGCTGACGGGCATCGTGGGCCTCTCCACGGGTGTCTTTGCCGACGTGTTTGTCTGGATGCAGGCTATGGGCGACGGCATCGTCTCGATGGGCGAACTCATTATCATCACCATGCTGGCCGGAGGACTATTGGAGACGGTGAAGGACCAAGGCGGCATCGACTTCATCATCACGCGGCTGACACGCCATCTGCACGGCAAGCGTGGGGCTGAACTGGCTATCGGTATGCTGGTGGCTGTGGTCAACCTCTGCACGGCCAACAACACCGTAGCCATCATCACCGTGGGCGGTATTGCCCACCAGATAGGCGAGCGTTTCCACTTGGACCCACGCAAGTGCGCCTCGCTGCTCGACACGTTCTCGTGTACTGTGCAAGGCCTCATCCCCTACGGTGCACAAGTGCTGATGGCCGCCGGGCTGGCCCAGCTCAACCCCGTCACCATCATCCCCTGGCTCTTCTACCCTATCGCCATCGGCATCGCCGCCACCCTCGCCATCCTCCTCCGCTACCCCAAACGCTATTCGTAACCTCTGCCCTAGCCTATGGATATTGTCACACGCAATCTTTTCCGCCTGCTGCGCGCAGGGGTGTTCCATAGACAGGAACTAGTGGAGCCTATGTCGGTATGGAAATGGGGCAAAACTTATGAACTGGCCCTCCTCCACGGCATGGAGGCCGAGACATGGGAGGGTGTGAAGCAGACAGAAGACCAGCCTGCCATGCACCTCACCGACAAGTTACACCAACAATGGGAGCGGAGTGTTCAGGCTGCCAAGGCTCCTTCCGCCGAAAGCCGTCAAATTGCCAACCCCCTATTGGCCCGCAAACTGAAGAAAATGGAAGAGGAGTCTGGCGGCACACCCACCTACGCCTTGCTGCGCCAGATGGTCGACGTGGCCCTGTGTCTCCTGTCGGCCGACCGCTGGGTGAGACCCCTGCTCTCGCTCGGACAGATGCTGGAGGGCAACAATGGCATTGACCGCGACCAACTGCTGGCGTGGACAGGCCAACTGCACTTGCAGCGTATGCTCCAGTTGGAGGGTGCCCTGCTGGTGTCACTCCTGGGCATCGACGAACAACAACTCCCCTTTGAACTGACCACCGCTCTGCCCCGCCGCGAGCGTATGGTGGAGGAAGTGGCGGCCACCATAGCGGCCACACGCCACCAGTGGCAGTTCTATACAGAAGAAAGCGATGCCGCAGGGAATGTGCAGCATCGCATCTTCGTTCACAACAGTAATGCTTCGGCCATGTTCTGGCAGGCCCGTCATTCCGCCCGCTATATGAAGTATTACCCCTCGGAGAGCATGGCCACCTTCTTCACCTCTCTGGCCCAGTCGCTCACCAACATCGAGGAGTGAACAGTGCTTACCAACATCCCCGATGATGCTGCAAAACTACTTGTCATCGTAATGGCCGTAGGTAGAAATCACAAGTACAATGACTTCTTCCGCCAACACACGATATACCAGTCTATGTTTGTCGCTGATGCGACGGCTCCAACGGCCCTCAGGTTGTCCTTTCAGTGGTTCAGGGTGCCCAGTGCCAGTAGTGGGGTGTTCGTAGAGTTCGGCTATCAATTTAAGTGCTTTCTTGTAAGTTCTTGGCTCACTCTTCAACAAACGTGCAAGTCCCTCTTCCGCTTTAGGGGCAAAAATGATTTTGTGTCTCATAAACCGCGAATACACCTATCCAGTTCCTCCACACTGTCGAAACTATGGCCCTTGCCATCGGCGATTTCTTTCTCGGCATCGTCCAGCATATTGAAGAATTCTTCCCTACTCATCAGTGTGGGGTCTTCTTTCTCTTTCACCAACTTCTTGGCAAATCGGGTCAGCCGCTTCATCAGCGACTCATTGTCGGCTATGGCGCCAATGCTCTGCCAAAGTTCAGTGTTCATTGCGTTGAGTTGTAGTGAAGTCATAATTACAATGCTTTTTTTAGAGTGATTTAGTAGCTGCGGGCGATGATGACGCGGTATTTGGCTGGCTTGCCAGAGACCATATCCACGCCGGGAGTCTGCTCGTAGGCGAAGGGTACGCAGCGGATAGTGGCCTGCGTCTCTTCCTTGATCTGGGCCTCAGTCTCGGCGGTGCCGTCCCAGTGGCAGAGGAAGAAGCCGCCGTCCTTGATGCGCTCCTTGAACTCCTCGTAGTTGTCGCACTCGTAGACGTGGTCATCACGATACTTGCGGGCCTTCTCGAAGATGTTCTTCTGAATGTCGTCAAGCAACGTCTCCACATGCTCCACAATGCCTTCCAAAGGCAGCGTCTCCTTCTCCAAGGTGTCACGGCGCATCAGTTCGATGGTGCCGTTCTCCAAGTCGCGGGCACCGAGAACGAGACGCACAGGCACGCCCTTCAGTTCATAGTCGGCGAACTTGAAGCCAGGACGCTTATTGTCAGCATCGTCGAACTTCACGCTGATGCCCTTCTTGCGCAGGCCCTCGATGATGGGAGCCACCTCGCGGTTCACTATCTCCATCTGCTCCGGCTTGTTGGCGATGGGGATGATGACCACCTGGATGGGGGCTAGGCGCGGCGGCAGTACGAGACCGTTGTCGTCGGAGTGGGTCATGATGAGGGCACCGATGAGACGGGTGGACACGCCCCACGACGTAGCCCAGACGTATTCCGGCTTATTCTCTTTATTCAAATAGGTCACCTCGAAAGCCTTGGCAAAGTTCTGGCCGAGGAAGTGGCTGGTGCCGCTCTGCAGAGCCTTGCCGTCCTGCATCATAGCCTCGATGGTATAGGTGTCGAGGGCGCCGGCGAAGCGCTCGGTCTCGCTCTTCACACCCTGCAGCACGGGTACGGCCATCCAGTTCTCGGCAAAGTCGGCATAGACCTTCAGCATCTTCTGGGCCTCCTGTTCGGCCTCTTCGCGGGTAGCATGGGCAGTATGACCTTCCTGCCAAAGGAACTCGCTGGTACGCAGGAAGGGGCGCGTGCGCATCTCCCAGCGCATCACGTTGCACCACTGGTTGCACATCACAGGCAGGTCACGCCACGACTGAATCCAGTTCTTATAGGTGTTCCAGATGATAGTCTCCGACGTGGGGCGGATAATGAGTTCCTCCTCCAGTTTAGCGGCAGGATCCACCACCACACCGCTCTTGTCGTCGGTGGCCTTCAGACGGTAGTGAGTCACCACGGCACACTCCTTGGCAAAGCCCTCCACGTGTTCAGCCTCACGCGAGAGGAATGACTTCGGTATGAGCAGGGGGAAATAGGCGTTTTGCGCACCCGTCTCCTTGAACATACGGTCCAGTTCGTGTTGCATCTTCTCCCAGATGGCATAGCCGTAGGGCTTGATGACCATACAGCCGCGCACTGCCGACTGCTCGGCCAAGTCGGCCTTCACCACCAAGTCATTGTACCACTGACTATAATTGTCACTTCTTTTTGTTAAATCCTTCAATTCTTTTGCCATAATTATACTTCTTTTTTAAATTTTGGTGCAAAGGTACAAAATAATTCATAATTCGTTATTCATAATTCGTAATTATTTTGTAACTTTGCCGCGATTTAAACATTTAACCAATTAAAAAACTGCTATTATGAAGAAAATGAAAGTTGTTATCCTGTCTCTTTGCGCAGGAATTGTCATGGCCGGTTGTAACAATTTGGCCAAGGGTACTGCCATCGGTGCCGGTGGTGGTGCTGTGCTTGGTGCCATCGTTGGCAAAATGGCTGGTAACACGGCTGTTGGTGCTGCCATAGGTACTGCAGTTGGTGCTGGTGCTGGTGCACTCATCGGCAAGCACATGGACAAGGTGAAGGCTCAGGCCGAGGCTGTGCAGAACGCTCAGGTTGAGGGTGTGACCGACGCCAACGGTCTGGCTGCCGTCAAACTGACTTTCGACTCTGGCATCCTCTTTGCTACGGGCAAGTCGACACTGACCGCCAGTTCAAAGGCTGCACTGAGCCAGTGTGCCGATCTGCTGAAGAGCAATACCGACTGCGATGTGGCCGTACAGGGCTATACTGACAACGATCCTTGGAAGAACTCTACTGCCGAGCAGAGCGCACAGAAGAACCTGAACCTCTCACAGCAGAGGGCACAGGCCGTGACCAACCATCTGCTCTCGCTGGGCGTACCCGCCACCCAGATTCGCGCTACCACCGGTTTTGGCGAGGCCAGCCCCGTGGCTGACAACTCGACGGCTGCCGGCAAGGCCCAGAACCGCCGCGTGGAAATCTATATGTACGCCAGCCAGTCGATGATCAATGCTGCCGAGCAGGGCACGCTGCAGTAAGACTGTGTTACGACGAATCCGACTATTTATACGCTGGACGGTGGGGCTGTTTTTCGGCTCCACCGTCATAGCAGTTATCGTATTGCGTTTCGTGCCCGTCTACTTTACCCCGCTCATGTTCATCCGCCTTTTCCAGAACGACGAGGTGAAACTGAGCCACACGTGGGTGCCGCTGGAGGAAATGTCGGAAAAGATGCCGTTGGCCGTGATGGCAAGCGAGGACGCCAAGTTCCTTGAGCACCACGGCTTCGACTTCAACGCCATACAAAGTGCGGCAAAGCGCAACCGCGAACATCCGGAGAAAAACAAACTGGGTGCATCGACCATCTCGCAGCAGACGGCCAAGAATGTCTTTCTGTGGCCAGGCCGCTCATGGGTGAGGAAAGGGCTGGAGGCCTATTTCACCGCCCTCATCGAACTGTTTTGGACCAAGGACCGCATTATGGAAGTTTACCTCAACTCCATCGAAATGGGGCCGGGCATCTATGGCGTGGAGGCCGTAGCTGAGGAGCACTTCAACCGCAAGGCCAGCGAACTCACCGCCGAAAACTGCGCCCTCATCGCCGCCACGCTGCCCAATCCGCGCAAGTTCAGTTCAAAGCATCCCAGCAACTATATGCTGAAGCGGCAAAAGCAGATACTGAAGAATATGAGATACATTGAAGTGAAAAGTGACAAGTGATAAGTGATAAAGTATGGAAAGACACAATTTCGTTACCATCGCCAACCTCACCCGTGAGAAGATACTCTATATGATTGAGATGGCCCAAGAGTTTGAGCGCCACCCCAACCGCGAACTGCTCAAAGGAAAAGTCGTGGCAACGCTCTTCTTTGAGCCGTCCACCCGCACACGCCTCTCGTTTGAGACTGCAGCCAACCGCCTCGGCGCCCGCGTCATCGGCTTTGCCGACCCCAAAATAACCAGCGGCACCAAAGGTGAGACGCTGAAGGACACCATCCTGATGGTAGCCAACTATGCCGACGTCATCGTGATGCGCCACTTCATCGAGGGCGCGGCGCAGTATGCCTCCGAAGTGTCGCCAGTACCCATCGTCAATGCCGGCGACGGCGCACACCAGCACCCTTCACAATGTATGCTCGACCTCTACAGCATCTACAAGACGCAGGGCACGCTGGAGAACCTTAATATATATATGGTGGGCGACCTGAAATACGGGCGCACCGTCCACTCGTTGCTGATGGCCATGCGCCACTTCAATCCCACATTCCACTTCGTGGCACCCAAAGAACTGGCTATGCCCAACGAGTATAAACTCTACTGCAAGGAGCACGGCATCAAGTATCAGGAGCACACAGCCTTCAACGAGAAGGTCATACAGGACGCCGACATCGTCTACATGACCCGCGTGCAGAAGGAGCGCTTTTCCGACCTGATGGAATACGAGCGCGTGAAGAACGTGTATATCATGAATAACGACACCCTGCGGCTCGCCAAGCCCAATATGAAAATCCTGCATCCCCTACCCCGCGTCAACGAGATTTCATACGAGGTGGACGACAACCCCCATGCCTACTATATCCAGCAGGCCGCCAACGGTCTCTTCGCCCGCGAGGCCATCTTCGCCGATGTACTCGGCATATCACTCAACCAAATAAAAGCCGACAAGACCATCATCCCATGAACAAGAAAGAACGCCTCGTCGCCGCCATTGAGCACGGCACAGTAATAGACCACATACCCGCCGCCAAAACCTACCAGGTGGCACAGTTGCTGGGCCTTTTCGACCTGAAGACGCCCGTCACCATCGGCATCAACTATCCCTCGCTGAAAGTAGGGAACAAAGGCATTATCAAGGTGTCGGACAAGTTCTTCACCGACGACGAAATCTCACGCCTCTCCGTGGTGGCGCCAAACGTCATTCTCAACATCATCCGCGACTACGAAGTGGTGGAGAAGAAAACTGTGGAGACACCCGCCGAGATACGCGGCATCGTAAAGTGCAACAACCCCAAGTGCATCACCAACAACGAGCCGATGCAGACACTTTTCCACGTCAGCGGCTCCACCCTCACTTGCCACTACTGCGAGCGCGAGCAAGACATCAGCAAGGTTGAATTGGTTTGACGACAAATCAGCGTCTGAGTTTGGTTCGTCCAAACTCATAGTTTGGTTCGTCCAAAGTGGGAGTTTGGTTCGTCCAAACTTTGGAGTGCCTTTTTCAAAACAAATATGAATCGTTCACAAAAGATTATCCGCACCAGCATTATCGGCATTGTGGCAAATGTGCTGTTGGCAGCATTCAAGGCCGTGGTGGGCGTATTGGCCAGTTCCGTGGCCATCGTGATGGACGCAGTGAATAACCTGAGCGATGCGCTGTCGAGCGTCATCACCATTATCGGCACAAAACTTTCCGAGCGGCCAGCCGACCGTGAGCACCCCTTCGGCTTCGGTCGCATAGAGTACTTTAGTGCCATCATCATCGCCGTCATCGTCCTGACGGCAGGCATCACCTCACTGATAGAATCAGTGAAGAAAATCTTCCAGCCCACGGAGCCGGAATACACCACAGTAACGCTCTTGGTCATCGTGGTGGCTGTCGTGGTGAAACTGGTGCTGGGACAGTTTGTGAAACGGCAGGGCCAGCAGTTGAAGAGCGACGCGCTGATTGCCTCTGGCTCCGATGCCCTTTTCGATGCTGTTATCACGCTGGCCACACTGGTGTCGGCAGGCATTATGCTCCTCTGGCATGTGTCGCTCGACGGCTTCCTGGGCGCACTGATTTCCATCGTCATCATCAAGGCCGGTTTCGAGATGCTGGCCTCTCCCGTCAACGAACTGCTGGGCGCAAGAATTTCTCCGGACTTGGTGCACGACATCAAGCAGGAAGTATTAGCCTTCGAGGGTGTTCACGGTGTATTCGACATCATCCTGCACAACTACGGCCCCAACGTATTGATTGGTTCCCTGCATATAAACGTCTATGACACGATGGATGCCCACGACATTCACGGCCTGACCCGCCGTATCTCCGAGCAGATGTACACCCGTCACGGCATTGTCATGACCGTCGGCATATATGCTGTTGCCACAGGCGACAACCGACGGGCAGAACTGCAAAGCAAGGTAATGCAGGCATTGGCCAAACACAAGGAAATCCTGCAAGTCCACGGTTTCTACTACTTTGAAAAGGAGCATCGAGTTTCAGTCGATGTGGTTCCCGACATCTCCGTCCACGACGAAGCCGCCCTGTCATCCTATCTGACGGACGAGATAAAAGCCCTCGTCCCCGGAGAGGATGTCACCATCGTGATAGACCATAACTATAGCGAATAATAGGCAAATCGCCCTGTCTCCATCCATAGGGCACAAAGAAACGAAGCTATTGTAACATAAAAAAACATCACATTGCTTCACACAATTCATATTCTAAATGATGTTTGGGGGCTTTTATACCGTACCATTCGAAGTTGTCGGATATAAGCAATTCCTCTTTCGTAACCAGATGCGTTGTCTGCATTGGAATTGTAATATAGGGGAGTCCATAATCCTCCACCCAACCACGTACTTCTGCTGTATCGTCGTAAGTTAGAAGGAAGTGACCACGCATTTGGCTCGCCAGTTCAAAGATACGGCGGTGGTCAACCTCGAAATGATTGTAGAGCCGGCGTCCGGCGATAGTGTATGGAGGGTCAATGAAGAAGAAAGCGTCCTCGTCGTTCAGTCGTTGCTCCATTACTTCGAAAGCGTCTCCGTGAACGAATGTGATTCGTTCGCGAATCCTGTTTACGTCAGCAATTCGCTTAACAAGCGTACCGGGGTACCACCGTGATGAAAGTCCGCGTCCATTCTCGCCTGTCTTTATCAAGCCGGAGCCTCTGGCGAGTATGCCGCCGTGGTTGGTACGGTTGCGGACGATAGTAGAGAATCCGCGCTCTTTCAAACCGTCGTCTGCATGTTCTATAACATAGTTGATGTTGTCAGGGGTGACTACAAAAGAAGAAATCTGCTTGATAAGCCACTGACAATCGTCGGAAAGAATGGTTTGCCAAGCCGCTGCCATGTCATCGTCGAGTTCAACCATCGTAACGTGTCCGAAATAGTGTTCTGCCGCTGCTGTCAACGCGATAATTCCGCCGCCGGCAAATGGCTCTACGAGTTCGGAGCCATTGGCTGCCTGTGCGAACCATTTGCGAGCCGTAGGTACAAGCCATGTTTTTCCGCCGGGATAGCGGAAGGGGCTGCGCTGAGGTACAGAAGCAACGTTGATGACATGCTGCGAGGCCACGACAGTCTCTACCTCATCATTCGAGAACAGGTTTAATTGTAATTCTTGTGATCTCATAGCAATTCGTAAACGGAGTGGGGTTCGGGGTCGTTGCTGATGCGCTCGTAAAGTTTGTCTTGCAGCAGGGCAAGGAAGTCGGACATCTGTCCGGGCTTGGTATAGATGACCTTTTCCAGTGCAGCTTGAAACTCGGTATAAATAGTATCGACTAAGACCAAGTGATTGCGCTGGTCGGCTTCGCTATATTCCAAGTCGTAGAGGAACCATGCAATGTCAGCCTTTTCTTTTGTCGTTTGGGGGATTGGCGGTAGTGTATCGAAGAAAGACTTCTGGATAACCACACATTGCTTCTTACCCCAAGCCTTGAAGATGCCTCCCTTGTAGAGCATCTGCGGAATCAGTCGTTTGCGCGAAGATGAGAGATAGTCAGGATGAGGACACTTACCTTCCCACTCAAAGACTGCTGATGGGGATTTCATGTACTCCAGGAACGGATTACGCAAATTGCCGCTGATGTAAACGCCCTGCACTTCTATTGATGCAAAGTCGGTGATTTGTCCATCCTCGTTGTAGCTCACTATTACATAGTCTACATTTCCTGCCGATTGACCATTGGCATCAACAAGCTTGATTTCCGGAAGAGACGTCCATTTCGTTCCTTTCGGCCAAACGAATGAGGCTGCATTGTGCAGAATCTTCCAATCCTCACGGAATCGCGAAGGACATGTGATGACTTTATTCTCGCCATGACAAACGCTACAAACGCCCAGTGGGTTGTCAGCCTTGTCCTTCGTGCAGTTAGGGAAGCGGTTGTGATAAGGGCACAGCCTGTTGTCACGATAATATTTTGCGTTCTCCGTTAAGTTTGAAACGGGGAAACCAAACACTTCGGCTAAAGGGTTAATGTTCGGCATAATATCATTCTTTAAATTGTTTGTTGGCTCCTATATAACTAACCTCTGCGAGGTGTTATAAACCGCCTCTGCTTTCGGTCAGCAGAAAAGTTTGCTGCAAAGATACGAAACTTTCTTCAGATTAATCCCTTTCCCCTCGAAAAATTAACAAATCGTCACGAAAAAGGGCGGGGAGCCGCGCCGACATCCTCGGCCTCGGCTCCCCGCCTTGCGTTTCTTACTTATTATATCGTTCATCGTGGCGGTCTTTTTGCCCCTTTTTTGAAAGTTCAACTAACAAATCTTGCAAAAATGGTTCTTCACTCGTAGCGCATAGAGCGTGCGGGATGTACCCGGCTGGCCAAATAGCTGGGGATGATAAGCACTAACACGCTAATGAACAGGGTGGCCACATTGAGCAGCA
>JAGCZA010000122.1 GCA_017960525.1 Prevotella sp.
AAAATTTGTATTACCTTTGCACATGAGAACGTATGTAACAATTTGATTTTAAGACGATTCAAAGTTACAAATTTTCCTGCAATTATGCAAGGAATGCGTTCTCTTTTTTATATCTATGAATAATTCAGGCTAGAGAATTTAAGCGTTTGGACGAACCTTTCTGCGAGTCTGGTTACGGTTGTCCCTTTAACACCTCCGGGGGATTTATGTGTGAGGATTGACCAGTTCCTGTTCCAGTTGGTCGAGGCTCTTGCCTTTGGTCTCAGGGCAACGGCGGAAGAGGAAAATGAAGGCGCAGAGGCAGATGGCGCTATAGATCCAGAAAGTGCCGCTACTACCTAGTGCTGCGTTCATTGAAGGGAAAGAGAAGGTGAGCGTGCAGCAGCCCACCCAAAGGGCAAAAGTGCAGACGGCCATAGCCACGCCACGGATGCGGTTAGGGAATATCTCTGCCAGCAACGTCCAAGTGACAGGGCCGAGAGTCATGGCATAGACAGAGATGGCCGCCACGACGAGGCACACCATCAGCACGCCCTTCACCTCGAAGAAGTAACAGGTGCCGAGAGTCAGGTAAATCAGCCCCAGTCCGCCTGCGCCAAGGAGTATGAGTGTGCGCCGCCCCCATTTCTCGATGGTATAGAGGGCAAGGATGGTGAAGAGGACATTGGCGATGCCGGTAATGACAATGTTGATAAACATGCCATCGACATCAAAGCCTGCGCCGACGAAGATTTCCTGTGCATAGTTGAAGATGACGTTTGTGCCGCACCATTGCTGGAAGACGGCAATGATTAATCCCAGCAATAAAATTCTCCCGTATTTGTTTTGGAACAGCTCGGCCAGTCCTGCCTCTCTGTCTTTCAACCTTTCGTTTTTTTCATTTTTCAATTTTAAGTATATCGGACTCTCTGGGATGAAGAAGCTCATCAGAAGGAACAGCGCGGCAGGAAGCGTCTCGGCCCAGAACATCCAGCGCCAGCCCCATTCCACATTCCACAACATATTGCCTGCGTCATTGGTGTCGCGTGCCAAAAGCATATTGACAATCTGGGCTGCCAGAATGCCCAGCACGATGGTCATCTGGTTCAGCGAGACCATACGCCCGCGAATCTCTGCGGGGCTCACTTCCGCTATGTACATTGGTGCCAAAGCTGAAGCCACGCCGATGCCCACACCACCGATGAAACGTGCTATGTTGAACAAGGTGAAGTCGTTGAACAGGCCCGTGCCTATTGCCGATACTGTAAACAGCACAGCTGAGAGCATAAGCAGTGGCTTGCGTCCGTACTTGTCGGCAGCGGCACCAGCCACCATAGCTCCGATGAGACAGCCAATGAGGGCAGTAGTCATAGCCACCCCTTGCATCAGCGGTGAGTCGGCAATGGCAAAATAGAGTTCGTAGAACGGCTTTGCACCACCTATGACAACCCAGTCGTAGCCAAATAGCAGGCCACCCATGGCAGAGACAAGACAGATGAAGTAGAGGCGTGGATTGTACTTCATAAATTACAAATTACGACTTCAGGTAATAGTGACTTGCAGTGGAATGTTGGCAATGGAGAGGATGTCTCCGTTTTTGAGCGACATTTCCACATCTGGCTGCAGCTGATGGTCATTGAGTTTGGTGCCGTTTGACGAGTGCTTGTCGGCAATCTGCCAACCGCTGTTGGGGGTGTATTTCAGCTGTGCATGCAGTCCGGAAATGTAGCGATGCTGCTGCAACTGGTTGGCGTATGGTCCCTGTCGGCGTCCGATGACAGCCCCATTGATGGCGATGAGCCGTATGCCGAGGGTGTCGTTTTGAAGCATCAGTTGAGGTATTGATGGGAATGGGCTGCCGTTGTCAGCTGACTGCTTTTGCGTGTTGTGTGCTGGGTTGTTTGTGATGCCTGTTGACACGGATGTGCTGATATCAGCAGCTTGGTTGGCCTTATGCTCATACTCTTCACGTGTGAGCATCAGTCCTCCACACTGGGTGCATCGTCTTCCGAGACCTACTCGTCCGCATCGCTCACAGTAGGAGAGTTGTTGTCCGCACTGGTCGCAGAAATGGGAGTTGTCATCAATTTCTTCTTTACAATTGGGGCAGATTATCATAGGGATTATGAGTTTTGAATTTTAATGTCTTCGGGAAGTATGAGTTGGTAGCTGTCTTTTGTGACCTGGTCTTCTGGCAGTTGACTGACTCTGACGGAGAGCTGCTGGATAGTATTGTCGAGCAGGTTTCTCATTTCGCGGGCATTGCCGAAGTTGCGGTCCTTGTTGGCAACGATGTCGGCAATGATGTCGGCAAGTTTCGACTCTGCCTCTACCGTGAGCGTGTACTGCTGCTTTTCTGCCATTTTGATGAAGATGGCCTGCAGCTCGTGCTCGCTGTAGTCGTCGATGTGCAGTTTGTGGGTAAATCGGCTGGCCAGACCTGGGTTGGTGGTGAGGAATTCCTCCATCTCGTCCAGATAGCCGGCTGCTATGACGACAAATTTGCCTCGGTCGTCCTCCATTCGCTTCATCAGTGTGTCGATTGCCTCCTTGCCGTACTGGTCGTTTTGGTCGGAGAGCGTGTAAGCCTCGTCGATGAAGAGGATGCCACCCATAGCCTTGTCGCACATATTGTTGACAATCTTTGGTGTCTCGCCCATGTATTTTCCGACGAGCGTTGCGCGGCTGGCCTCAATCACTCGTGATGTGGGCAGGATGTCCATCGACTGGAGTACCTCGCCCATCTTGCGTGCAATGGAGGTCTTACCCGTGCCGGGATTACCCGTGAGGATAAAGTTCATCGACATCTGCTGCAGGTCGCCTGCGCCTGCTGCTGCGCGTTGTTTCATAAACATACTCTGCACGGCAAGTCGGCGGATGGCGCTCTTGACAGTGGCCATACCAATGAAGTCGTCGAGTTCGTTGAGCACCTCGTCAAGCGGACGTGAAGCCTCCGACTGTGCCATCGGCAGGTCGGAAGGTGTGAGGCGGTACATATCTTCGAAGAGGAAGCCGACGGCATTATCGTCGGTTACTGCAACGTCCGACTGGCTCATTTGCTCCACCAGCCTCTGGCTCTGCCGCTCAACGGTCTGGTCGAAGATTCGGCGTGCCTCGCGTGCATTGCCGAAATTCTTGTCGCGCCGCAGATAGAGCTGCTCAAACTGGCGGTGGATGGCGGTCTGCATTTCATCGTCGATGACGAAGTTCTTCGACGTGGCCATATTGACGAAGATCTGGGTGAGTTCGTCGGGCGTGTAGTCATCGAAGTGTATGGTCTGCGTGAATCGGCTCTTCAGACCGGGGTTGGAGTCGATGAAGTCGTGCATCTGCTCGGTATATCCGGCCACGATGCAGATGAACTTGCCCCGGTCGTCCTCCAGTCGCTTGAGCAGCGTGTCGATAGCCTCGCTGCCGAAAGCATCTTGGTCGTTGGACTTGAGCGTGTAAGCCTCGTCAATGAAGAGCACGCCACCGATAGCCGAGTCGATGAGCTGGTTAGTCTTAATGGCCGTCTGACCGGCGAATCCGGCCACGAGTGCGGAGCGGTCTGCCTCGACGAGCTGTCCACGTGACAGTATGCCCAGCGTCTTGAAGACGTCGGCCATAATGCGTGCCACAGTAGTCTTACCCGTGCCGGGATTACCTGTGAAGACATAGTGCTTGCCCTGCGAGGTGTTGGTCTCTCCGCGCTTAATCTGCAGGTTGAGGAAGGCGGCAAGGTTTGTGACCTCCTTCTTGACGGCCTCAAGTCCGACCATACCGTCGAATTTCTTGAGGCAGAGGGTGTAGTCAACCGCCTGCGGATCCTCGTAAGGAATATCTTCGACTTGGATGGTCATCAGCTCCTCGTTAGTCATGTGGCTCATATCGCCCTCCTGTAGTCGGCGTGCCTGGCGTTTGCACATTTCGTCGAAGAGCGAGCGCATAGTGCGACCGTTGGCAAAGTCCTTGTCGCGCTGCTTGTAGAGTTCCTTAATCATCTTTTGCGCCAGTTCGGTAGCCTCTTCCGAGAACTGGTACTTCTTCTCCTTGGCGAAGACCTGCATAATCTGGAAGAGCTCTTCGGGCGTGTAGTCGGCGATGTTGAGGAAATAGTTGAAGCGGCTCCTGACGCCTGGGTTGATGCGGAAGAGGTTGTCCATCTCCGTCTGGTAGCCGGCAGCAATGACGACGAACTTGTCGCGGTCGTCCTCCATTCGCTTCATCAGCGTCTCCAGTGCCTGCGTGCCCTGCACGTCGCGGTCGCCAGCCTGGCTGACGGGAACGAGCGTGTAGGCCTCGTCAACAAAGAGAATACCGCCCATAGCCTTGTCGCACAGTTGGTTGACCACACGTGGTGTCTCTCCCTGATAGGGGCTGACCATCTTCGAGCGGTCTACCTCGACCACGTGGCCGGAGTCAAGATATCCGATGGCTGCGAGAATTTCGCCAAGCTTACGGGCGATGGTCGTCTTGCCGGTACCAGGATTACCTGTCAGTACGATGTGCATCGACATCTTTTGCTGTTCGCCCAGTCCGCGCTCTGCCCGTTGCAGGCTGTTCTGCACAGAGTAGGCCATCTCGCGCACGGCCTGCTTGACATCGTCCATGCCGATAAACGTGTCGAGGTCGCTCAGAATGTCGTTGAGTGAGCGTTCCTCAGGCACATATCCCTTGATGTCGTCTTTCTCCACCTGAATGTTCTGTGCGCCACGGCTGATGAACGAGGTGAAGATGTCTTCTGCCGTCTTCATGGCCAGGTGGGCGTTGCCGAAGGTCTCGTCCTTAATCTTAATCTGGTACTTGAAGTAGCGCTCCAGCTGGTGGTCGGCTTCCGACGAGAAAGCTGCCAGTCCGTACTTGGTGGAGAGTGTCTGCTTGGTAATGCCGCACAGTTCGTGGCTTCCCGGAACAGGCAGGCGGAAAATGTACTTGAAGCGGTTCTTTACTGCTGGGTTGTTTTCCAGGAAGTCATCAAGTCCCTTCGGCAGTCCGGCCATGATGACGATGGGATTGTCGTTCCACTTGTCCATCTCGACGAAGAGCTTGTCGAGCGGGTTCACCTGGTTGGAGTATTTGTCGGGCAGCAGCTTCTGCACGTTGTCGAAGAAAAGTATGCCCCCACGGGCCTTCTTGATGTTCTCTTCCCACTTGTCGACAAACCGCTGATAGTCTACAGCATCGACCATCGTCAGCTTGGGCTTGTCGATGATCTGGTGCTGGTAGAAGTAGTCGCGAATGATTTCAGAGAGGGCTGTTTTGCCAGTGCCGGTCTCTCCGATGATGATGGCGTTGACCGACAGCCGCACGCCGGCAATGTCTTTTCTTGAGTGCAGATAGGCGTAGGTGTCGACGATGGTCTTCAACTGTGCCTTTACGTCGTCGAGTCCCACCAGTTTGTCGAGAACCCGTTTGGACACAAGTGGCTGTCCGCACCATTTGCAGAACTTGGCTACAGACCGATTCTCCTTTTGACAGAGTTGGCAAATCATATAGGTTGAGTGTTGAGTGTTGAGAGTTGAGAGTTGAGTGTTGAGAGTTGAGAGTTGAGTGTTGAGAGACTTTGCTTTTGTTGTTAAGTTACGAGAGCAGCCCCAGCAGTTTGGGGCTGAGGATGCTCAGGCCGGCAATCATAACGAGGGCGAAGACCGTCCAGAGGATATAGTGCACGACTGTTTCTCCCGACATCGAGCGCACCTGGTCGGCGACATCGTCGAGCAGGCTGAAGCTGCTGGCTTTGTAGCGCTGGGAGCGGGTCTTGAAAGTGTAGTAGAGGGGGTCAAGCAGTTGCGACCGAATGTCCTGATTCTTAAGCACTTGGTCGAGCATAGCCGGATCCATATTCTGCGACCTCTTGAAGTCGGTGAGGTAGCAAACGATGATGTAGACCACAGAGAATATGGCCACAACGATATGGAACAAATTGGGCTTTTCGGCGTCAATGTAGCGTAGCGTGTAGTATGGAATATACACCGATGCGAAGCCAAGTGCCCCGAAGAGCATAGAGATGGTGGAGCCGAAGCCTTTGAAATAAGAGCGTGTGGCCACGATAATACCCGTCATACCTCCAACGGGAAGGATGAAGGTGGAGATGGGATGTCGGAAAATGTATGTGCGGTCGTCCAGTCCGTAGACGAAGACCATCACAATCCACACGGCGGCGGCGGCCAGGAATCCGAATTTCCACAGGCGCTCGATGGTGCTGGCCGACTGCCATTGCTTCCTTACGCTGGTGGTTCTTGCCTGAGTCTCCTCCTTTGCCTTCATAAGGCGGCGGAAGTACTGCTGCTGGGGGTCCAGCTGGCCGAGTGCCATCACCCATGCCTCCAGTTCCCGCTCGTAGCTGTACTCTTCGGTAAAGTCCTTGTCTGGGTTTTCGTGGTAAGCCACGGCGAGCCATTGCGGAAGCGCACCGTTGCGCATTTCCCCCTTCATCTGCTGCGGGTTCAATTGTGGCAGATGGCGCCCGTTGGTGAGCATCGTGCCGTCGGACAGGCGGTAGGACGGTATGGTTCCTAATATGCGGCAGAAACGGTAGAGGGCAGTGCGCAGGTCGTAGGCTCCGAGGCGGTTGCGGTTGTCGTCGCTCTCCAGGTCGAAGCAGGCTTGGGCCTCTGCCAGCAGTTGTTGCCAGCCGTGTTTCTGTGCGTAGTAGGCGAACCGTCCGTTGGCGGTGTCGGTGAAATCGGCAAAGATCGTTGCCAGCTCGGCCTCGTGGGCTTGCTGGTGCTCAATCATCTGTTGGGCCAACAAGTCTCCCACGGCTGCAGGTGTCATTGCCCGCACCAGGTCGTAGGCCACAGTAGGCTGTATGGTGTAAAGCACCTTGTAGGCAAGAGCCTTCGAGTAGGGCTTGCCCTCTGTCAGCTGGCGGACAGGTTCGGTGAGGGTCACATCATAGTGGGCATGGAGCCAGGAGAACAGTCTGCCGTCGACAAGGGAGTGCCAGGCGTCGTCGGGCAGTTGCTCGTGTCCGAAGGCGTGGATAATTTCCTCGATGGTCATCGACTGAACCTTCGGCAGGAATGGCAGTTCGCCATCGATTTCGTATGCCAGACGGAGCAAACCTACCCTGTAGTCTGCATCAGGGCCGAAGTAGGAACGCAAGCGTGCGATGTCAAGCTTCGTGTGGCTCTCCAACCAGAGAAAGACGTTGTCGTTGGGATTGCGCAGCATCAGACCGTACTTGTTGGCGTTGGTCAGCAGGGCGGCTGACAGCTCGTGGACGTCTTCGCAGGCCATGCCGTCCAGGTCGTGGTAGGGCAGGGTAGGGGTCATGGCGAAACAAGCCGCCATCAGGCCTGCATCCTGATCGTTAGGATATTTGTTGGTGACGATGTTTTTCACAAGTGCCGACAGCTTCGTATTGCCGCAGGCATCGAGCCATTGCACAATCTGGCCGTTGTAGAGATAGTTTTTGGCCAACTGCTCGTTTTGCAGCAACATAGGCACCAGTTCGAGCACATTGTCGGCCACGAGGTTGCGTTCCGGGTCGACCATAAAGCTCTTGTAGCGCAGGAAAGGAGATGAGAAGTCCACGGGCACATCCTCGCCCAGGAACCACCGCTCCACCTGCTGGTAGCCCCATCTGTTCTGCTGGTTCACAGCCGTGAGGCCCTGCACCAGTTTCCTGATGTTTTCAGGCAATTCTCCCAAGCGTGGCAGACGGCCCTCGTTCTTCAACTTCATCATATTGCGCTCGTTGGTGCTGATGGGGTTCTCGCCCAGCCAGAGAGCAAAAAGCGTCATACCGAGGGAATAGTAGTCGGCTGCCTCGGTGATATCGACAACGCCGTCGATGACATCAATATACATTTCCGGGGCCGCGTAGACGGGCGTGCGGGCCTGTGTGGTGCGGTAGGGCTTGCCAGGCACATCTTGGAGGGCCGAGATGCCGAAGTCGCCCAGCACCAACTGCTTCTGGGCTTCGTCACGGAAGAAGAAGTTTGTGGGCTTCACATCCTTGTGCAGCAGACCGCTCTTGTGGCAATAGGCCAGTGCGGCGGCACCTTGCAGCGCCAGTCGGCGGAATCGGTTCACATCGCCTTTCAGCTTGAGGTCGAGGAGAGTTCCCCCGCGCAGATACTCCATCAGTTCGTAATGGCGGTTCTTGCTGCCAACGTATGTCTTGCCGTAGTCTAAGACATGGACAATCATTTCGAACTGTAGCGAGCGCACCGTCTGGAGCACCTTCTTGTTGATGTCGAAATTGGGGTAGTACACCTTCAGCACATACTCCTTGTCGTCTTTGGAAACGAGGAACACCTGGGCCTCGCCCGAATTGTCGCTCAGAGAGCGCACCTCCTGATACTCCTCGCCCTTAAGGTTGAACACGCGCTGACCTGCTGACTTGCTGTTGTCGGGCATTGTCAGCGGCATTGCTGCATTTTGTGGGCGTAGTGTGCGGTCGGTTGTTCCCAAAGTGCCCCCGGTGGCATCCATTGTACTGTCAGCCTTCCGAAGTGTGGCATCGGTGGCCCCCATTGTTCTGTCATCGTCGGCCCCGCCTGGATATACGATAGTCTTGTCAAAAGTCTCGTCAGCCATTATTCAATGTTCAGTCTTATTTGTCATCCTTGATTTCCTGATTCGAGTGGTGGCCCAGAATCACCCACTTGCCGCCCATCTGGGGCTTGGCACAGCCGCAAGGACTTGAGTGCAGGGCATTTTTGTAGTTGCAGCGCCAGGCCAGACGCACGCCGGCAGGCTTCTGGGCCATTGCATAGTTCCTCACCTTGGCAGGCGTCGGCTCTGGAACGGCCGACATTCGGTCGAGCAGCTCCGACAATTGTTCCATCTTGCGCTTCTTGTTGGCGTCAAGTTCCTCTTTGGTGAACCGCTGGCGCTGGCGTGGCACCACCAGGGGAGCCTCCTCGCCCTCGTCTTCGGCAAGCAGACGGAGCACGCGTTCACGCAGCTTCGACAGTTCCTTGTCGCGTTCACGGTCTTGCTCGTCTGTATAGGGCAGTTCCATCTGTAGCTCATTGTATTCGTGGGCCAGAGCCATCAGAGCCTTGTATTCGGGCATCTCCCGCACGCGCATCAACAGCTGGCGCGCCTCTTCCGTGATGGGCTGTCCGCATTGCTTGCAGAACGAGAACTCGTTGAGCGTGTGGCACATAGGGCATACGATGCCGCCCCGTGGCGAGCCGCACTCAGGGCAGAAGTCGTCGCTGTCGCTGATGTGGGCACCACAGAAAGAACATACATCTCGCTTGATATAGTGATGGCACACTTCGCAGAAGTCGGCGTCGGCATCAATTTCGCTACCACAAATGGGGCAGAGCATCTGCCGCAGATTCGCACCGCAGGAGGCGCAGAACTGAGAGTCGGGGGTGTTGATCGTGCCGCATTTGGGGCACGGTACACCTGAGGCATACTGTGCCTGCTGCATCTGTTGTTGCAATGGCCTTTCCTGTTCTGCCTCTGCAGGCTTTTCTGCCTGTAGCTGTTGCTGTCCGGGCTGTAGTGTAATTTCGTCTGTCATATCGTTACTTTTAGTGCTTCCAATATACGTTTCAGGTCTTCTTCGCTGGCGAAGGGGATGCTGATTTTGCCTTTTCCGCCGTTGCCAATCGTCAACTGGACTTTGGCCTCTATGGCTGCAGCCAGCTCGTCCTTCAGGCGTGTCAGCTCTTTCGGCACTTGCACCTTCGACACTATCTTATGCTTCGCCGTCTGAACATCTTCGCCGCTCTTCAGCATCTGCACCATCTCCTCCACCTTGCGTACAGAATATTGGTTTTTCTGCACATCGCGGAACAGCTTGAGCTGCATCGAGGGCGAGTCGATGGCCAACAGCGCACGGGCGTGACCCATATCTATCTCCCTGTTCTTCAGAGACATCTGAATCTGTGCGGGCAGTTTCAGCAGGCGCATATAGTTGGTCACGGCTGTACGGCTCTTGCCCACGCGCTCACTGATTTTCTCCTGCGTCATACCGCTCTGTTCGGCCAGATGCTCGTAGGCTAGTGCAATCTCAATCGCGTTCAAGTCCTCGCGTTGGATATTCTCTACCAGCGCCAGTTCCATCACGCTCTCATCGTCAGCCGTGCGGATATAGGCCGGAATCGACTCCAGACCCGCCATCTGCGAAGCCCGCCAGCGACGCTCACCTGCAATAATCTGGTAGTGGTCAGGACTCACCTGGCGCAAAGTGATAGGCGCAATGATACCCATCGTCTTGATACTCCCCGCCAGTTCCTGCATCGCAGTTTCATCAAACTCACGGCGAGGCTGGTCAGGATTAGGCTCTATCTGACTGATGGGAATCTCGTTCAAGTTCGACGACCCCTGCGTCTTCACCTCACTCGTGTCAATCAGCGCATCCAGACCGCGCCCGCTCCCGATGTCGTCCAGGCCACGGCCCAGCACACTCTTGTCATATTTCTTTCTAACAGCCATTTTTGTTGAGAGTTGAGAGTTAAGAGTTTAGAGACTTTACAAATGAGTTACGTAGCCCTGATAGCATTTTGGCAACACTCTCAATTTTTTCCTCCCCTGTCCTAAATTCCTCTTTATTTATATATTTGATTCTATATGCTATTTCCATTTGACACAAAACTTCCATCAATGAACTATATGCCATACTTATAAAATGAGCCTTCTCTTTGTCTGTAAATCTTCCGACTCCCTCTACAATATTTGAAGGAACAGAAACAATAGACCTTCGCAGTTGGTCGCCAAGCGCATATTTCTCCTCCTTAGGAAAATGCCCTACCTTTTCGTAAACATATTCCACCAAGTCCAAAGATTGATAATATACATTTAATTTTCTGAAATTGAATTCCATACCATATTTAAAAAACGTCCTCAACACTCAAAAGTAAAGTCTCTCAACTCTAAACACTCAACTCTCAACTCTTCGAAATAATCTCCTTCGCCAAAGCCAGGTGGTTCTTTGAGCCGGTGGACTCGGCGTCGTAGAGAATCACAGGCAGACCGTGACTCGGACTCTCGGAGAGTTTCACGTTGCGCTGAATCACCGTCTTGAACACCAGTTCCTGGAAATGGCGCTTCACCTCGTCGTAAATCTGGTTCGCCAGACGCAGACGAGAGTCGTACATCGTCAGCAGGAAGCCCTCAATCTCCAGACGCGGATTCAGTTTGCTCTTGATAATCTTAATCGTGTTCAGCAACTTCGAGATACCCTCCAAAGCGAAATACTCACACTGAACAGGGATAATCACCGAGTCAGCAGCCGTCAGTGAATTCACCGTGATAAGACCTAGCGACGGCGAACAGTCTATCAGGATATAGTCGTACTCGTCGCGGATGGGGTCGAGCAGCCTCTTGATGACACGCTCACGGTTCTCCAAGTTCAGCATCTCAATCTCAGCACCTACCAAGTCAATATGACTCGGAATGATGTCCAGGCCCTCAATGTCAGTTGTATAGATGGCCTCACGCACATCAGCGTGGTTGATGATGCACTCGTACAACGAGCACTCCACCTCCTTGATGTCCACACCAAGACCGCTCGAAGCGTTGGCCTGAGGGTCTGCATCCACCACCAGCACCGTCTTCTCCAGGGTGGCCAGCGATGCAGCCAGATTGATGGTCGTGGTCGTTTTGCCCACGCCGCCCTTTTGGTTTGCTAATGCAATAATCTTACCCATTTCAATCTTTTTACAATTACTTTCTTTGATAATAGCGTGCAAAGATAACACTTTTTCCGTGAAACATTTCTTTTTTTTCCACATATTTAAGTATTTTTTAAAATCAGCCCAAAACACCCCCAAAAATTTGGTTCGTCCAAACTGGGAGTTTGGTTCGTCCAAACTGGGAGTTTGGTTCGTCCAAACAGGGAATGTGCTCCTACGGGCAAAAAAAGCGCCCTCCGCCGCATAATCGTTAAACTTTCATATAAAATGACGTAATATGGTGGCACAACCAGCGAAAAATGACTATCTTTGCGCAAGAAATCAAAATCGAACACCAATATGAAGAAAATCCTGTACATCCTAACCATTATGCTAAACATCCCACTGCTTATGACTGCACAGACATACGCCTCACTTTGGGAAGAGGTTATAGACGCTGAAGAAAACGACCTGCCCAAGAGCGAACAGGCCGCACTACGCAAAATCGTGGCCAAGGCCGAAGCCGAGGGCAACTACGACTGGCTCTTGCGGGCAGAGCTGCAGGAGGCCCGTGCCCTGTGCAGCGTCAGCCCCGACTCGCTTGAGAGTGCTGTGGAAAGGCTCAAAAAGCGCGAGCAGGAGGCCAAGGACGACGTACTCCGTGCCGTCTACGATGCCGTGCTGGCCTACGTCTACAAAGACAACCGCAGCCTCGACGAGGACAACTACGAGGCAATCTCCAAGTCGTACTACGACAAGGCTCTTGCCCATCCCGACAAATTGGCCGCCACAAAGGCTTCTGATTTTGAGCACCTTGTCGACAAAGGCTACGACAGCCGCATCTTCGGCGACGACCTCCTGAGCGTCATCGCCTGGGAGGCCCGGCGTTACGACGTGATGCGCGACTACTACGTGAAAAGCGACAACCGCACAGCCGCTATGTTCTCATCGCTCAAGTGCCTGCAGCAGGAGCGTCCGCAGGGGCGTGAGAAACTGGCCTCTTCGGCCTATCTGCAGCGGCTCGACTCGCTCATCAGCAAGTATGGCGACCTGGAGGAGACAGGAGAAGTTGCCTTGGAGCGCTACAACTTTATGAGCCGTCAGACCGATGCCAATGCACGGCAGAAGATGGAATATATCGACGAGGCACTCGGTCGGTGGGGCAAGTGGAAACGTATGGAAGAACTGCGCAACCAGCGTGCCATGCTCACCGCTGTCTGCTACACCGCAACTGCACCAGACGAGGTGGCGATACCCGGACAGAAACAAACCATCAGCCTCACAAATATGCGCGGCATCAGCAGCCTCTCCATGCACGTCTACCGCGTGAAGGGAAAGGGAAACATCAGCCTCCGACTGAACGACGCGGAAGACTACAAGAAACTGAAACCGCTGCTCACAGAACTGCCCGAACTGGCAAGAAACACCACCTATAGCGGGCATCCTGACTACGAGCTGTTTGAAGACTCCATCGAACTGCCCGGCCTGCCCGTGGGTGTCTACGTGGTAGAGTTTGAGAGCAATCCCGTCACCTACAAGGAGCGGCACTACTACTACGTGAGCGACGTGCGTGTGCTCGCGCTGCCGATGCCGGAGCAAAAACTGCGGCTCGTCGCCGTCAGCGCAACCACCGGCCAGCCGCTGGCAGGCGCCAAACTGGAAGTCACGTCGGACATAGGCTACTATAAAGACAAGAAGACCTTCAACCTGACCACCGATGCCAAGGGCGAAGCCATCTACCAGCAGCGCGAAAAAGAGCGGTATGCCACCATCTTCGCAACCATCGATACCGACAATGCCTGTCCGCCGCTGACACGCGGCGAAAACTATTCCTACTACGCCGGAAGCGAACTCACACACAATGTCCACATCTATACCGACCGGCGCATCTACCGCCCCGGACAGTCGGTACAGGTGGCCGCCATACTCTACACCACAAAAAAGGGATTCCAAAACGAAGTGGAGGCCGACAAAAGTGTGGACATCGCACTCTACGACGCCAACAACCAGAAAATTGCCGAAGAGACGGTCACCACCGACCGCTACGGCACCTGCACCACCCGCTTCACCCTGCCCACAAAGGGACTGACAGGCGACTTCAAGGTGAAAATCAATTACTACTCGCAAACCATCAGGGTGGAGGAATACAAGCGCCCCACATTTGAAGTGGAAATCCCACGTCCGGCCATTGACTACAAGGCTGGCGACGTGCTCCGCGTGCGGGGCACAGCCCGTTCCTACGCTGGTGTTCCCGTGCAGGGGGCCAATGTGCGCTACAAGGTCATGCGCCGACTTGCCTTCTGGTGGTACTCCTATTCTTATTATTGGGAGCAGGGCCGGTTGGGAGTGGGCCACGACGACGAGGTGCTGGCAGAAGCCGAGACCACTACCGAGACCGACGGCTCGTTCATCGTCGAAATGCCTCTGACTGTGCCCGAAACGCTCTATCCGATGTTCTACAACTTTGTCGTGACAGCCGACGTGACCGACCAGGCCGGGGAGACACACCAAGGCTCGGTCTCGCTGCCGCTCGGCAACCGCAACAGGGGCTTCAGCCTTGATGCCCCCGACGAAGTGCGCGTCGACGAGCAGGCCACGTTCACGCCCAGCCTGCGCAATGCCGCCGGACTGCCCGTCGAGGGCAAGGTGCGCTACCGCTTCGACAACACCGGGCGATGGCTCAACGCAAAAGCCAACGAGCCGGTAAACATCCCTGCCATGAAGAGCGGACGCCACACCATTAAGGCCATCTGCGACAAGGACACGGTGGAGGCCAGCTTCCTGGTGTTCTCGCTCGACGACCGGCGGCCAGCCGAGCAGACCGACGACTGGTTCTACGTCAGCCACAGCCAGTTCCCCGCCGACGGCTCGCCCGTCACCCTGCAGGTAGGCTCGTCGGCCCGCAACCTGCACATGCTCTACACCATCTTCTCAGGAAAGAAAATCATTGAGAGCGGAACCGTGGAGCGCAACGGAGAGCTGCTTAACCGCAAGTTCAACTACAAAGACGAGTACGGCAACGCCATACTCCTTGCCTTCGCCTGGATGAAAGACGGAAAGGCACACCACCACGAGACCACCATCAGAAGGCCCGTGCCAGACAGACAGCTGCGCATGAAGTGGCAGACCTTCCGCGACCGCCTGACGCCAGGACAGCAGGAGGAGTGGACGCTCACCATCACCGACCCTGACGGCAACCCCGCCGACGCACAGCTTATGGCCACCCTCTACGACAAGAGCCTCGACCAGCTGCAGCCACACTGGTGGGGACTCAGCCCATATCTTAATCTTTCCGCGCCATCAACAGCGTGGCATGCACCCTCGTGGGGTTCCCTCTCATTCAACGGATATATATCCACAGGCTATTTCCGTCAGGAAAGCCTGTCGTTCACCCATTTCGACCACTCCGTCTATCCCTCGCGGTGGGTCTACCGCCGTCGCAGATACTACAACGAAGTGGGTAGCGCCCCCATGTTGATGAAGGGAGCCGTGATGGAGGACCGCGCCATGCCTGAACCAGTTCTTGAGCGGGAAATGGCCATTGGCAGCTTAAATTTGGACGAAAAGATAGAAGAGGAGGAGGCTGTTGAGGAGCCAAAGGTGGAAGTGCGCGAAAACCTGAACGAGACAGCTTTCTTCTATCCGCAGCTCACCACCGATAGTGCCGGCTGTGTGGCTCTGCGCTTCACCCTGCCCGAAAGCCTCACCACGTGGCGGCTGCTCAGTGTGGCCCATAGCCGCGATATGATGTACGGCAGCCTGGGCGGCGAGGCCATAGCTAAGAAGGATGTGATGATACAGCCCAACATGCCGCGCTTCCTGCGCCAGGGCGACAAGGCCGTCATCAGCGCCCGCGTCATCAATACCAGCGAAAAGCCCTTCAAGGGTACGGCACGCCTGCAACTGCTCGACCCCGAGACGGAGCGCCCTGTGGCAGAAAGCAGGCAGGAAGTGAGTCTTGAGCAGGGCACCACTACCAGCGTGCAGTTCGATGTCAAGCAGGATTTGTCCAAACTCGACTTGTCGCTGCTCATAGCCCGCGTCACCGTCAGCGGCGAGGGGGCGAGCGACGGCGAGCAGCACTATCTGCCTCTGCTGCCCAACCGCGAGCACGTCACTGTGACTATGCCCTTCACACAGCACGAGCCTGGCACGAAACTCATCGACCTGACGAAGATGGTGCCCTCCGATGCCACACAGGCCAAACTCACCTTCGAGTACACCAACAACCCCGTCTGGCTGCTCATCCAAGCCCTTCCCACGCTGGGCCATCCCGACGACGACTGCGCCATCTGCCAGTCGGCATCGGTCTATTCCAATACGTTGGGGCAGTATATCGTCGACCAGAACCCGCAGGCCAAGCACGTCTTCGAGCAATGGATGCGCGAAGCAGGAACGGAGACATCACTGAACAGCGCCCTCCAGAAGAACGAGGAACTGAAAGACTTGCTGCTCACTGAGACACCTTGGGTGATAGACGCCAACCAAGAGCAGGAACAGAAGCACCGTCTGGCCGACTTCTTCGACCAGAACTTGATGAGCCAGCGCTTAGAGAAGTCACTCGACAAGGTGAAGGAACTGCAGCAGCCCGACGGCTCGTGGAGTTGGTGGCCGGGTATGCGCGGCTCACTCTATATGACTGTCAGCATCAGCCAGATGTTCGTCCGTCTGAACGATATGATTGGTGACGGAAACGACAAGTATGCCACCAAGACCAAGAAGATGCTCGACCGCTCGTTCAAGTTTATGGGTAACGAGGTAGTTGAAATTGTGAAGGAAATGAAGAAATGGGAGAAGAAGGGCGTGAAGCCGACGTTCCCCAGCCACACCACGCTGGAGTGGCTCTACATCTGTGCTGTCGATGGGCGCAAACTGCCGTCAAAGGTGCAGGCCGCCAATGACTACCTGAAGAAACTGCTCAAGAAGGAAGTGAAGCGGCAGAGCATCTACGACAAGGCTATGACGGCCATCGTGCTGAACAACAAGACATACATCAAGAGTCTGAAGGAATACACCGTCTACCGTGAGGATATGGGCCGCTACTACGACACCGACCGCGCCCTCTATTCCTGGCGCGACTACCGCATCCCCACACAGGTGGCCGCCATCGAGGCCATCAAGCGGCTTACGCCCAACGACTCGCTCACCATTGTCGAGATGCAGCGCTGGCTCTTGCAGCAGAAGCGCACACAGGCTTGGGACACGCCGCTCACCAGCGTCGATGCCGTCTATGCCTTCCTCAACGACAACACGCAGTCCCTCGCCCCACAGGAGAAGACCGTGCTCAGTGTGGACGGAGAGCAACTGCAGACACCACCGGCCACAGCCGGACTGGGCTATGTGAAGACGGCAATGCCAGCCGAAGGCAAGAAGGAGTTTACCGCTGAAAAGACCTCTAAAGGCACGTCGTGGGGAGCCGTCTACGCGCAGTTCTTCCAGCCCACCGTCAACATTGCCGACCAACAGAGCGGCATCAGCGTGACAAGGGAGATTTTGGATGTTGACAAGACTGGCGACACCTACCGCCTGAAGGTTGGCGACCGCGTGAGGGTGCGCATCACCATCGTGGCCGACCGCGACTACGACTTTGTGCAAGTCATCGACAAGCGGGCTGCCTGTATGGAGCCTGTCAGCCAAAAGAGCGGCTACCAGCGCGGCTACTACATCACGCCACGCGACTGCACCACCAACTTCTACTTCGACCAGTTGTCAAAGGGCAAGCACGTCATCGAGACGGAATACTATGTGGACCGCATCGGCCAGTACGAGACGGGTACCTGCGCCGTGAGTTGCGCCTACAGTCCAGAGTTCCGAGGCCTCACCAAGGCGATGACCATCAACGTCAGCCCCAAATAACCATCGTCTAACTTCCCGAAAGAAATGAACCACAAATCAGGCTTTGTAAATATCGTTGGTAATCCAAACGTGGGCAAATCCACCCTGATGAACCAACTCGTGGGCGAGCGCATCTCCATTGCCACCTTCAAGGCACAGACCACGCGCCACCGCATTATGGGCATTGTCAATACGCCCGATATGCAAATCGTGCTCAGCGACACGCCAGGGGTGCTCAAGCCCAGTTATAAGTTACAGGAGTCGATGCTTGCCTTCTCGGAGTCAGCACTTGCCGACGCCGACATATTGCTCTACGTCACCGACGTCGTGGAGAACCCCGAGAAGAACATCGACTTCCTGCAAAAGGTGCAACAGATGGATATCCCCGTGTTGCTGCTGATTAACAAGATTGACGAACTGACGGAGAACTCGCAAGCAAAACTCACCGCCATCGTCGACCGCTGGCACGGGCTGCTGCCCAAGGCTGAAATCCTGCCCATTTCGGCCAAGAACAAGTTTGGCACCGACCTGCTGCTGTGCCGCATCGGCGAACTGCTGCCTGAAAGCCCAGCCTACTTCGACAAAGAGCAACTCACCGACAAGCCCGCCCGCTTCTTCGTCAGCGAGATTATCCGCGAAAAGATACTCCTCTACTACGACAAGGAGATTCCCTACTCGGTAGAGGTGGTGGTCGAGCGTTTCAAGGAGGACGAGCGTCAGATACACATCAATGCCGTCATCTACGTGGAGCGCGAATCCCAGAAAGGCATCATCATCGGACACCAGGGCGTGGCACTGAAGAAAGTCTCTACCGAGGCCCGAAAAGCGCTTGAAAAGTTCTTTGACAAGCACATCTATCTGGAAGTCTTCGTCAAGGTGGACAAAGACTGGCGTTCCTCAAAGAAAGCCCTCGACAACTTCGGCTACAACCCAACAGATTAATTATGAATTGTGAATTATGAATTTTGAATTATTTGTCCTTTGGAACCCCTCACTCGAAGCATTCAGCATCGGCCCCTTCGCCGTGCGCTGGTATTCACTCTGTTGGCTCATCGGCCTGCTGCTGGCCTATCTGATGGTGCGCTGGCTCTACATCGACCAGAAGATTCCGCAGGAGAAGTTCGAACCACTCTTCGTCTACTGCTTCATCGGCATCCTCGTGGGCGCACGCCTGGGCCACTGCCTGTTTTACCAGCCCGACTATTATCTCACCTCGTGGCACGGCTTCGTAGAGATGCTGCTGCCCATCCACTTCACCAAGGACGGCTCGTGGCAGATGGTAGGCTACCAAGGACTGGCCAGCCACGGCGGCACTGCCGGCCTCATCCTGGCCCTCCTGCTCTACGTGAAGCGGGAGAAGATGCCCGTATGGCAGGTGCTCGACAACATTGCCATTGCCACCGGCATCACGGCCTGCTTCATCCGTTTGGGAAACCTGATGAACAGCGAGATTATCGGACGTGCCACCGATGTGCCCTGGGCCTTTGTCTTTGAGCGCGTGGACCTATTGCCGCGACATCCCGGACAACTCTACGAGGCCATCGCCTATGCCATTTACTTCCTGCTCTGCGTCTTGCTTTACAAGAAGATGCCGCAGAAGGTGGGCACAGGCTTCTTCTTCGGCTTCTGCCTGGCTTTCATCTTCACTTTCCGCTTCTTCATCGAATACACCAAGGAAGTTCAGGAGGCCTTCGAGGCATCGCTGCCCATCGACATGGGCCAAATCCTCTCGCTCCCCTTCATTGCCATCGGCTTCTTTTTTATGGCAAAGGGCTGGAAGGGCAACACCACCAGTTAACACCACTTGCTCCCCTCCCAGACAAATACCACTAAACAATGAAAGGATTCAAAATGATGTGCATGACCGCACTTTTAGTCGGATGCAGTACCGCCCCAGACCTGGAGCAACAAATCGATGAACTCTATGGGAAGATGTCCCAGGTGGAGCGCATTGCCCAGTTGAGGAGCATGTATATGGACGACCTCCTCGACGAGCAGGGGCAGTTGGACACGGCGAAATGCCGCGAACTGATTCCCAACGGCATCGGCCACTTCTCGCAATATGCCAGCCAGAAGCCCGTTGACCCCAACGTGCTGCGCGACCGCGTGGCGGCCGTACAGGACTGGCTCATACACCAAACACCCAATGGCATCCCCGCCCTTTTCCACGAGGAAGTGCTGTCGGGCGTCAATACAAGGGGCGCCACCATCTACCCCCAGCAGATAGGACAGGCCTGCTCGTTCAACCCCGAACTGGCCGAACTGAAGACCCGTCAGACAGGCATTGCCATGCGCAAAATGGGCGGTGTGCTGTCGTTGTCGCCAATGGTCGACGTGTGTCGCACACCCAGTTTCAACCGTCTTGAAGAGTCGTATGGTGAAGACGGCTACCTGTCAGCCGTCATGGGCGTGGCTTTCGTGAAAGGCTTGCAGCAGGGCGACCTCAAGAAAGGCGTTGGCGCCTGCTCCAAGCACTATCTCGGCTATGGCGGCGGGGGTGATGCCGACGAGAAGGAACTGATGGAGGAGATACTCTTTCCCCACGAGGCAATGATACGTCTGGCCGGCAGCCGCGTCGTTATGCCTGGCTACCATGCCGTGCACGGCACCAACTGCGTAGCCAATAGCGAGATATTGCAGGACATCCTGCGCGGCTATGTGGGCTTCGACGGTATGATTGTCAGCGACTATACCGCCATCGACCAATTGCCTGGCCTCGAAGACCAGATACATAAGGCAGCGGCAGCCATCAATGGCGGCAACGATGTCGATTTCCCATTTGGTGCCAACTACCAGTATTTGCAGGAGGCCATCGACCAAGGGCTGGTGAAGCCCGAGGTGCTGGAACGGGCGGTGAAGAACGTGCTGCGCCATAAGTTCCGTGCAGGCCTCTTCGACAGCGAACCTTACCTGTATGCCAAGGAGGAAATCCTGCTTGACACCCCAGAGGAACGCCAGACGGCCTACGACATCGCCGTACAGTCCATCGTCCTCCTTGAGAACAAAGGCATCTTGCCCATTCTCTCAACTCTCAACCCTCAACACTCAACTTTCACCCCTCAACCCTCAACCCTCAACATCCTTCTTACTGGCCCCAACGCCAACTCGATGTGGGCCATGTGCGGCGACTATTCCTTCCCCGCCATGACCTATTTCTGGAAGAAAGTGGAGAACGACCTTGACCATCCCCACGTCGTCACACTGCTGGAAGGTATGAAAGCCCGTCAGCCCGAAGGGGTCAATATGATGTACTCCCGTGGCTGCGACTGGACAGACACCATCGAGACCAAGTATGCCGTCAGCGGCGACGAGCGGGCCTGGGAGTATGAAATCCTGCACCGAAAGGTCGATTCTGGCGAAAAGGCCGACAAGGCCGAGGCCCTCCAAATGGCACAGCAGTGCGACATCATTATTGCCGCCGTTGGCGAGAACGTGATGCTCTGCGGTGAGAACCGCGACCGCCAAGGCCTTCGCCTGCCAGGCAAACAGGAGCAGTACGTCAAGGAATTGCTGGCCACCGGCAAGCCCGTGGTGCTTGTGGTGTTCGGCGGACGTGCACAGGTCATTTCGGGCATTGCCGAGCAATGCGCCGCCGTCATTCAGGCATGGTATCCTGGCGAAGAGGGTGGCAACGCCGTGGCCGATATCCTTTATGGAAAGGTGTCGCCGTCGGCCAAACTCGCCGTCAGTTATCCCAACACCGAGGTCTACGAGCCCATGTGCTACAACAACCCCTCGCCCATTGCTGTCCATCCCTCGCTCAACGCCGCCGGCCCCATCTTCGCCACACCGAACACGCAGTGGCCCTTCGGCTACGGCTTGAGTTACACCACATTTGAGTACAGCAACCTAAAGGTCGCCGGCGAGGCCTCGACAAAAGACGAGAGCATCACCCTCTCCTTCGAGGTGAAGAACACGGGCAAGGTGGCTGCCGATGAGATTGCGCAACTATATCTTTCGCCCACCAGCGACGACCAGCCCATCCGTCGCATCCAGTTGCAGGGCTTCGCCCGCGTTCCCCTCCAGCCAGGCGAGCGCAAGACGGTGACCGTGAAACTCTACACAGAGCAGTTCGGTTACTACAGTCACAAGGGACAACGCCAGTGGAATGTCAGTCCAGGCACCTATGTCATCAAGGTAGGCGCCTCATCTGCCGACATCAAGTTGCAGGAAAAGTTGACGCTGAAGGGCGAGAAAGTCACAAAGCCCCTGCGCGAGTTCTATTTCTCAGAAACAACGATTACAGATTAATTCATCAGTCCACTCCGAAAACCCTATTCCGCCAAGAAAGCAACGAAAAACTGTGCTCCTCCATCGTTTTCGGCAGAAAGGATTTTCGGAGTGCAATCAATTATGAATTGTGAATTATGCATTATGACACAGATTCGACCGAAGGTCAAATCATTTGTTCGCCCGCTTTTTACACTTTTAACGCCCGAAACGTGCGATAGTTGATATTAATTGACTAAAGTTTCCCACCCTTTGCGAGTGTTCTAAATGTTTGATATTCAATTTGTCCCATATCATGCCGCCTCATCAAGTTTTTTCAACGCTTCAGCCATGACGATGTACTTTCCCAGCATTTTCTCGTCTCGTACAATACTTGCGGAAAGTTCCTCACATGTCACGCCCAGCACGTCAGCTAATACCTCCAACAAGTGTTTGATGATAGCCAGTAGCCGTTGCCAGAGTGTGAGTGCCATGAGATCAGCCCGCTGCTGCTCAAACAATGCCCCCATGGTCTCGTAGTCGTTGAGACGCT
>JAGCZA010000123.1 GCA_017960525.1 Prevotella sp.
GGACGATGATGAACTCGGCACGCTGACCCCCACACCCGACCCCGACGATCCGACAAAGGCCACCCTGACGGGCGAGTTGGACGAGTTAGACCCTGAAGAGGACATAGAGTTCCACCTGCACTCCGCCAGTTACGACTACTCGCGGCAATCGGGCGTGCTGCTCAGCAAGGACGGCGAGAACAGCATCGAGGAGAAGTTCGACTACGCCTTGTGTACCGTGGAGGCAGGGTCCGACAAAATCAAGACAAGCGTAGTGAAAGATCCAGATGGCGACGAATACTACCTCGTCACCATCGAGGGCGGCATCACCCTTGAGAGCCAGCAGGCTATCGTGAAGTTCACCCTCGTTGACAAAGCCGACGCCACGACACCCATGAATGTCACAAGGCTCGAGGTCGATGACCATTATGGAATAATTTTCGTAGAACCAGTTTCGCCAACCAATGCTTTGTACGTAGCCGTCAACTCAGATGGCGTAGAGCTCGACTACCACTTGAAGGCCGTCACGGCCAAGGGCGATGTATATACCTATGACTGTAGTGATGTCACCTTCCTTTGTGGCAAATACTACGAGGTGAAGGTGCAGATGACGAAACAGCAGCCCGCCACTATTGATCTCTCTAAGCTCTCTAAACCCTACATAGCCGTCAATGGCGACGTGCTGACGGGTACACTTCCTGAAGACGTTAACGTTAAGATATCCATCACCGACGGAGCCACCGTCACCCTCCAAGGGGCCACTATCGCAGGCTGGGACCATGAAAATTACGACTGGGCAGGCCTCACCTGCGAGGGCGACGCAACCATCGTCCTCAAGGACGTCAACAGCGTGCGCGGCTTCTACTTTTTCCAGCCTGGCATCTCCGTGCCAGTGGGTAAGACGCTCACCATCCGTGGTGACGGCACACTCAACGTCCAGAGCAACAATTCATTGCACCCAAACGAATATGTCTATGGCCCAGGCATCGGTGGACGCATCAACAATAACTGTGGTAATATCCGCATCGAGAGCGGCACCGTCAACGCCATTGGCCATAATAAATCACCGGGCATCGGCAGTTCCAAAGAGCATATTTGCGGCAACATCACCATCACCGGCGGAACCGTCACCGCCACGGGCGGCGACTATGCTGCGGGCATCGGCGCTGGCGAAGGATTTTCTGCCCGTTGCGGCAACATCACCATCACCGGCGGAACCGTCACCGCTAAGGGCGGACAAGAAGCGGCCGGCATCGGCTGTGGTTTGAACAGCCATTGTGGCAACATCACCATCAGCAACTCAGCCTCGGTCACCGCCACCAAGGGCGACACTTCCCCATACAGCGTCGGCTTCGGCTACAATGATGTCAATGGCACACCCACCTGCGGCACCATCACCATCGGCGACACCCAGTATTACGACGGAACTAACAAAACCTGGGCCAGCGAGACGCTGGAGAACGCGCTGAAGGCTGCTACCTTCACCTGGCCGGCACCATAAGGGCAACGCCACAAGACACAGGACTGACTTTTCGAATCCCGTTTTGACGAGTTAATAAACTAAGATATAGAAGTATATGACAACAAAAAGAAAACAGTATGAGAAGCCCTCGATGAGGGTCTTCGAGTTGAGACAGAAGCCCGCCCTGCTGGCAGGAAGTAGTGGTGGCGGAACTTTGCAGGACTACCAATGGAATACCCCAGGTGAAGAGTAACTAACCGATTAAAACGAAGTAAGCAATGAAAATTTCGATTAAGAGAGAGCAGAACAATGCTCGTATCAGTTCTGCCGAACGTGAGAAATTTGGAACGAAGTTCAAGAATTCTTTTAGATTTCTGAGCATGGCTGCCCTCGTTTTGATGGGCGCAGTGATGACCGGCTGCAGCAACGAAGACAATATCGACAATCCGCAGCAGCCCGATAACCAGAACAACATAGTAACCCTGACGACGACCGTGAGTCTCGACGGTGGTGCCTCTACCCGTGCACTCGCTGCTGACGGCAAGAAGACTTTTGCCGTGGGCGATAAGATTGCCGTGGTCTATATGAACACGAGCAGGGAAAAAGTTAAGGCCGAGAGCAATGCACTGAAATCCACCGACATCACCAACAGCGGCAAGTCGGCCCAGTTCACGGTAACGCTCACCAACCCAGACAAGTCGGAGGACGTTTCCTACTATTACCCCGCAACGACGCGTGAAAGCAGCGGAAGTTGGGACTTGAATGAAATTTACCAATATCAGGATGGCACGCTCGAAACGCTGGGCAGCAAGGCCGACCTCTGCAGCGGTTCAGGTTCCTGGAATAATGGAAACCTTCCCACGGTGACACTTAACAACGATGTTGCCATCCTGGCCATCACCCTCAAGGATAACACCAGCTCCAGCGACATCACCAGTACCATCACGGACTTGACCATCGTCACCAAGACAGAATCCAACTATGGCCAATATCATGAATACAAGGTCAATCGCAAGGCTGCCGCAGGCCCCATCTACGTGGCTATCTTTCCTACGCAAGATTACGACGTCATAGTTAGTGCCACCGACGGCACCAAGAACTATATCAAGACATTATCCACCAAGAAAACCTACGTGGCAGGCAACGGCTATAACGTCAGCTGGAAGATGGCGGAGAATCAACTGGCCAAGGTCACTACTGACGACAAAGGCAAGGTCATCGGTGCCGATGGCAAAATCTATAATAACGCTTCCGCTGCTGGGGATGCCAGCACTACCGCTGTAGCCAAGATTGTCTGTGTCTATAGTGGCAGCGAGACGGCTGATGCCATCTACAACCATGGCCTGGCGTTGGCACTGGCTGACGAGTACGATGGGAAAAAAAATTGGAGCGACGCCAATACGGCTTGCACGACCACCAAGAACTCTAACACTCCCGTAACGGGTGGCACATGGGTATTGGCCGACGAGGGTCAGTGGGACAATATGATTAACGGCGCCGGCAGTTACAC
>JAGCZA010000124.1 GCA_017960525.1 Prevotella sp.
CCTGGTCGATGGCGAAGGGCGAGAATCCCAAGGCCTGATGCTCACCAAAGGCATACATTGCACGGGCTCCGCTGTTCTCACAGCAACGGCTTTCTGGGAGAAAGAGGCGGTTGTTGGGTAGCGCATATTGGTCAGCCCAGCCCTTGAACCCCGTATCGTAGATGTCGGGAGCCAGACAGAGCAACTGCGGAGCGCCACAATGCCAAAGGTCGATGAGATGTGCCAACGGCCCTGCCGAGGGATATTGCCCAGGCTGGCGGCCACGACTGTTCATCGCTGCATTTACATAGAGTGGCATCTGGGTGTATTTTCGGGCGGTCTCGCAGAGTCGACCAACATACTTGGCATAGTAGTAGGCCATGAATATCTCGTCGGTGTAGATGTCATCACCGAAGACCTCCTTCCAAGTCTTGCCATTGGCATCGAAACGCGCTTTCAACCAAGGATGTAGCATCTTCTGGTTCTTTTTCAAATAGCTGATAAGTTCCTGCGGCACGCCTTTTTGATATACCTCTTCTGCCAGAGGAGAGTGGTCGCGGGCATCCTCCAGCATACCAATTTCGTTTTCCACCTGAATCATTGTCACCACGTCGTTTCCTGTCTCGCAGATATGTTTCACCAGTGCCTCAAATGCCTTATTGTCAGACTGAAAAACATTTTCTGAAAAACAACTGGCAATCTCTAACGGCTTACCCTGCTGCGTTCTGGCTCGTGGGAAACGCTTCATGTCCTGTTTAAACCACAACGGTGCATAGCACGACATCGAGTTCTTCCATGCGCCAAACCACAGGAATACCACTTTCAGTTGTAGATTGCGTGCTTGTTGGATGGTGCTGTCGATGAGGGTAAAGTCGAACTTACCTTCTGTAGGCTCCATCAGTTCCCAGTAGGCAGGCACCAACACAGTGTTTAGTCCCAACGCTTTCATGCGAGGCATCACTTCGTCGATATCCTCCACACTCGTAGCCGCCGAATTACTCAGTTCGCCACCTAAGATTAAATCTTTTGTCTGTGCCCATCCCGTCAAGGAAAGGCAAAGAATAATAACGCTCAGTACTTTTCTCATTTTGTTATCTTCTGATAAACTAATTTGCTGCGAATTTACGAAAAAATCCCCATATCCGGATGAATACAGAGATTTTTTGTGATAAATTAGGAGATTTATCTCCCCCCCTTACAATCCTTTTATCCAAGTTTCTTCGTTCACATGCTCTCCTTTAATATTTCCGTGATGTCCTCGGGTTTCAGGTCCATGTAGCCGGCGGGATAGCAGATGGTGCCTTCAGTGATGCCGGGAATCATGTCGGCAGTAGCACCAAGTTCGCTGATAGTGAGTGGCAGACCAATCTCCAGCATCCAGGCTTTCAGGGCTGCGAGACCAGCTTCGGCAATTTGTTCGTCGGACATACCGTCGCCCTTAATATCCCAGACGTTCTTGGCGAAGCGTACGAATTTCGCCAAACCGGGTTTCATGGCACGACGATAGTAGGCCATTGATACTGCAGCGAGGCAATAGCCGTGAGGGGCATGCGTCCATGCTCCGACAGAGTGACCAATCATGTGTACCATCCAGTCCTCGTGCTTGCCGAGGCCAATGAGCGTGTTGAGTGCCCACGTCGCCGTCCACATGATGTTCGAGCGGGCCTCGTAGTCCTGCGGATTCTTCACAGCGATGCGGGAAGCCGTGATGAGGCTGCGCATCAGTCCCTCAGAGAGATAGTCGCTCGTGTTGTCGTCGAAGTCGCTGAAGTACTGTTCCATAATGTGGTTCATGATGTCGTAGATGCCCGCCTTCATCTGGTTGTCTGGCACGGTCATCGTGAACTTCGGATTCAGGATGGAGAACTTCGGCATCAGACGGTCATCGAACACGTGGCCCACCTTGAACGTGTGCTCGGCATCGGTAATCACCGTACCTGCGTTCATCTCCGAACCCGTGCCAGCCATCGTCAGGATGCAGCCCACGGGCAGAATTTTTTGGCCTACAGGCGGATTCTGTTGTTTCAGCCAGAATGTGTCCCAGTAGTCGCCGTCGTAGAAGACCGACGCTGCCACTGCCTTCGAATAGTCGCAGACGCTGCCGCCACCAAGGGCGAGAATCCAATCGACTTTGTTCTCGCGGGCTGTCATGATACCCTCGCGCAGCTTCTCTAATGTAGGATTGCTCATTACGCCAGGATTCTCCACGATGGTCTTGCCAGCCTCGCGCAGGATGGCCACCACCTGGTCGTAGATGCCGTTGCGTTTCACACTACCGCTGCCGTAGTTCAACAATACGACGTGCCCAAAGTTCTTCAATTCGTCTTTGAGATAGTTCAAAGACTCATCACCAAAATACAGTTTGGTGGGATTGTGATAAGAAAAGTTTCCTTGCATATCTTTATTTCTTTATGATTAGTTGTCTCCTTTGTAGGTAGATGCCCTTGGCTGGTGCCGACAGGCGACGTCCTTGCAAATCGTAGATGGGGGCAGCGGTATTGTGCCCCTGGTCTTGACAGGAGAGCACGGACGTGGCGGTTTCCGTCATGAAATCGAAGGAGATGGTGCCGTCGGCTGCCAATTGGATGTTGGTAATGGACTTGCCCATGAACTCGCGACCGTCGGCAGCGGCGGTGAAGAGCGTTGCAGCGGGCGACGACTCGTCTGTCAGGCTGTTGTTGACCGCCAGCGTCTCGGGGTCGGTGTAGGGATAGGCCGAAGTGCTGAGATAGCTGCTGCGCAGCCAGTTGTCCTCAGTCCATCGGGAAAGATCCTGACCATTGTTCTGCGGACACCAGGCGCGAAAATCCTTGCCGGAGGCATGGAACAGGCTGTAGCGGTCTTTTACGTCGGTGTTCACATAATTATCCCGCCACGCAGTCCTGTCGAAATCGACGTGGAAAATGAGGAGTCCGTTGCCGGGACAACCGTAATCCCAGCCCGTCTGACGGCGGTTCTCCAAGAGATAGTACTCGCCGCTGTTGCCAGTGCTGCGCACGAGGTAGGTCTTGCCGCCCTCGCTCAGGGGCTTCATGCCCTCGATGGTGGCGGGTTCAGTCAGTTCCTCGGGCATCGCCCAGCCTAAGTACATCCGCTCCATCGCGCTGAGGCTGGGCGGACACCAGCCATAGTTGGTGAAGTTGCCGCCGTCCATCAGGTCCCACTCATCGACGGTAGAGAAGGCGGTGCCGGAGCCGAAGGGATAGAGGTCGGGCAGTCCGAGACTGTGGCTGAACTCGTGGACGATGGTTCCTATGCCGCTGAGAAAGTCGTCATAAATGCGCTCACAAATGAGACTGTAGAAAAAATAATCAATTCCGCCGGGCAATGTCGTGTTCGGAATCTGGAAATAGGAGCCTGGCCCCAGATAAGATTTCCCATTCATCGAGTTGCCCACAAGGCCGGCAGCAATGAATACCACTTCATTGACTTGCCCGTCGCCCTCCCAGTCGTAGACGGTAAAGTCGGCATCGGTGGTTTCCGGCAACAGTTCGAGGGCTTTTCTCATATCCTCCCATCCATCGTCATAATAGAAGTGGCTACGCGCTCCTTTGTCAATCTTCACGGGGCCGTAGATGTCGAACGCCAGGTTCAGGCGGCCTGCCGACTGGTCGCGGAAGTAGTCGGCCACACAGCCCGGTCCCATACCCTCGTTGAACCCCTTCTCGTTGAAGAGGCGGTCGTAGTACGCCGAAGGATTGTCCATCGAGAAATCCAAATCGCTGAACGAGAACAGCACTACGGGCACCTGGTAAGTCTTCTGCGCGTCGAAGTCGTATGGTTCAGGCAACATATATGAACTACTAGCCCGTGTCGTGGCGCTACGGTGAATACACCCTTTGCGCTGTGCCTGAACACTTGTGACTGCCATCAAAGCGGCAACTGCCAACAATAATATCTTTCTCATATAATTTATGATTATTAGATGATTTCTATTAATTCGCTAAATTGTGTGGAGCCGCTCCCCTCCCTTGTAGGGGAAGGGTTACCGCCGACTGTATGTGCAGCAACTTCCCTCCCCTTGTAGGGGTGTGGTTGGGGGTGGGGTCAGTATCTTTCTCTGAAACAGGATAATACAGACCCCACCCCTGCCCCTCCCCTTGATGGGAGGGGAGCGGCTGCGCGTTGTTTCTTCAATTTATAGAACATACCTTTAATATTGTTTCTGTCTGCAATTCACGCAGAACGAAAAATGTCCTTGCATAGTTTGCTTTAATTGCGGCACAAAGATACGAAAAATCCTCCATACCATCACGATACTTAGGATTCTTTTGTGATTAATTAGGAGAATTGAGTCCTTACTTCAATACGCACTATATCGTATAATAATTAGGCGTATAGCTCATTTTGCAGGCTGAAATTGTTAAAATGCTTATTGCTATTCTATGCCGAAGAAAATGACTGACCTGGTCTTTGTCTGGCGGTTCGTTTTTTCTATCTCACGTATCAGGTTGTAGTAGTCCTATGTGGTCTTCTCGCCGAACCAATATGATGATCCATTATAAACTAAAAATGGAATGCTCAACTACATTTTTTTCTCTTTCGAGAATGAAAATTACTCCGGCGATAACATTGTGGGTGCGATAAAACGAAATATTCTCAACTTCATTACAAAATGATTTGTATATTTTCCTTTTGGATTGCCAAGCGCATCTTAAATAGAATTCCCGAGACACATTAACAAAGGAATGATGAACAATAAATAGCCTGTTCTGAATATCATACCTTCTGCCTTTGCTTTGCATGTCATAATAGAAGTCAATCATTTCGCGTGGATCACTTATGACGGATTCTATATCATTGCGCATACCCTGTGGTATTACAGTTCCTTTTATGTCAAAGTCGAGATGACTGTTTATTCTTATATCATACGCTTTGTCGTAAGGATTAGGGTTCTTATCTACATTTTCGTTGACATAAAATAGATATTCATCACATTGAGAACATTTCCATATATACCAACGACGTCTAAGATAATTCTTCTGTTCTTCTGGTAGACTGTTTAATGCTATTTCTAATTCGGAATAGCTGTCTATATTGAACATATTTGTCGTCAGTTCTGTTGTTCTGTATATTTCCCCAATAAAGAGGTATTTTCCCCGCGAGTGTTCGCAGGTCATTCGATAGTTGAAGGAAACTTTGTTCATCCATAGTTTGCGGTACTCCGTTATATATTGGTATGCATAAACTTTTTCATTTGTCACATACACCCCATCGTTTGGTTTCTCAATTTAGGTCTCATTCCCGTACCCCTTACGAGAACAATTCCAAATACGCTAAAATTCTGCGTCACCTGAATCACCCAACGGAAAGTTCATATCTTCATCAGGAGGATGCCAATGGCTATCCAGATGATTTCGCGGACGCGGCAGATGATGCTGACGAAGATGCCGAGGGCGGCGGAAAGGCCGAGGGCGGCGATGGAGATGACGAAACCGCCCTCCTGCACACCGAGTTGCATAGGGAGAAAGCCCAGAAGGTTGGCCAGGAGCGTGGTGAGCGAGAGAATGAGGATGGAATGGAGGAAGGTGAGCGTGATGCCACCGAAACCGCCTCCGCAGTCTACGCCGAAGAGCAGGAGCATGAAGAGGATTTCCAATGCCTGGACGATGCGGGCCAGATATTCCAACGAGAGGCTGCTATAGAAGGCGCGCTTGTCCTGGCGGTGGAGTGCGGATATCTGCTCGTCGACGTGGCGCAACTGCTCGGCGTGGCTTTGCTGGAAACGGGTGGCCCAGCCTCTCAGTCCTGGTATCTTTCTTAACCAATCGAAGATGGTGACGGCAACGCCATTCCTATAGCCTTTTGCAAGCACGTAGAAGGCTGTGAGGCAGAAGGCGATGATGGCGGCAAAGACCAGTCCGATGGCTGGCGTAAGCGGCAAATCGCCGATGGCGGCGAGGGCGAGATAGAGGAAAATGGTGGTGAACCAAAGGAGGAAATGGGCGAGGAAGTGCATCATGGCATAGAGGATGACGGACGATGTGGCCCGCTCTGTGCCAATGTCCTTCGAGAGTTCCATGATGCGGTAGGGTTCGCCGCCCAGTCCGCCAACGGGGGTGGCGTAGTTGAGGGCGTAGCCGGTGATGGTGAGGCGGTAGATGCGGAGAAAAGAGGGTTGGGATTTGCGATTTTCGATTTGCGGGTTGCGGGGAGAGGCATTGATGATGCTTTGCCAAGCCAAGGCGTTGACGGCATAGACGACGAACCAGATGCCGATGATGGGGATGAGCCAGTAGCCCGCGTGCGTGAGGTGCTCCCACAGTTCGACAAAGCTGATGTCGAAAGTGAGGAGCATCACTACCACCGCCGCGATACCGACGAAAAAGAAGAGATTGTTAAGCCGTTGCTTGGTCCACCTC
>JAGCZA010000125.1 GCA_017960525.1 Prevotella sp.
AACGGGTAGTGGCGGCTTGTCCTCACGGATAAGCCGCCACCTGAGTTGTTTTTTTTATTAACTCGACGGGCTGCACTAACATCCTCACGGACTTCGCCGCCCATTAACAAAACAAAAAAGGCTGCCGCACACCACTTTCACGGCTGCGGCAGCCAAATGAGAAATCTAATTATTCTTCATCGTCATCGTCCCAGATGCTACTCTGGCGACGGGAACCGATTTGGTTGCCATCGCTAATATTCTCTCCAGTAACAGACAGAGTCTGTGCATTGGGGTCTGAGGCTGAAAGAAGCGAAGTATTAACTTTAACCTCTAAAATATCCAAGCTTGGTACAATATATGTCTTTTTCATTTTCGTTGTCCTCCTTTTCTTTACTTAATGATTACCTTTTTACCATTCACGATGTAGAGACCTTTTGTGGGTTGAGCCACACGGCGGCCCTGCAGATCATACACCTCTTCTGTGCTCTGCGATACTTTCACAGAGGAAATGCCAGTAGCTTCGTTGGCAAACGAGATTGTAAGGGCACGAGATAGAGTCGTAAATGCCGAAGCAGCAACACTCACGTATGCCTTGCCGGCAGGAACGGTAACATTACTCTCGGTTGTAAGCGGCAGGAATGTCAGGGCATCACTGGCTGCAGTAGCTTTCTTCATCACGAAGATGTAGTTGCCTGCAGCGTCACTCTTCAATGTTGTGGCAGCAGTAACACCTGTCAGAGCGTTTCCTGAAACAGCTGATGCACCAGTCGTAGCAACTGGGATGGTGATCTGTGCATCAGCAGTACCCTTCAACAGCAGGCCAGTACCCGCCTTTACTTTCGAAGTGTTCTCAACAAATGACAAAGTGGTACCACTCAATGTTGCAGTATAAGCCTTGAAATCAGTCAGGCCACTCAGGTCAAGGTCGTAAGTGCTGGTGAAAGTAGAGTAGCCATTAGCACCTAGGGTAGCAGAAACAGTAGAAGGGGAATATACTTTGATGGTTCTCAACATTGTGTCATAACGATAGAGTCCAAAAGTAACATTACCTTTCTGAACAGTATTGAATGTCCCATTTCCATAATTGTTCCAGCCATTATAAACGACATAATCGTCTGCTGTACATCCGTTCACCGTAAAATTCATATTATTAGAACCACTATTAACAGCATCGTATGGAGTCAGCAAACCGAAGCCAATGTAAACTTGTGGTACACGCTGGTAGTAGTTTGAGATGGTAATTCCTTCAAGAACAGAAGAATTATCCGGATCACCAGCTATTGCACTCGTACTTTTCAACTTGTAGTAAGTTGCGTCAGCAGGAATAGCTGCAGCACGATTCGTCCAAAGATCACGAGGAGCTCCTGTAGCACTCTCCCAAACAGTTCCGTCAAAATCCGTAGCTTTCAAAGCACCAAAGTCAATAGTGTTACTCAAAACATACTTATTTGAAACAGTAAACGTGCTTGAACTGGAAGTGTAACCATCTGCAGATGCAGTTACAGTTATGCTACCCACTTCAGTAAATGTATAGGGATTTGAAATATCAAAAGACGCTGTTGGTGCGCCCTCCAAAGCAGAGTTATCTGAAGAAAATGACACTTTGGGGTAATAGTAGCCATCTTCAGCCTTTACCATATCAGTAATTGTGATTACTGGGGCAGCAAGAGTTAATGCACCAGCGGTAACCGTTTGAGAGGCGATTGACGAGGATGTAGTTCCATTAGTATGCAATACGTATGCATAGTATTTTCCACTTGTAGCGTAAGTTACATCCACACTTGTAGATGTTGTAGATGTGTATGCCGAACTACCGACTGCAGGAGCCTCTGCTGCAGGAGTGGTTGTATAATAGAGTGTCCCAGCATTGTCGGGATTAGATAACGTATAGATGCGGTTAGCACCGCTAACATTCTTGAATGTAAAAGTAGGTGGTGTAACAGAAACTGTCGCTGTATAGTCGTAAATGTCGAGATTATCAAAATATAGTTTTCCAGTGCCACGACCAACAAGTGAGCAAAATCCAGTTATAGTTGGCAAACTGGAAACCGTCTTAGTTCCTGTTGCGACAGTTGAACTTTCCCGAGAAATAGTATAGCTTACTGAAGAAGAAGAAACAACAAGTGACAAATGATACCAATTTTCATCAAGTGTTACTGTAACACCTGTCGAATTAGAAAGATCGTTGATATACCATAATTGACTTTTACCAGAGGCTTTACCCTGTTGATATTCTTCATCTGTTCCTAGATCAATAGTAGGCTGTGATAAAGAGAAGATGTAATCCGAGCCTGAATAAGAATTTGTAGATATCAAGTTGGGGCCTGAAGTTGGAACAAGAAACTGAGACTGACTTCTATTCTCAACATTTCCTGAAACAAGTGCAAAGTCAAACTCAATATTATATCCTTTTTGAGTCATTGTTGCATCTAAATAGGCATCTGGCGAATAATTAAAAGTTACTGATTTATATGCGCCTCTATTTCCACTTTGTCCGTTGGAGCACTGAGCATATTTTCCATAAGCTTCATCTCCAGTCATTAATACAGCTGCACAATTGTTATTGCCTATCCAGTCTGTGGCATCTGCATTTTCATAATTCTGGGCGTTCAAAATGCGTTTAGTGCCATCTGCCCACGTGCTCATCCCTACGCACAGTCCTGCTGCTACGAGGAGAGATTTCATTAGTAGTTTTGTTTTCATTTTTGTTAGTTAATTAATAAAAATAAGTTAATAAATAAGTGAGTTGTTCTCTTTCTTCCTTGGGAATCGTGGGTACACAAAAAAGCGACCTAAAGGTCTTGTTTTACCAACGATGTAGTTGCGGTCAGCCCTTGTTTCCTCCCTTTCGGATGCCGCCGTCACCACGGCAGCGGGAGTTGGCGCAGGTCAAATCGCGGTGCAAAGGTAGACATAAAAAGTGAAACTGCAAAACAATTTTGCATTTTTTATTTCCTTTTGTCTATTCGTATTCGTGCTTGTCTCTGACCCTTTCGGTCGGGGATACTTTCGCTCGAAAGTAAAAAAATCTCGATTTATTTGGTGTTTAGCTCAATTATTCGTACCTTTGCAACGTGAAAGGTGGAACCAAGTAGAGCCACGATGTGCGGAACGGTGGCATCTGCGTGATGATGAGCAATTCGACCTTGCCGCTTGGTTTCATTCACATTATAACTGACCGCTTGACTCTCCAGAGAGTTGGCGGTCAGTCTATATTTTGATGTATCGCATACCGTTGAACTCTTTTTTGTCAGTCCGTCGAGTTGCGGTGATGAAGTTCACCCGTTTTACAATGTCGCGATTGATTTTGGTCGTTGGCCCAGCTTGCTCACGGTCGGGAAAGCCCAAGCACGCTTTGTTGTCCTCTCGCCTAATCGCAACCTTCATCTTGTAGTTCGGATGAACGATGAACTTAGAGCGTCCATCGGTATAAATAAAACATTCGCCATCGTAATACAAATCCATCTGGAATCTGCTTTGTGGAAAACGAATTAGTTCGTCAGGTGATACGACGAGGTCTTTTGCTTTCTTTGATGCCCGCATACGATGCTGCAACTGCTTGGCACTCATATACAGGCGGTCGCTACCTAACGAACACCATTGGCCTGGGCAAACTGCATCATCCGTTCCTCCACCTCACCTATGTCAAAAGGCAGGATGGATGAGTAGCCCTTCTGCTGAATGTCTGCAAGGACTGTCTCAATGAGAGTCTCTACTGATTGCGTTTCTACGTCCATTATTTGTGCCCAACGACTTCTTCCAGCAACGGCTGGTGGTGGCCGGGGATGATGATGTGGTGGTTGCCGATGGGGTTGGTCAGGAAGTAGGAGGCTTGTGCCTTGTCGGAAAGCTGGATGACTTGCTGGGTGCGGCAGAGGCCCGGTTTGGCTTGGTTTCTGACTAGCGTGCCCTCGGCTATGAAGTGGCGGGAGAGGTCGCCGGAGACCTTGAAGAGCGTCACGGGGCCTTCCTTCATATAGCCCCTGATGCCCACGCCGATGCCCGACTCGAAGTGAGTGTCCAGCTCATAACGCTCCACCATGTTCAGCGGAATGGTGCAGTGGGCAAAGAGCATTTCGCCGGTTTCCGGATTGACAGTCGAGGGGTTGGCCTGGAATCCGGTCAGCCCGGTTGTCGAGAGGGCGATTTTCATCGACAGCAAGGCCGGCACATCGCCCTCACAACCGGCCACGCACCCCTCGGCGTTGAGGCGTGCCAGGGCCAGGCATCCCGTGTTCTTGACGGCGGAAAGCAAGTCGAAGCAGCGCAGGGTGAAGCCTTGCAGCCGATGGCGGGCGACGAGCGTCTTCAACGCCCTGTAGATGCGGTCGGCCCCGGGCAAGGCATCGCTGACGGCATCTGGCGCAGAGGGTTCCGCCGTCGGCTCCAGGGGCGTGGCGGCGATGGTGTCGAGCAGTTCGTCCATCGGAATATCCACCAGTTCTATGCCCAGCCGGCTTTTCACCGCATTGTAGTCGGCACCGCTGGAAATGAGCCAGTCTGACGGCTCGCCGATGATGCCCAGCCGGCAGCCTTCCATCTGACGTCTGGCCTCTTCCGCCTTTGCCAACAGCTGGATGCGGTTGGCGATGTAGGCAGGACTGCCGTGAAGAATCTCGCCGCCGATGTAGCGCTGGCGCAGATAGGAAAGGATTTCCATCGAGGCGGCCAGCGAATTGCTCTTGCCGGAAGTCAGCAAGTAGAAGGGGCGGGCGGACTTTCCGAGCAGAGAGGGGAGCAGACGCTTGAAGATGCCCTCCGTGCCGCCCGTGCGCACATAAATCAGGTTGAGCGGATGACTGCCATAGTCGGAGTAGTCGCTGCCCTTGAAGAGGTAACCGACTCCCAGACTGCCCAGGAACGCTTTGGTTTCGGTGTCGACAACTGCCTCGTTGTGCAGTTCCGACGTCAGGGTGTAGATTGCAATATTTGTCATAGTGGCTGCAAATGTAGCAATTTAATTGCAAATTCCGTTCATTCCCGGGGCATTTTTAATTGTATTTAGGGCTTCGGTGGAGTTAGAAGGTATATAACTCAGAGTTAGAAGGCATGTAACTCAGAGTTAGAAGGTATGTAACTCAGAGTTAGAAGGTATATAACTCCAAGTTTGGACGAACCAAATTTTCATTCTATTTTACGAAAAGTTGGGAAATCAGCTAAAGAAAAGGGAAGAAAAATTTGGACGGTACGGAAAAAATGCCTACTTTTGCATCGAGACAATAAAAATGACAAGGTAGTATGTGTAAGTTGGAAGATATATTGAAAACGGAACAAAAGGCGTTTCCGGCAGCACCTAAAAGGAGTCGCCGAGGATTAAGCTATGGCCATATAGAGTATAATACTGACTTGCTCTTTTTGTTTTCCAAGAAGATAGGGAAACCTTTGGACCAGGCCCTTGAATTGGTTCGTAGCGGCAAGGGGAAGACAGTTGTTGATAGTGCTTACCGCCGCAGGAGAGTAAAGACGCAACGAGAGATTGTAAAAGAACTGTGCGAAGCCACTGCCTAAGAAATGAGACTCTATCACGGCACGGATATAAAGATAAACAGGCCTGATCTGTCATTCTCGAAGGCTCACAAGGACTTCGGACGGGGTTTCTACTTATCTCAGAACTCTCGTATGGCGAAAGACTGGGCCAAGTTGCATGACAGGAATAATGCGCATGTTAATACATACGATGTGTCCTTGGAGAAAATAGACTCTTGTACTCTTCGCATTAAACGTTTTGCATCGGCTACGGCTGAATGGGTGGAGTTTGTTTATAGCAACAGGCAGCTAAAGGACTATTCCCACACGTATGACATAGTGATCGGCCCAATAGCGGACAACGGTCTCAATGAGATCTTCAACAACATAAGGCAGAAACGACTTTCCTATACCAATGCGGCAAAGGAATTACAGCTTCAGGGCTACAAAAAGCCTATTCAATATTGTTTCAACACCCCTGAAGCAATCAGCTTATTAAAATTTGAGAGGTATGAATAGCAAGCGAGAAACATTATTGAAGATCCAACTCAATTCTATGCTGGACTATCTGGTCAATGAGTTGAAATACCCCTATTATGACTCAATGGGGATGGTGCTTTCTTCCGCAACTTTCCGTCGTCTTACAGAGAACGACCTGTACCTGAATCAGGGAACGCTTTATGTCCTTGATGACTTGAAACAAGAGTTTGCAAATGCTCAGTCATTGCACGAATCACACGGGGCGGCAATTGATTTAAATCAACGAATGGTCAGTAATGGGCAAAAATACACTTAAAAGTTTGCGTGGGAACGAAAATGTGCGTAATTTTGCAACGTGTTTTTCATAGTATTAGATTTAAGGTTAACAAGGTTGGGTCACGGCGGTGACCCTTTTCTATTATATGGTTTACACTTTTTAACCCATTAGCCTTTCCTATTTCAAACTTTTTTTCGTACATTTGCACCGATAATACGAAAAAACTGATACAGAATAAAGGAACATAATTAGTTTACTTATTATTTACCATTAAAAACTCAGATTAATTATGAAAAAGTATTTGGCAGAAGCAGTAGGCACAATGGTGCTGGTACTGATGGGCTGCGGCGTGGCCGTGAGCCTGGGTTGCGACCCCGTGAACAACATTCCCGCCGTGGTAGGCACGGCATTGGCCTTTGGTCTGGCCGTGGTGGCTATGGCCTACACCATCGGCGGCATTTCCGGCTGCCACATCAACCCCGCCATCACGCTGGGCTGCTGGCTGACTGGCCGTATGGACGGCAAGGACGCCTTAGGTTATGTGTGCGGACAGGTAGTGGGCGCCTTCATCGGCTCGGCCCTACTCTACTGTCTCACCGAGAACGTGGCCGGACTTGAGGGCACGGGTGCCAACGACCTGCAAGCCGGTGTGAGCATGCTTGGCGGTCTGCTGGCCGAAATCATCTTCACTTTCGTCTTCGTGCTCGTGGTGCTGGGAGCCACATCGAAGACCAACGGCGCCACCAACAACTTCGCCGGCCTGGCCATCGGCCTCTCGCTGGTGCTCGTCCACTTGGTGTGCATCCGCTATACCGGCACATCGGTCAACCCCGCCCGCTCTATCGCTCCCGCCGTGTTCCAGGGAGGTTCGGCCCTGGCCAACCTGTGGATCTTCATCGTCGGCCCGCTGGTGGGTGCAGCCCTTTCCGCCGGTGTGTGGAAGATGATTCACCCCGACAAGAAATAAGCCCGGCAGAATGAAGAAGACCTTGCTCACTGTCCTGCTGGCCTTGCTGACGGCCACTGCCACGCAGGCGGCAAAGAAGCCCTGGGAGAACGGACGGCTGACCGTCAGGGGCCAGTATCTGGTCCACGAGAACGGTACGCCTTTCTTCTGGTTGGGCAACACGGCCTGGCTGCTGCCCGAAAGACTGAACCGCGACGAAGTGGAGTTCTTCCTCACCCGCGAGAGCGAGGAGGGCTACAACGTGGAGCAGATACAGGTGCTCGACTCCAACTATCCCACGTTCAACGTCTTCGGGCGGCAGGCCTTCGACGACAGCTTCGACTTCGAGCCATACACCCGGCCTGGCGAATACGGCTACTGGGACCATCTGGACTATATTGTTGAGATGGCCGAGCGGATGGGCATCTACATCGCTATGGACTGCATCTGGGGCGGACAGGTCAAACGGCTTACGCCTGAGAAAGCGGCGAAGTACGGTCGCTTCCTAGCCAACCGCTACAAAGACCGTCCGAACATCATCTGGATGATTGGCGGCGACATTATGGGCGACAAGGGTATGGACTCGTGGGAGGCGCTGGCACGTGCCATCAAGGCCGTGGACAAGGTGCACCTGATGACCTTCCATCCCCGTGGGCGCACCACCAGCGCCTGGTGGTACAACGACCGCGAATGGCTCGACTTCAACATGTTCCAGAGCGGACACCGCCGTTATGGACAGCGCAACGGCGACGGCGACTACACCATCCGCGACAATACCGAGGAGGACAACTGGCGCTATGTGGCCATGAGTTTCGGCGACAAGCAGGAGCAGATTGCCGGGCGCGAGGTGCGCGGCCCCCAGAAGCCCGTCATCGACGGCGAACCGTCGTATGAGGACATTCCTCAGGGGCTGCACGACTTCGATGCGCCGCGCTGGCAGGACTACGACGTGCGCCGCTATGCCTACTGGGCCGTCTTTGCCGGCTGTTTCGGTCATACCTACGGCCACAACAGCATTATGCAGTTCATGCGTCCGGGCGTGCTTGGCTCGTTTGGCGCCAAGAAAGCGTGGTGGGATGCCTTAGAAGACCCTGGCTACAAGCAGATGAAGCACCTGAAACGGCTGATGAGCAGCGTGCCCTTCACCGAGGGCCGTTGCGACCAAACCGTCATCGCCAGCCCCAACGGCGAGCGCTACGACCGCATCATCGCCACCCGAGGGCAGGACTACCTGATGGCCTACAATTACAGCGGCCGGCCTATGACGCTCGACCTGGCAAAGATTTCGGGCAAGAAAAAGAAGGTGTGGCTGATGAACCCCGCCGACGGCAGCCTGCAATATCTGGGCGAATATCCCAACGGGAAGGCTGACTTCGCTTTCGACGGCGCCTATCTGCGCGGCAGCGACCGCGTGGTCATCGCCATAGACAGCAGCAAAAACTATTTTGACAAATGGCATTGATAAAATCGTATAAAGGTCTTTCGCCCAAGTGGGGGAAGGACTGCTACTTCAGCGAAAACGCCACCATCGTGGGCGACGTGACTATGGGTGACGAATGTTCAGTGTGGTTCAACGCCGTGGTGCGGGGCGACGTGGCTCCCATCACCATCGGCGACCGTACCAACGTGCAGGACGGCAGTTGCGTGCACGTGACCCACGACACAGGCCCCACACACATTGGCAGCGACGTGACCATCGGCCACAACGTGACCGTCCACGCCTGCACCATCCGCGACGGCGCCCTCATCGGTATGGGGGCCACGCTGCTCGACGGGTGTGAGATTGGGGAAGGGTCTATTGTTGCCGCTGGCGCCCTGGTGCTACAGAACACCAAGATTCCCGCCCACGAGATATGGGGCGGTGTGCCGGCCAAATACCTGAAGCCTACGCGCCCAGGCCAGACCGACAATGCCGCGCACTATGTGGCGTACTCAAAGGAATATCTCAAGGAGCAAGGGGAACTGTCTTGAACCAGTCGCGCAGGATGCCCTTTGACTGGTTCTGCGAGTCGGCAATGAGCAGCAACTTATGCCCGCCCAGGTGGCACATTCCCTCGTAGTTGGCAAACTTACGGCTGAAGAGATTCAACCGTGTCTTAAACTGCAGGAGCAACCGCTTCTGCAGTTTTTCGTCTTCGGCAGGCTGCACTTCGTAGATGCGGATGACGGTGGAAGCCCCTATCTTCAGCCGAGGCACTTTGATTTGCCGCTCCAGCACCAGCAGGCGACCGTCGGGCAGGGCGCACAGTTCCGCCACGCCGTGGAAATGCTTGCGGCTAATAGGCGCATCGGGGCTGTAGAGGTACTGGCAACGGGGCTTCAGGTCATTGCCGAAGGTCTGTATGCGCAGCAGCGAGTCGCCGGGCAGCGGCCTTTCGGTAGTGGTGAAGAAGAGTTGGCGCGTGCTGTCGTATGCCAGCGACTCCAGGCCGAAGTTCTTGTTGGCCTTTGCGAAGTGTGGCGGCATCTCCAGCCGTCGCCCCGTCAATTGACCTTCCAATGTGTACTCCAGCACCTCATTGTCCTTCTCACCAGAAATAAAGACGGTATTGGTGGCAGGGCAGTAGCAGATGCCCTCGCCGTCGCGGTTAGGCTGTCCGCTGGAGCGGAACCCCTCGTCGGCTATGGCCGTAATGCGGCCTTTCACGGTATCGGTCTCGATGTTGAAGACAGAGAAGCCGTCCTCCTCCGACTTGTCGTTCACCACAGCATAGCGACCGGCCCCTATATGGCAGATGCCACTATAGTTGCCAGCCGCTATCTGTTTGGGAAAATGCTGCTGTGCTGCCGCTCCGAAAGGCAGCAGCACAGCGGCAATGACGATGGGGAAACGGTTTGTCATGGCCTCTTCTGGCCTGCCACCTTCTTTCCGCCGACGATGTAGAGGCCCTTCTTCTGCGGTGAACTGACCTTGCGCCCTTGCAGGTCGTAGGCATCGGAAGCGCCAACAGAGGTGTTGTGCAGACTTTCGATGGCGGTGATGCCAGTCACACGCAGCTTACCGTCGACAAGCAAGGTCGAGGCGTCAAAGGCGTATGAGAGGGTTTCCGACTCAACCTTTACGAAGAAATTGCCCGTGTGGGTGCCACTGGTGAAGACAGTTATCTCATCGCCCACATTGAGCTTTCGCGTGGAGGGAATGACCACGCAGATGGTGTCGCCGTTATGCTTGACATTGCCCTGGACATCTATTTTGCTGTTGTTCGTAGCCGAGAGCTTGCAGCGTACCGTCGAGCCGGCGTTGAGCGTCAAGTTGCCCTTCAGGCGCAGCGTGCCAGGTATGGAGAGTATGCCGCCCGCGATGGTGCCGCCCTCGTTCACGGTGACGCTCTGCGCCAAGGCGTTGCCTTGCAGCGTGCCGCCGCTGTTCACGGTGATGAGGCCAGTGGTGAATGTGTCGGACGAAGTGTTGCTCAGTTCCAGCGTGCCGCCATTGACGGTGATGGGGGCCGTATGTCCTGGTGTTGCCAGTGTGAGTTTGCCTTCGCCCACCTTGACGACGCTCTTGGCCTTGAGCAGTCCGCTGAAGCGGGTGTCGGTGTTCAGATAGCCCACCTGGTAGGTGCTCTGTGAACCGCCGAGCACACCGTCGGTGGCGGTGCCTGAGAGCGAGCCTATCTTCAGCGTGGCCGTGGCCTCGCTGCCGCCGCCGCTCTGCATGAACGACAGAGTGGTGCCAGCTCCTACGACGAGCTTGGTCTTGCTCATGTCGGCTGCACTTGTCATCAGACGGAAGTTGCCGCCGTCGCCGATGGCGGTCAACTGGCCCTCGAACTGCGAGAAGTTGGCTCCAACATCACAGCGCACGTACTTGGTCTGGATGGTCAGGTTGCCACTGCCTTTTATCGTGCCATTGATTTTGCCGCGTGAGGAGCCTACAATCTTGTTCGTGGTGCCTTCCTGCACGGTGATGATATGGTTCAGCGTGGGCACGGTGGAGGTGGAGTTCACATCTATCTGATGCACCTCGCCACCGGCCAGCAGCATCGGCGAGCCGCTCTTGCCGAAAGTGGCGTTCCAGGCTCCCTGTGCCACCTTGCCCTTCTTCACGATGAGGCCGGCAAAGTTGTTGGTGCCGCCGTAGGAGAAGTTCAGTTGGCCCGCGCCGTCCTTGACGAGGTAGCCTGTGCCGCTGACCTGTCCTTTCAACGAAAGCGAACTGTTGGACTGGGTAATCTTGATTGTAGCGGTATCGGTAAGGGTGATTTGGCGGTCGGTACCCATATTGTCCTTTGAGAGGACAAGCGTGCCGCCGTTGAGTTGCAAGTTGTTCTTGGCAGCGGTAGCCTCACCAATGGCACTCTTCTGTCCTCCGTCGTAGAAGTTAGGTACGGTGAGTATGCCGCCATTAACGATAGTCTTGCCCGTGTAGTCGCTGTACTTCATATTGAGCGTCACGTCGGCATCCTGCGCTACGATCACGTCGCCCTCGCCGCTGATGCCGCCCTCGCCGTTGAGGATGTACTTGCCACTCTCGAAGGTGACACCGTTAGTGACCATCATTTCATTGACAGTAATGGTTTTCTGCAAACCCTGTGCACCAAACACAACAGCATCGCCTGCAACAAACGCCGTAGAACCGTTGAAGTCGAAATTCTGTGTCTTATAGTCCCACACATTGCTCTCATAGCCATACCACAACACGTTCTGCTGCGGAGCACGGCTGCCATTGATGACTAGCACCAGCTTGTTGTCCTTCACCACGAGGTCGTAGTTGATGCCCTCTAGTCCGCGAGTCTTCAGCATCGACGGGTCGCAGGTGAGCGTGCCGGTACACTCGGCAATGACATACTCAGCGGCATCCTTTGTCGTCAGGTTCACAGTAATGTAGTTGGTGTTTTTGAAAGTGAGGTCGCCCTCGACGCTTATGTAGCTGCTAAATGGCCTTGTGCCATAAGAATTGCCCATAAAGCCTGCTGTCACCTCTATATAGACATTGCCGGGTAGCGTCATACTCTTCTCCGACGTGATGACCCCCTCGACGATGGCATCCTCATCATCGATGGCGGTGCCGGGCAAAAGTCGGCAGCCCTCATAGTTGAGCGCACCCTCGAAAATAATGGTGTCCTTCAGGCAGACATTGCCGCTCAACGTGCCCTTTGCGCGTAGTTCCACAGGGCTGGCAATATCACCGCTCACCTGTAGCGTGCCCTCGCTAATGATGGTCTTGCCCGTGTGCTTCAGCCATCCGGCAAGGAAGGCCTTGCCCTGCATTGACTTGATGAGTTGGCCAGAGCCAGTAGTGACTATGCCATTCGTGGCTCCAAAGTGGGCGCTACAGATTTCGTAGTCGTGGCCGCGTGGGGTCATCAGATAGATGGCAGGAGCGTTAAAAGGCTTGTCGACATAAATTATCTCGCTGTTGTCACCCGAAATGTCGAACATCAGGCTCTTGCCGTCGGCGTAGGTTGCTGACTGGGTCATGTCGAAAGTGGCAAAACCGCTTTCCACGCTGTTGCCGCCCTTCCAGCGCAGGTCGGCGGTGAAAACCGGCGGCAGGGGTGGCATGGGCATGTCGCCGCCGAGGTAGAAGCCAGTGTTGGGGTGCTGGTAGTAGCCGCGTGTGGTGCAGTCGCCACGGTAGTGCGGGTCTTGCTGCAGGCAATAGATGCTATATTCTGTAGGCATGGCGGTGGTGTAGCCCACCAGTCCGGTGCAACTCTCGTCGTTCTGCTTGGCAAGGATGACCTCCTCGCGCCAGTCGCCTACCATATCGCCCATAAAAGCGGGGCGGGTGCCGTTGGCGGCGTGAGTGGCCCATGTGCTTTCCTGTGAGAACTCTACGAGGCGGGCCTTGTTCAGCACTTGTGTTACCATCAGGTTTGTGCCCCAACCGCTGCCGCCGGGTGACGACAGTTCTTCGCGCTGCAGGTCGCCGTTCCACCACACGCCCTCGAACATCTGCTTGATGCCGCAGCCGGAGCGGGTGTAGTTGGTCTTTTCGCCCTTGCAGTCGTAGATGTAGTCGTCGGTGAAACTGTAGAGTTCGTAGCCTTTGCGCGAAGCGTCGACATCCATACAGGCACCACGCCCCACGTCGTAGACGCTGGGCAGATACCACTCCTTGATGCGCTCGGCGGTGCGTGCGTCGTAAATTAACTGGCCCAGAAGGGCGCTCTGCTGTATGGCATAAACCTCCAGGCCGGGGCGGTCGGGGTCGATGTCGCTGAGCACGTAACGGTCGCCGTGACCGATGCCTGGTGATGCGAACCAGCCGTTCTTGGGGTTCACCGAATAGCCGCCCTGTATCATCTCGTCGGTACCATCGCCGTCGACATCGGCCACACGCAACTGATGGAATTCGGCCGGCCAGGGACGCTTGTCGTTGCGGCTCCAGGTCTTGTCGTGGTGCCAGTTGGTCGGCGTGCCGCCCGTCCAGTCATACTCCCAGGTGAAGACGTAGTTGTGGTGTGTTTTGTTGGTATCGCGGTCGAGGCACTCCATCACGAGCGAGGGGTGCAGGCCGTCGAGGTAGCAGATGGCGAAGTGGCCGTCCATGGCCGAATAGCCGTCGCTCATATAGTCGGCACGGTTGTCGCGGGTATAGCGGTCGGCACCATCAGTCACCTCATTGTATTTCAGTTCATTGCAGGCAATCTCCTCGCCCGTCAGACCATCGATGACGGAGACGTAGAAGGGGCGGTTGCGCTTCGACTGGGTGCGGTAGTCCACGATGCCGTCGCCATCGACGTCGGCTACTGTGCTGCCTTTGGCATACAGGCCCCAGGTCTCGTTTTTCTTGTCCCAGAAGCGGGTGCCGTCGCTGGCGCGTATCATCACCTCGCAACGTCCGTCGCAATTGATGTCGTAGGCCACCACCATATCGTTCTGGCCGCCGCTGATGTTTACATTGGGGCCCATATCGACAGTCCAGAGCAGGGTGCCATCGAGTCGGTATGCCTGAATCTTATGGGTGGTCGTGGCGGTGTTCTCCGTGTTGTCGGCATCGTCGGAGACGGCACTGGCATATAGGCGGTCGCACACCACGGCATCGAACTCACCGTCGCCGTCGGTGTCCATCGGCCAGACGAACTTGGTGCGGTAGTCGTTGCGGCGAATGACATTGTCGTCGAAGTTGAAGTCGAACCACACGTTGGGGTATGCCTGCGTCTTGTAGAGGAAGGGGGCACTCATCGGCCCTTCCTTGCCGTCGGGGCTGATGGCTGTCACGGCATATTCCGTATTGTTGGTGAGTGTGGCTTGCAGGCAGGTCACCTTTAGTGGTGTAGTGTTGATTTTGGTGTAACTGGCAGTACCTGCCGCCCGTTTATAGACGTTGTAGGTAGTGCCGTCAGGCTCTTGCGCCAGTTTGCGCCAGGAGATGAGCGACCCCTGACCGCCGGTGCTGGCGACGCTGCGAATGGTGCTGCCGGAACGATTGACGGCAACGACCCCTCGCCCCAGTGGCTGCTGAAGACGCTGGGCAAAAGTCAATGTTGGCAATGCGGTGAGTAGTGACAACATTGTCAAAGACAAGAATTTGTTCATAAAGGTAGTTAGTAGTTAGTTAATGATAGTTGCTCTATATGATTTGGTGTATTTCCTGGAGATCTTCGACTTTCTTGAGACTACCGATGATGGCCTTGACGTCGTCTCGGTCGTGTACGCGGAGGTCGATGCTCCCCTCGAAGATGCCGTCTTCGGTGGTGAATGTGATTTTTCGGATATCTACTGAGAGTTGGTTGGAGATGATGCGCGTGACATCGTTGACGAGTCCGCGCCGGTCGATGCCTGCCAGCCGGATGGTGGCATCGAAGAAGAGTTGCTTGTGCATATCCCATTTCACATCGAGGATGCGGTTGCCGTAACTGGCTTTGAGTTTGTCGGCTACGGGGCATTGCCGGCGGTGTATTTCGATGCGGTTCTGGTTGTCGATGAATCCGAGCGTGTCGTCTCCAGGTATAGGGTGGCAGCAGTTGGGGAAGATGTAGTTGCCGATGTTCTCCTCGTTGAGGTAAATGGGCTTCTTGCGGTCAATCTTTTCAGGAGTCTTGGATTGCGAATCGCCCTCAGGATTTTGGTCCTTTTTGGCTTTGACGAAGGGAACGTATTTGCGCCATCCGCCGTCGCCTTTTCTCTTTCCTTTGAGTTCGTCGGAATCCTTCTCGCCAAGGATGATGCGCTTCTCACCAATATACTCGAAAAAGAGTTCACGGCGGTTGACTTCATGGAACTTCATCAATTGGTCGATGACGGACTGTTTTGACTCGAAGCCATTCTTGGCAAGCCACTGGTTGAGTTGCTCCTCGCCTTTCTTTTGCATTTCACGCTGACCGCGCCTGACGAAAGCCTGAACTTTCCCTTTGGCCTTGGCGGTAGTGACGAAATTGATCCATCCGGGCTTCACCTGCTGGGTCTTGGAGGCCAATATCTCGACCTGGTCTCCACTTTTGAGGTGATGGCTGAGTGGCACGAGTTTGTGGTTGACTTTGGCCCCGATGCAATGGCTACCGAGGAAGGTGTGGATGGAGAAGGCAAAGTCGAGCACGGTGCAATTGGCCGGCATGGTCTTGATATCGCCCTTTGGCGTGAAGACGAATATCTCGCTGGAGAAGAGGTTCAACTTGATGGCATCGAGGAAGTCCATTGCATCAGGCTGCGGGTCGTCGAGTATCTCCTTGATGGTACGAAGCCACTGGTTCAACTCGGTGTCTTCTTCTGGTGACTGCAAATCATCTTCAGCAACTGATGAGACCTCGGAGGTTTCTGTGTTTTGTTGTGCGGATTGTGCAGAGGCTTTGTATTTCCAGTGGGCAGCAAGACCTTGCTCTGCAATGTCGTCCATACGGTCGGAACGTATCTGTACCTCTATCCAGTGGCCCTGACGCGACATCAGTGTGACATGCAACGCCTGATAACCGTTAGCCTTGGGGTGGTTCACCCAGTCGCGTATGCGGTCTGGGTGGCTTTTGTAGATTTTGGTGAGTGCAACGTAAATGTCGAAGCACTCGTTGGCCTCTTCCTCCCTCTGCTTGGGGGTGAAGATGATGCGCACGGCGAGTATGTCGTAGATTTCGTCAAACGAGACATGCTTGTTCTGCATCTTGCTCCAAATGGAGTATGGCGTCTTGATGCGCTCACGTATCTCATAGTCGACGCCCATTTTTTGGAGTGCCTCTTCGATAGGCTCCTTGAACTGGTCGAAGGACTGGTGGCGTGAGACCTTGGTGGCCTCCAGTTTCTTCTCGATGGCAGCATACTCTTCAGGGTGCTCGAATCGGAAACTGAGGTTTTCCAGTTCGGACTTGATTTTGTAGAGTCCGAGGCGGTGGGCCAGCGGGGCATAGAGGTAGAGCGTCTCGCCTGCAATCTTGTACTGCTTGTTGGCAGGTTGCGATTCGAGCGTGCGCATATTGTGCAGGCGGTCGGCAATCTTGATAAGGATGACACGAATGTCTTCGCTCATAGTGAGCAGCAGTTTCTTGAAGTTCTCGGCCTGGGCCGATGCCTGTTCGCCGAAGATGCCGCCGCTGATTTTGGTGAGTCCGTCGACGATTTGCGCAATCTTCGGGCCGAACATATTCTCGATGTCCTCGACGGTGTACTCCGTGTCCTCGACTACATCGTGGAGCAGGGCGGAGCAGATGCTGGTGGAGCCAAGTCCTATCTCCGAGCATACGATTTGCGCTACGGCGATGGGGTGCATGATATAAGGTTCGCCAGAGAGTCGGCGCACGCCTTTGTGGGCCTGCCGCGCAAAGTTGAAAGCCTTAGTGATGAGGTCAACCTTCTTGCGGTGGCGCGAGTTCATATAGTCTGTCCTGAGCCGGGCAAACGCATCGTTAATCATTTTGTCGTCGGCCTGTTCCTGCCGCATCATCTCGTCGTCGTCCATAATCTTACTTTACCCTGATTTCTTTACCTGCCTTAATATTGTTACCCTTTATGCCGTTGAGGCTGCGAAGTTTTGCCACAGTAGTGTGGTTGCGTTTTGCTATGGCGGAGAGCGTGTCGCCGCGTCGTACTGTCACACGGGTGCCGCCGCGTGCCGATGATTTCCGGCCACGAGTGCCCCTTGTTTGTACGGTTTTACCCTCGTCGACGGTCACTTCTGTGCGTTTCTGGAGCACGTCGGAGGCATTGGCTACGAAGACCGAGTCCTGAAGGTCGATGAAGCGAGCCACATCGGCTACTGGCAGACGTAATGGTGAGGGCTTGGTGGCTCCCGGCACCATATCGCGCCGATATTGGGGGTTGAGTGTGCGCAGCACCTCAATATCGATGCCGCAGACCGTTGCGACCTGTCCGAAACTGACGTTGCGGCTGACCAGTATGGTGTCGGTCTTCACGGGGAGCGTGGTGGTCACCGGGCAGATGTTGTGCTCACAGTAGTAGGTCATCACGTAGTTGGCGGCGATGAATGCGGGCACGTAGCCGCGTGTCTCTCGTGGCAGATAGGGATAGATGACCCAATAGTCCTTTTCGCCTCCTGCCCGCCGGATGGCCTTGTTGATGTTTTCCGGGCCGCAGTTGTAGGCGGCAATGACCAGGTTCCAGTCGCCGAAGATACGGTAGAGGTCACGCAGATAGCGTGCTGCCGCCCAAGAAGACTTCTGCGGGTCGCGGCGCTCGTCGAGCAGTGTGTTCACTTCCAGTCCGTAAGCCTTTCCTGTGCCCAGCATAAACTGCCAGAGGCCTGTGGCGCCAGCGCGTGAGACGGCATTGGGGTTAAGAGCCGACTCGATGACAGGCAGATACTTCAGTTCGAGGGGCAGCTGGTAGGCTTCGAGTGCCTCTTCGAAGATGGGCATATAGAAATTGGCGGCTCCCAGCATAAGGCTCACGTGTCGGCGCAGACGGCCTGCATAGCGGTCGATGCAGCTCTGCACCACCTCGTTCCAGGGCATCTCCATCACCGTGGGCATACGGTAAAGCCGGTCTATGTACTCCTCCTTGGTGAAGGTAGGGTTCACGTCGGCGGTGCGGCAGTCGTTGTCGGGAGTCAAATAGGTGCGCACCATATAGAGGTTCATCAGGCTGTCCAGATAAGCCCCCATCGATTCAGGGAACTCCACCTCTTCGCCTTCACCCATCTCACTAACCATCTCTTCATCGTCTTCATCGTCGATGTCGGTCTCAATCTGTGCCCTTACGTTGCCCACACAAATGAACAGCAAAGCGCAAATTATTGTGATATATCTTGTAATTATTTCCATTTATCTTAGTGTTTGCTTAAAAGTTGATACTGCAGTTCACCCCCACCGCCGTGGCGTAGAGAGGGTTGGAAGTCATACCATTGCTCATCACGGCCGGACTGACCTTCAGGCTGAGGTCCTTGGAGATGTCAAACTCTGAGAGTTCGGCGTCCACGTAGGCATCGATGACCGAAATGGCGTAGATGCCTATCATCACGAAAAAACTGAGGTCACGATAGCGGCGGTAGCGGTCTTTTCGCTTTTTGAAGATATCCTTGTAACGGTCCACATCGGCTTGCGTGTTGATTTGTCGTCCCAGATGCATGAACTTGTTGTAGTATTGGGTGTTCGGGTCACTATCCATCAGGTCGCGATAGGCCTGGGCATAGTCCTTGTACATCATATTGTTCCACGACAGCGCATAGATGCATCCGAGGAATCCGCCGTAGACAATAGGCAATTTCCAGTACTTTCGGTTGTAGATTTGTCCTCCGCCCGGAATGACCAGAGCCAGCCAGAGCGCCCTCTGCGGATTGGGCCGCCATGTGGACCAGTCACGCCCTTGCCTGACAGGGGCCACCTGCTCTGCCACCATGCTCACGCCCTCCTCCAAACCTTCGATGACCACCGCCGAGTCCTTGGGCATAGCCTCATAGAGCGAGTCCAGAACCTGCACCAGCGAGTCGGGCAGCTCGACCACATCGTCCTGTGCATAGGCAGACAATGGCAAGAGACTGACCGCTACGGTAAGGAAATGCAAGGTCAGAAACCGCTTGAAAGCGGCACATCTGTATGACGAAAAATTCTTGTTGTTCATAATTGGAAGTTGCAAAGATACGAATTTTCCCGCAAATGCCTGCTGACAATTACAAAATCTTGTCAGCATTTAAGACTTTTTGTAACTTTGAAAGAATTTGCGTAACTCTTTCCTTTGAGCATTTCGCAAAAAATGTTGTCAGGAAATTTGGCAGTCTGCCCAAATTTTCTTACTTTTGCATCACAAATGACTTCTGATATTCCATAAAGAACGTTTCTATGCAAATAAACAGTCATCTTTCGCACCTTATTCACGACGTGGCCGCACATTATGGCGACCGTGAGGCCCTGATATACAAGAATTTCGGGGGAAAGCAATGGAAATCGTGCTCTTGGCGCCAGTTTGCCGACATTGTGAGCCAGGTGTCGAATGCCATGCTGCAGTTGGGCATCGGCGTGCAGGAGAACGTGGGTGTGTTCTCGCAGAACTCCGTGCAGTATCTCTTCACCGACTTCGGGGCTTGGGGCATCCGCGCCGTTACCATCCCCTTCTATGCCACGAGTTCGGAGCAGCAAATCCAGTTTATGGTCAACGACGCCCAGATACGGTTCCTCTTCGTGGGCGAGCAGGAACAGTTCGATAAGGCCCGTCGTGTCTTCGCCACCTGCCACACCCTGGAGCGTATCATCGTCTACGACCCTACCGTCCATCTTGACAGCGACGACCCGACGGTGATGTCGTTCTCCGACTTCCTGAAGTTGGGTGAGGGGCTGCCACGGAAGGAAGATGTGGCAAGGCTACAGCAGGAGGCCACAATGGACGACATTGCCAATATCCTCTACACCAGCGGCACCACGGGCGACTCGAAGGGCGTCATCCTCTCTATGGGGCAGTACTACGCCGCTATGGAGGCCAACAACAAATGCGTGCCCGTGGGCGAGAAAGACCGTGTGCTGAACTTCCTGCCCTTCACCCATATCTTCGAGAAAGGATGGAAGATTCTGTGCATCACCGAGGGCGCCACGCTCATCGTGAACACCTATCCGCAGGAGGTGCAGCAGACTATGCGCGAGACGCATCCCACGTGTATGTGCTCCGTTCCCCGCTTCTGGGAGAAGGTGTACATGGGCGTGCAGGAAAAGATTGAGACCAGCGGCACCGTGCAGCGCAAACTCTTCCGCCACGCCTTGGAAGTGGGCCGCAAGCACAACATTGACTATCTCTCGAAAGGCAAGCAGCCGCCGTTGGCCCTGCATCTGGAGTATGAGGTACTGAACAAGACCGTCTTCTCGCTCGTGCGCAAGGAACTGGGCCTGGAGAACGCCCACTTCTTCCCCACGGCGGGAGCCACCGTGAGCCAGCACGTGGAGGAGTTCGTCCACTCTATTGGTATTATGATGGACGTGGGCTACGGCCTCACCGAGAGCCTGGCCACCGTGAGTTGCAACCACATCGACGAGCCTTACACCGTGGGCAGCGTGGGCATCCCCATCGAGGGCATCAGCGTGAAAATCAGCGACGAGGGCGAGATTCTGCTCAAAGGCCCCACCATCACCCGTGGCTACTACAAGCGCGACGACCTCACCCGTCAGGCGTTCACCGAGGACGGCTACTTCAAGACCGGCGACTCAGGCTACCTGAAAGGCCGCGAACTGTTCCTTAAAGACCGTATCAAGGACTTGTTCAAGACCAGCAACGGCAAGTACATCGCCCCGCAGATGATTGAGTCGAAACTGTTGGTAGACAAATACATCGACCAGTTGGCTATCATCGCCGACGAGCGGAAGTTCGTCTCAGCCCTCATCGTGCCGGAATACCGGCTGCTGGAGGAATATGCCCGTCAGCACGACATCGCCTTCAACAGCCGCGAAGACCTGTGCGCCGACAAACGCATCAACCGTATGATGATGGAGCGCATTGAGACGCTGCAGCAGCAACTGGCCCACTACGAACAGGTGAAGCGGTTCACCCTGCTGCCACAGCCCTTCTCGCTACAGCGCGGCGAACTGACCAACACGCTGAAGATAAAGCGCCGCGTGCTGAACGAGAACTACAAGGCGGAAATCGACAAAATGTACGAAGAATAAGCGGCAGCCACGGCCTACAACAGGTCGAGGCACCGCTCAATGAAAATGCCACAGAGATGGTCTTCCACATCACGGTTGCGGAAGATCATCTCTCTTACTACGTCCATCGCCTTTCGCGTGGACTGCTTGAGCGGTTCGCCTTTCATCAGATGGCCAATGAGGACGGCTGAGAAAATGTCGCCCGTGCCGTGGAACTGGCCAGGAATCTCCTGGTACTCCAAGAAGAAATAACTCCTCTGCGAACTGCCGTCAGGGCAATAGGAGCCGCAAACAGCGTGTTTGCCCTCAATAATGCAACTGGTGACGAGTGCCGAATGGGCGCCGATGGCCGTCAGTTGGTCGAGCAACTGGCGGGCTTCCTCCTGCGTGATTCCCTGCGGCTTGTATTGTACGCCAGCCAGATAGCACGCCTCGGTATAGTTGGGAATGGTGAGGTGGGCCACGCTCACCATTTCGCGCATCAGTTCGACCTGTCGCTGGCCTATGCCGTTGTAGAGTTTGCCGCCGTCGCCCATCACGGGGTCAACCACGATGGCACAACCAAGTTGCCCCTGCTCGCGGCAGAACTGGGCCACCAAGCGCGCCTGCTCCTCGCTGAACATCAGGCCCGTGCAGATGGCATCGAAGTGGAAGCCCAGACGACGCCAAATGGGCAGCGTGTGGCGCATATAGTCAGTGGTGTCGAGTTGGGTGAATTCGCCATAGTTCAGCGTGTTCGACACCAGAGCCGTCGGCAGATTATAGGCCGGAATACCCAGATAACTCAGGATGGGCAGCATAGCAGCCATACCCACCTTGCCATAGCCGGCAATGTCGTTGATGAGGAGTACTTGCTTCATTTTATTGGGAAATGGGCCTCACAAGGGCTTGACGCATTTCAGGTTCTTCTCCAACTGCTGGGTGCTGCTGGCGCCCACCAGCACGGAGGTGACGCCGCGCTGCTCCAGAATCCAGCGCAGGGCGTGCTCGGCCAGCGTCTCGCCACGGTCGTGGGCCTGCTCGTTGTAGCGGCGCAACCGCTGGAGCAGTTCGCTGGTGAGCATACTCTCCTTGAGGAACTTGCCCTTGGCCATACGCGAATCGTCAGGAATGCCGTTCAGGTAACGGTCGGTGAGCAGTCCCTGTGCCAGCGGCGAGAAGGAGATGAAGCCCACACCCTGCTCAGCACAGAAGTCAAGGATGCCCTCTTCCTGCGGCTCACGGTCGAGCATATTGAGGCGGCCTTGGTAGATGAGCAGACGGACATCGCGCTCCTTCAGATAGTTGTAGGCAAAGCGCGTGGCCTCCAAAGGCCAACGGGAGATGCCCACATAGAGAGCCTTGCCCTGACGCACAACGTCCACCAATGCCTGAAGGGTCTCCTCCAACGGCGTTTCCGGGTCATAGCGGTGGCTGTAGAAGAGGTCTACATAGTCCAGGTGCATACGCTGCAACGACTGGTCGAGCGAGGCCATCAGATACTTTCTGGAACCCCAGTTGCCATAAGGGCCTGGCCACATATCGTAGCCGGCCTTGGTGGAGACAAACAGTTCATCGCGGTAGGGGCGGAAACTGTCGTCCATCAGGCGTCCCATCGTCTCCTCAGCTGAACCGTAGACAGGGCCGTAGTTGTTGGCCAGGTCGAAGTGGGTGATGCCGTGGTCGAAGGCGAAATGGGTGATTTCGCGTGAGCGCTCGTAGGGGTCCACGCTGCCGAAGTTGTGCCAGAAGCCCAGCGACACCTTGGGCAGCAACACACCGCTGCGCCCACAACGATTATACGTCATACCGCTGTCGTAGCGGTCGTCTGCTGCTTTGTAGGTAAACATAGTTGTTGTCAGTCTTTCCAAAGTTTATAAGGGAAAATTCGCAGATGGGAATTATAGTAGCGACGGTCGCCCGTCACCTCGTCGCCTATGAACGGGGGCTTTGAGAAAGGCTCGTCGGGGGCGGCCAACTCCACTTCTGCCATCACCAGGCCATCGTTGTCGCCATAAAACTCATCGACCTCGAAAGTATGGCCGTCGCCGGCGTCCACCAAATAACGGGTCTTGTCTATAATACCAGGCTCGCAGAGACCGAACAACTGTTCAGCCTCTGCGAGCGTGATTTCTTTCTCAAACTCATAGCGGCTCAGACCGCCATCGACCGACGGCCCCTTGATAGTAAGAAAAGCCTGGTCGTCGCGCCGGCGCACACGCACAGTATGGCCGTGGCCGCTACAGATGTACCCCTGCTTGATGCGGTAACTCTTGCTGGCCAACTGCCTGTAACTGCCGTCCCTGACGAGGAACTTGCGCTCTATCTCGATGCCGCTCATAGTTGCCTATCCATACATATAGATGGACATCAGGCAGAACGCCAGGGCCACGACGATGAGCACGCCGAAAATCCAGTTCACCACCTTGCGGCCTTCCTGCTCTTGTTTCTTCTCGTATGCACGCTGCTTGGCGTTCATCTTCTTTTCTTTTTCCTTGTTTGCCATAGTTTTTCTAATGTTTTGTTTTGATGTTTTACTTTTCTGAGTGCAAAGGTACGAATAAGACAGCAAAAAGCAAAAGAAAAACTGAATTTTCTTTTGCTTTCCGCTGTAAAAGGCCTGTTTTCGGCCCTAAAAAGTTTATCCGATTTCTATTTGACGGCTCACTTTCACCTTCTGCTCCTCGTGCTTGGGCAGTTCCACGGTCAGTACGCCGTGCTCCACATGCGCCTTGATTTGGTCTTTCTCCACGTCGTCAGGCAGAATCAGCGTCTGCTCGAACTTCGAGTACGAGAACTCGCGGCGCAGATAGCGGGTGTTCTTGTCCTCCTCCTTCTTTTCGTCCTTCTGCTCCATCTTGACGATGAGGTTGCCCTCGTCGTTGATGTGAACATTGAAGTCCTCCTTCTTCATTCCTGGGGCGGCCAGTTCCACGATGTAGGCCTTATCGGTTTCCTTTACGTTGATGGCCGGTGCGGTGCAATTGGCCTTCGGCATAAAATCGGTGTCAAACAAATCGTTGAAAACACTGGGCAGCCATGCTGCGTTACGTCTCATCATTGGTGTCATAGTTTTGTCCTCCTAATTTGGTTTAATTATGTTTGTTTATGTTCATTGTTTTGACTTTCAATGACCATAAAGCAAAGTCGATGCCAACGCCAAAAGGGCGGACAAAATGGCACAACTGGCAGACAAACTGTCAGCCGCCTGCCTTTTAGAGACTATTTGGAAGCTTGGGCGGCAGTATTGATGACGCAGAGAATGTCGTCCCAGTCGACGTTGCCGTCGCCATTGGCATCTGCCTGTTGAGAAGATACTGAGGGCGAGACAGAACCCATGAAGCCGATAATAGCCAAGATGTCGGACACATCAACGTTTCCATCACCATTGACATCGGCGGGCGACAGAGGTGTCACGTCAGCGGGTTCGTAGATTCGCAGGGCTTTGAGTGCTCCGGTCTTATAGTTTGGGAATGTGAGATTGACACCAACGGGATTGTGCACCCACTTGATGTCGAAGCTGGTGAGCGAGGCGCTTTGGTAGAACACATACTCGGCAAAGGCGTATGCCGAACCCTCGTCGGTGGTCATAGTGTAACCGTAGTTATTGGCCAACCCAACACCTTTGGCGTATGAATAGCGTGCTGCCAGTTTGGAATTCTGCACTATCAGCCCGGGAATGGCATTATAAGCCGCCAGTTTGCCATATTCCTGCCCCGACGGCAGCGAAGCCCAGCCCCAGGCGAAAGCGCCTGTACCGCTGACGGCATTGGCATAGATATCGAAACTGGTGAGGTCGACATCCTTCTGCAAGGCGTAGCAAGGAGCCAAGCTGATGCCTTCGGTAGGTTCAGAGTCGGTGTAGCCGTCGGCCACCACCTTGAACTGATAGACCGACTGTCCCGGTGGATTGAAGGTATCGCCCTCCATCGCCGTCCACTCCGCATCGTTGGCACCCCTATAGCAAAAGACGACCTTCTCCGGCTGAACCTTCAGCCCGCTATAGCTGGCCTTCAAAGTGCAGCCCGCTGTCTTCAGTCCGTTGTCACCATCTTTGAAGAACACAGCTGCCGATGGCACAGGCAGCTGCTCCTGCCGCACATAGACCTGCAATCCGTAGGAACTGCGAGCGGCATCAGGCAGAAGGAGATAAGCCTGGTTCTCCATTGGCTGCTCGGCCTCGGTCTTGGTGAAAAGTGTGTTGCCGTGACTCGTGGCCAGCGTGAAGCTGCCAGCAGGAGCGACACCTGCGCCGACAACGGCAGTAAGCAGATTGTCGGCAGGCAGTGGCTCCGTTTCGCCCTGCACGACAGGCACATCCACCGTACACTCCTCGCCGATGAGCACCACTCCCGTGCCGGCAGGCACCTGCTTCACCTGCTCAATGAGTACATTGGCATCGTCTACGCCGGAGACGATATAAGCCTTGAAGAGGGCCTCGAAGGGAGAGAAGTCGAGCGCACGGTCGGAGGCGAAAGTCTCCATACGGTCGGCTCCGATAAGGACATTGACTGTTTCTGGGGTCTTCACCTCAATCTTCTTCAGGTAGGCCGCCCCCGATGTCTGGAAACCGATGTGTGTGGGTAGTGTGACGTCGTGCCTCACACGGAAGGTGACAGTCCCCCCGCTGGTTCCCACCACGTCGGTCCCCACTACGTCGGCCAGCCCTTCGGAGTCCATACAAGTCTTTACGCGAATGGTTTCCTTTGCACTTGCCAAAGTGAAGGTGACCAGCTGCCCGGCCTTGAGCTTTGGAATGAAGACAGTTGGGTCGCCGGTGACGAACACGAGCCATTTTTTCGCCGTGTTGATGGCGATGCGGTTGCCTTGGGGCGACGAGAAGAAGAGGCCTTCGGTCTCAGGGATGACGTAGTTGTTGAGCGCAAAAAGCTGTTCCTCGTTGATGCCGCTACTGCGCCGATAGCCGTAGTTGTGGCTGTTCCACTTTGAACCGCTGGCCAAGGCCACGTCGGCGGCAAGCGAGTCGTTGGTGGCCTGCGACCAGACGGTGAAGTCCCATTGGCGGTTGTCGGGCGAAGGAACCACCACGTCGTCCATCGGGCTTTCTTCTACCGCAAATTCCTCCACGTCGACCTGTGGGCCGCTGATGAGGCCGAGCTCCACGATGAGATTGTACATCTTCTTGCCCAGGTATTCCGTAGCCTGGCGGTCGAAGTGCAGATTGTCGGAGAGCAGCGTGGCGTTCTTCATGTCGATGACATAGCAGTTGGGGTCTTCGGCAGCCACCTGTTTCTGGGCGGCCTCCACCTCAGCGTTGTACTGGGTGGAGCGACGGCAAACCGTTCCGAAGATGAACGGCAGCGTCAGGTCGGCCTCGTCGCCCGTCTTCTGGTAGATGGCATTGCGCATGAAGGCAATCATCGTCTTGAAGTTGGTATAGTATGCGCCGGAGGCATTGCGGTCGCTCTCGCCTTGGTGCCAGAGTATGGCCTTCACGTCGTAGCCTTCGTCCAATGCTGCCAGTGTACCGTCGACGAGCGAGGCAAAGCCCTCGGTAAGGTTCTTGGTGAGCGAATTGTAGTTGGCATACTCGGCCTTGGTGATGTCGTCGCCTTTATAGGCATAATGGGTCTGCATCCAGTCGGCATCGGCATACCAGACGGGCAGTTTGGCTGCCGTCACGCCGGGAGCGATGGCCGTGCCGCCGTAGGCACACTTGATGGCATAGAAGTTCTGCTTTACTGCCTGGTCTATCCAGTAGTTTGTCACATCACAGAAGGCGTAACGCTCGCCAAGTGCCATACTTCGCGTGCCGAAGACCTTCTGCGAGGGATTGCCGCAGATGCTGGCCCAGCGCAAGTAGGTGTAGGGACTGTAGGGCGAACTGCCCACCTTCATATAGTCTGGCAGATTGCTGACGTACTCGCGTCCGTCGGCATTCGATTGTCCTGCATAGAGGAACACAGGAGCCTTGGCCTGCGCTTTGGCATCAACAAAGAAACACCCCAGGAAGATGCCCAAAGTCAGGATTTTCAGGAGGAATCTGGACAAAATCACTTTCTCAATATAGGTTTGGTCTTATAGCCGCAACGGTAGCGTCCTTGGGTAAGGGCCTTCAGTTTGCTCTTGATGAGCTGCTTGCGCAGGGGAGAGATGTGGTCGATGAACATCCGCCCCTCCAAGTGGTCGAATTCGTGTTGCATCACGCGGGCCAGGTAGCCCTCCACCCATTCGTCGTGCTGCTGGAACTGCTCGTCCTGCCATTGCACGCGGATGCGCGTGGGTCGGGTCACCTTCTCGTGGATGGCGGGCAGCGAGAGGCATCCTTCTTCCGACGAGGCGGTCTTGCTGTCGTCGGTCTCCACGATGTGGGCGTTGATGTAGGCCTGGCGGAAGCCCTTGTATTCGGGATAGTCCTCGGCCAGCGGGTCGAGGTCGATGATGACCACACGGATGTCGCGTCCTATCTGAGGAGCGGCCAGGCCAATGCCCTCCGAAGCCGCCAGCGTCTCCCACATGTCGCTAATCAGCTGGGGCAGTTCGGGGTAGTCGGGGGTGATGTCCTGCGCCACTTTGCGCAGCACCGGCTGGCCATATATATATATAGGTAATATCATTTCTGTTGAGAGTTAAAGATAGTGTTTCAAAATCGTCTGATTCCGCTTGAAAATTTTGGTTCGTCCAAACTCCAGGTTTGGTTCGTCCAAAGTGGCAGTTTGGTTCGTCCAAACTACGGGTTTGGTTCGTCCGGATTTTCACCCTGCTCTGTTCGTCTGTCCATACAGGGTATGGGAGGGAGAAAGGCAAAGTGTCAGTGATGGACGGAGCGGAGATAGTCTTCCAGGAGGATGGTGGCGCTGATTTCGTCGACCAGCGCCTTGTCCTGGCGGGCCTTGCGGCGCAGGCCGCCGTCGAGCATCGCCTTATGCGCCAGCACGGAAGTGAAGCGCTCGTCGTAAAACTCGATGGGAATCTGCGGAACGGCCTTGCGCCACCGATTCACGAACTGCTGCACACGCGGCAGATTCTCGCTGGGCTGTCCGTTCAACTGGCGGGGCTCGCCGATGACTATCCGCTCCACCTGCTCACGGGCCACGTAGGCCTGAAGCCAGTCAAACAATTCAGACGTAGAGACAGTCACCAGCCCTCCCGCAATAATCTGCAGAGGGTCGGTGACTGCCAGTCCTGTCCGTTTCCGGCCGTAGTCGATGGAAAGAATCCTTGCCAAGATGCCGCCTGCTTATCGGGTAAGGAAGAGCAGCCAGGCGTCAGGATAGGTGGCACGCAACTGGTCGCGGCTCTGGGCTGCATCTGCCTTACTGTCGAAGGTAGAGGCGATAACGCGATACATATTCCGCTCCTCGTTCTTCGCAATCTGAGCGTTGTAGCCGGCGTTCTTCAGTTTCTGCTGCAGGCCCTCGGCATTTGCAATGACCGAGAAGGAGCCAACGACGACGCTGAAGTTCTTCAAGCCGCCACCATTGACCACCGACACGCGCTCTTGACGAACCGTCACGTTGTCGGCATTGTCCACCACCTGAGTGTCAGTGGCGGTGCGGGTCTCCACAGGAGTCACCACAGGCGTCTCAGTAGCCTGGGAGTTGGTGGACACCTGCTGCTGGGCAGCCTGGGCCTGAGCCTTCTCGTAGGCTTTCTTGTAAGCACTCTCACTGGATTTGCACCCAGTAAACGACAATGCGAGGCAGAGGCCTGCACACATCATTAAGTATTTCTTCATAGTTTGCTTATTTAAATAAGATTGGTTAGATATTTTCGGCGAAATTACGAAAAAACACGCGAATAAGAGAAACAAATGGCGCAAAATCTGTATTAATTACGCAAAATAATGGCTTTTTAACAAAAAATCGCACTGACGATGCCGCTTTTATGGGAATAATTGCGTAAATTTGCCACTGGAAAACAAATTCATTATTATCACTAATAACGTATCTAACTATGGACAACAGTATGAAAGGACTTGGCTACATTGGCGCATTCCTGGGCGGTGCCCTGGCTGGCGCAGCACTCGGAATCCTCGTGGCACCCGACAAGGGCAGCACCACACGTGAGAAAATCTCCAACACCGTGGAAGACTTCCTGAAGAAACACAACATCAAACTCAACCGCAAGGATGTGGGCGACCTCATTGAGGATTTGGAAGAAGCCGCAGATTAATTCTCAAATCGAAAATCGAAAATCGCAAATCGTAAATAGCAATGCTGTCAAGTGACAAGAACGTAGAGACGCTGACGCAACTCATAGAGATGCTGAAGCACAACTTCGAGTTGCGCACGGAGTACGCAAAACTCGATGCCACGGAGAAGATTGTGCGCCTGCTCAGTGCGGGCACACTCGCAGTATTGCTTCTGATGATTTTCACAGCCACTATGCTGTTTGTCTCGCTGGCAGCGGCATGGTGGCTGTCACAGTTTATGGGACTTACTGCCGCGTTCCTCTGCGTGGCCGGCTTCTACGCCCTTGCGCTGGTGGTCTGCTACCTGTGTCGCAAGGCTTGGCTGGAGCGCCCACTGGTCAAGTTCTTGGCCAGAATCCTGATGAGTTGACGCCCCCATTAACACCCTAACCGTCTATGGCAAAGAAGACGAAACAACGCTCCTACTCCTCACTGGAAGAGATTCTGATGCGCAAGGAGCAACTCACAGAGGTCATCCATTTGGAAGACCGTGAGATAAAGCGCCTATGGACTGACCTCACCACCGAGGAAGAAGGTGCGACGACGGGCAGTCAGATTGGCAAATACATTTCCTACGGCGTGATGGCCTACGACGGCCTGATGATGATGCGCAAGCTGAAAAGAAACTATGGCAGCCTGCTCAGCATCTTCCGCCGATGACTTAATCCTATTTACACATAAAATGAACAGAATCGCAACATTATCGGCTGCGGCCCTGCTATTGGCGGCCTGTGGCACCAACGAAAAAGAAAGCAACGAAGTGAACATAGAGAAACAGACCATCACCCTACAGGACGACCAGATGACACCCGAAGCCCTGTGGGCAATGGCGCGTATAGGCGGCTACCAGGCATCGCCAAACGGACAGCGCATCGTCTACCAGGTGGGCTACTACAGCGTGAAGGAGAACAAAAGCCACCAGGTGCTCCGAATGATGGACATCGACGGTTCTAATATGTCCCAACTCACCACCGACGCCGACAACGAGACCGATGCCGCCTGGCTTGACAACGAGACCGTCGCCTTCCTCAAGGGCGGCGAGGTGTGGAAGATGAAATTCGACGGAACTGCCCGCCAGCAACTTTCGCAGACCGAAGGCAAGGTGGAGGGCTTCAAGTTCTCACCCGACCTGAAGAAGGTCATTCTCCTGCAGTCTATTCCTTTCCACGAGAGCATCAAGGAGAATCCCGCCGACCTGCCAAAGGCTACAGGAAGGCTGGTGACCGATCTGATGTACCGACACTGGGACCACTACGTGGAGTCCATACAGCACCCCTTCGTGTATAGTGTGGACGACGGTTTTGCCATCGCAGACACTGGCACCGACATCCTGGAGGGCGAACCATACGAGTGCCCGATGGAGCCTTTCGGAGGCATCGAGCAGTTGGACTGGAGCCGCGACTCCAAGCAGATTGCCTACACCTGCCGTAAGAAGACGGGACTGGAATACAGCATTTCGACTGACTCCGACATCTTCCTCTATGATGTCGCCAGCGGCGAGACCAAGAATCTCTGCAAGCCCGACGGCTACACCGAGCCGGCCATCAACCCCACAAAGACGATGAAGGCACAGAGCGTGAACACCGCCGACAACCTGAAAAACCTGCCCGGCTACGACCAGAACCCGAAGTTCTCGCCCGACGGCAACTACCTGGCTTGGCTTTCTATGTCGCGCAACGGCTATGAGGCTGACCGCCAGCGCCTGTGCTGCCTCGACCTGCAGACAGGCGAAAAGACCTTCCTCACCGAGAGTTTCGACTCAAACGTCGATGACTTCTGCTGGGCGGTCGACTCGGCGATTGTCTATTACATCGGCGTATGGCACGGCACAGAGAACCTCTACCGCACCGACCTGCAAGGCAATGTCAAACAACTCACCAACGACTGGGCCGACTGGGGTTCGCTACAGATGGTCAATACACCGACGCTGCAGATACTGATGGAACGCCACAGTTATACGGCGCCTGCCGACCTCTACGTGGTGACACCTGGCTACAGCATCGGCAATACCCGTATGACACAAATCACCAACGAGAATAAGGACATTCTCGACCAACTGGCCAAGCCTTCCGTGGAGCAACGCTGGGTGAAGACCACCGACGGCAAGGAAATGCTCACCTGGATAGTACTGCCGCCACACTTCGACGCCAACAAGAAATACCCCACCCTGCTCTTCTGCGAAGGAGGGCCGCAAAGTCCTGTCAGCCAGTTCTGGAGTTACCGTTGGAACTTCTTCATTATGGCCTCGCAGGGCTACGTCATTGTGGCACCAAACCGTCACGGTCTGCCAGGCTTCGGACAGGAGTGGCTTGAGGAAATCAGCGGCGACTGGACTGGCCAGTGTATGAAGGACTACCTCGCTGCTATCGACGATGCCACACAGAACCTGCCATACGTCGACAAAGACCGACTGGGATGTGTGGGGGCTTCCTTCGGCGGTTTCTCCGTCTACTATCTGGCTGGCCACCACGAGGGACGCTTCAAGTGCTTCATCGCCCACGACGGCGCCTTCAACCTGGAGGCTATGTACACCGAAACGGAAGAGAACTGGTTCTCCAACTGGGAATACGACGATGCACCCTGGAACCCAGACCAGACGGCCAATGCCCGCAAGACCTACCAGAACTCGCCCCACCGCTTCGTCGACAAATGGGACACGCCTATCCTCTGCATCCACGGCGAGAAAGACTATCGCATCAATGCCACTCAGGGTATGAGTGCCTTCAACGCCGCCCGCATGCGCGGCATCGAGGCTGAACTGCTCATTTTCCCCGACGAGAACCACTGGGTGCTCAAGCCCCAGAACGGCATCCTCTGGCAGCGCACCTACTTCGACTGGCTTGCCCGCTGGCTGAAGCAATGATGACAGGGACAGAACGATGAAACAAAAACTGACAATCGTAAAAGTTGGCGGAGCAGTCGTAGAAGACGATGAGCAACTCTCGCGGCTGCTTGCCGACTTCACGGCCATCAAGGGGCCGAAGATACTGGTTCACGGTGGTGGCCGAAGGGCGACAAAAGTGGCCGCGCAACTGGGCATAGAGACCCAAATGGTAGAAGGCCGCCGCATCACCGATGCCGCTATGCTCGAAGTAGTGACAATGGTCTACGGCGGACTGGTGAACAAGACCATCGTGGCGCGGCTTCAGGCCCTGGGCATTGATGCCATCGGCCTCACAGGTGCTGATGCGGGCATTATCCGATCGGAGAAACGGCCTCCCGTTGCCATAAAATCATCGCCGACGCTGGTGGACTTTGGCTTTGTGGGCGACGTGAAGCGCGTGGCCGCCGAGACCCTGGGGCACCTCATCGATGCCGGATTAACTCCCGTCATTGCACCACTGACCCACGACGGACAGGGGCATCTGCTGAACACCAATGCCGACACGATGGCCTCGGAGACGGCCAAAGGACTGGCGACACTCTATGACGTGACGCTCGTCTTCGCCTTCGAGAAACCTGGCGTGCTGCACAATGCCGACGATGACACGTCGGTCATCCCCGTCATCAACCACCAGGACTTCCTTACTTACCGCGCCGACGGCATCATCAGCGGCGGTATGCTGCCAAAGATAGAGAATGCCCTCGCCGCCGTGGATGCAGGCGTAAGTCGCGTGGTCATTACCCGTGCTGACGCCATCGACGGCACCCACGGCACAAGCATCACCGCCTGAGAAACATCAGCCAAACCATCAAGAAAAGTGCAACTCATCACGAGCTGCACTTTCTTTTTACTATTGTCTATAGTAACGCTTATGGTTAAGTATTGTAGATTTAAGGTATCGAAAGTTGGATTTTCTTGTTTTGCACTTGCAAAGATAGTGCTTTCCCCAGAAACTGCAAAATAATTATGCAACTTTTTTACAGTCAAAGGCGAACTTTTTTGCTGTTTTCGTGCACACAATCCAACCTCTCTCCTAATCTGACAACAAAACGACAGTGACACCGCGTGCGGCCTGTGCACCATAGACCAGTGCCGACTCGATGTCGGCGGTCTTGCTGGGGCCGCTGATGAAGGTGCCGAACTTGTATTGCTGGAAGTATTCCGACGAGGCGGCGATGCGGTCGTACGCCTCGTGCATATTGTTCACCACGTCGCGCTGGCGGAGCACGATGACCAACTGCTGCGAGGCGAAGCAGACGGTTTTCTCCTTCATCTGCTGAGGCACCCAGATGCAGGCGTTCTCAGCCACGCCGATTTTGCCCTCTATCACACCCACGTCCACACGCTCCAACTCCTCTACGGAGCAGTTGTCGGGGTTCAATTGGGCGTTGACGCCTTGCAGGTTGCTGGCAATGAGTTGGGCATCGGGGTAGGCCTGGCGCACCAAAGCGTTCAGGTCGTCGCCCACACGGGCCTCAATCAGACGTGCCCCCGCCGTAGTGGTAGTCTTCGTCTTGAACTCGGCCACCGGGTCTCCGTAGGTGATGGGCTTCAACTGTCCCAAATTGGGCATATCGTAGGTTTCGCGCACGTTCTTGCGAAGTGCAGACAGGATATTCTCTCTTGTGTTGCTCATAGTAGTTTCGTGCTAACGTTCATACTTCAATTGCTTGCTCCAGATCTCATGGAAGGAATGGCTGGGGAACCGCATCATCTTGTGCCCAAACGCCCAGGGGTTCATTGAGTTGTTCTTCAGCGCATCGGGCAGCCAGTTCACGGCGGGCGACATCCACATAGCGGCCTTGTAGGCGGCGGGCATACCGAAGAGGAAGCCCATACCAGATGACATTGCCTTCTTCATCTTGTCGGCCTTGCCGAAGGCATCGAGTTGCTGGCGCCAGCGGTACACTTGTGTAGAGAGGTCTACCTTCACGGGACAGACATTGTCGCACGAACAGCAAAGCGAGCAGGCCGACACGTTATCGCTGTAGACCAGCGGGTCGCGCAGCATACCCAGGTTGATGCCAATGGGGCCGGGGATGAAGTAGGTATAACTGTAACCAGCCGACCGGCGGTAAACGGGACACGTGTTCATACAGGCACCGCAACGCATACACTTCAGCGTCTGCCAATGTTCCTGGTTGGAGAGGATACTGCTGCGCCCGTTGTCCACAAGGATGATGTGCATCTCCCCGCCTGGGCGGGGGCCTCGGAAGTGGCTGGTGTAGACGGTGGTCTCCTGCCCTGTGCCGCAACGGGCCAAGAGGCGCTGGAACACGCCCATTGCCTTGTAGTTGGGGATGAGTTTCTCAATGCCCATCGACACGATGTGGAGTTTGGGAATAGAGGTCGACATATCAGCGTTGCCCTCGTTGGTGCACACCACCACATCGCCCGTCTCGGCAATGCCGAAGTTGGCGCCAGTCATACCACAGTCGGCTTCCATAAACTGCTGGCGCAGGTGCATGCGGGCCACGTAGGTGAGGAACGTGGGGTCGTTGGGGTCGGGCTGTGCAGATTGCGCAGCATACGAGACGGGGGGAGTGTAGGTGGCGGCGATTTCGTCGAAGTTGGGGATGAGTTTGCGGAAAGTGTTGCCGATGTCCTCGCGATGCACGTGGAGGGCAGGCATAACGATATGACTTGGCGCCAACTTCATCATTTGCAGGATGCGCTCGCCCAGGTCGGTCTCCACCACGTTGATGCCTTTCTGCTCCAGATGCTTGTTCAGGTGGCACTCCTCGGTGAGCATACTCTTGCTCTTCACGACCTTCTTCACGCCGTGCTGCTGCAGGATATCGTAGACAATCTGATTGTACTCTGCGGCATCCTTCGCCCAATGGACTTGGACGCCGTTGTTGGTGGCCGCCTGCTCGAACTGCTCCAGGTAGTCGGCCAGATGGGTCACCGTGTGTTTCTTTATCTGACTGGCGGCCTCGCGCAAGTCTTCCCACTCAGGCAGTGCCTTCGCCATACGGTCACGTTTCTCGCGCACGCCAAAAAACGTTTTGTCGTGGCGTTCCACCACCTCCGGCCTCAGTTGATAAACCTCCGCCGCTTTAGCATGTAATGTACTCATCTTTCTTTTTTAGCCCCCTAAGTTAGGGGGTTGGGGGTCTGAACGACCTCAGTTAATAATGTTATATACTCCCTAATTCTTTCTATCACACCTTCTAAATTACCCTCGACCTCGTCGTTCTTGAATCTCATAACACTTATTCTGTTCTGATTTAGAAACATTGTTCTTTCTTCATCCTTTTGACGGGCTTCCAAAGAATCGTGAACGGAACCGTCTAATTCAATGCACAAGCGTAATGAAGGGCAATAGAAGTCAAGGACATAGGGGCCAAACCCGTGTTGTTGCCGGAATCTATAACCATCTAATTGCTTACCTCTGAGATGTTTCCAAAGCATTCGTTCTGTCGGCGTTTCAGAACGTCGAAGCAGTTGTCTGAATTCTTTAGTTACTGGATGGTTAGAATAGTTCATTATACAACTTTGGTTTGTTCAGACCCCCAACCCCCTAACTTAGGGGGCTAAGATTTGTGCAATATGGATGAAGCGGATGGGCAAGTGCTCCTTCTCGGCGATGCCCTGCATGTGCATGAGGCAGGAGGAATCGGGGCCTGTGACGTACTCGGCGCCGGTGGCGATGTGGCGTTTCACCTTGTCGATGCCCATACAGCGGCTGACGGCCTGCTCCTCGACGGCGAACATACCGCCGAAGCCGCAACACTCGTCGGGACGCTCAGGCTCGACCACTTCGATGCCTTCGACCAGGTTCAGAAGGTCTATCACCTTATTATATTTAGGGATGTTGCGCTCCGAAGGCGACGACAGGCCCAGTTCGCGCACGCCGTGGCACGAGTTGTGTACGCTCACCTTGTGGGGGAAGCGGGCGGGCAGCGACGTCACTTTGACGACATCGTGCAGGAACTCCACGAGGTCCATCGTCTTTCCGGCGGCCTCGCACTGGTGACCCTTCAGCATATTCGGGTGGAAGCAGCGCACGTATGCGGCGCAACTGGCCGACGGGGCGACCACATAGTCGTAATTGCGGAAGAGCAGGTCGAACTTATGTGCCAGCGGGATGGCCTTCACCTCGAAGCCGGCGTTGCCCATAGGCTGGCCGCAGCAGGTCTGCTCCTCGGGGTAGTAGACATCGAGGCCGAGGCTCTTCAGCAGTTTAAATGTCGACACGCCCACCTCAGGGTAGAGCGCGTCGACATAACAGGGGATGAATAGTCCGATTTTCATATTACTCCCAAGTGTCCAGATAAGTGACGTGGGTGACGAGGTACTCGTCGACGCCGTGCTTGCCGTCGGCACCGCCGATGCCGCTCTTCTTCATACCGGCGTGGAAGCCCTGGATGGCCTCGAAGTGCTCGCGGTTGACGTAGGTCTCGCCGAACTCCAGTTCGCGGCAGGCCTTCACGGCGGTGTTCAGGTCGTTGGTGAAGATGCTGCTGGCCAAACCGTACTCGCAGTCGTTGGCATAGCCGATGGCCTGGTCGAGGGTGTCGAACTCGATGAGCGGGATGACGGGGCCGAAGGTCTCCTCGTGGATGATGTCCATTTCCTGACGGCAGTCGTCGAGCACGGTGGCGGCGTAGAAGTAGCCTTTCTCCCCTACCCTATGGCCACCGCAGAGCAACTTGGCACCCTGCTTGATGGCGCGCTCCACCTTCTCGGTGACGCTCTCCAAGGCACGCTGCTCCACCAGCGGACCCATATCGACGCTCTCGTCGGCGCAGGGGTCGCCCACCTTCACGGCCTTCATCTTTTCGACCAGAATCTTTGTGAACTCGGCCTTGACCTCCTTCTGCACATAGACGCGCTCGGCGTTGTTGCAAATCTGGCCGTTGTTGCCGATGCGGCTGTCCACAATCCACTGGGCAGCCTTCTCCAGATCGGCATCCTTCATCACGATTGCGGGAGCCTTGCCGCCCAATTCGAGCGACACCTTGGTGATGTTCTTCGAGGCGGCAGCCATAATGCTCTCGCCAGCGGCGACAGAACCCGTCACAGAGACGATGTCAATCTTCGGACTTCCTGCCATTTCGTTGCCGATGACGCTACCCTTACCCGTCACAATGTTGATGACACCTGCGGGCAGGCCAATCTCGTCGACCACCTTGGCGAACTCGGTGCAGTTCTCCGGCGTGAGTTGCGAGGGCTTGATGACGATGGTACAGCCGGCGATGAGGGCAGCACCGGCCTTGCGGGCAATAAGGAAGAACGGGAAGTTCCAGGGCAGGATGCCGGCGACGACGCCAATGGGCTTCTTCGTCAGCAGGATGGTCTCGTTGGGGCGGTCGCTGGGAATGATTTCTCCCTCGATATGGCGGGCAAACGATGCCATATATTCAAAGTAGGCGATGGTGGCGCCGACCTCGATGCTGGCCCACGTGCGAGTCTTTCCCTGTTCGCGCATAATGATTTCGGTGAACTCCTTCTCACGCTTCTTGATGCCGTCGGCAATCTTCAGCAGATAGCCGGCACGCTCAATGGCGGGCTTCTTTGCCCAGGCCTTCTGGGCGGCACGTGCGGCATCGAGGGCGCGGTTCACATCCTCTATGGCACCTTCGGGCTGGCGGGAAATCACTTCCTCTGTGGAGGGGTTCAACACATTAATCCACTGGCCGTTTGAACTGGCGCAAAACTGGCCGTTAATGTACATCTGTAAGTCTTTCATACGTGTATTGGTTTTTAGTTAGTTGGTTAGAAAACTGCCCACAAAGATACGAAAAGAAATTGAAATGCCAATACATTTGTCGATTTTTTTGATAAATTAATAAATGAATCCAAACTGAAAGAATGGATTGACATTCCAAAAAGTTAAATCAATGACAATGATTTAACGTTCAATGTCATTGATTTAATGTTCAATGTCGCTGTTTTAACGTTCAATGCCATTGATTTAACTTTGCCTCCGGCCGTCCATCCGCTTTGGTCGGAGCAAACGGGCCATCACATTATTTCAAACCATATATTTGGTTAGTTCAAATCATTTTATTACCTTTGCATCCGAAAACCATATAACTAAATAAAGACAATGAAACGACTAACTACACTTGCCGCTCTGCTGGCAGCATTGACCGCAGTGGCACAGACATCCAGGAAATTCACAGTAAACATCACGCCCGACGGCAAGGCCAATATGGTGGCCTATCTGCCGGAGAAGCCCACCGGCCGCGCCATCGTCGACTGTCCGGGCGGCGGCTACGTCCACCTGGCCATCCAGCACGAGGGCCACGACTGGGCCGAATGGTTCAACCGTCAGGGCATCGCCTTCTTCGTGCTCACCTATCGTATGCCGCAGGGCGACCGCACCATCCCGATGGGCGACGCACAACAGGCCATACGCACCGTGCGCGACTCGGCCAGCGTCTGGGGCATCAACCCCTACGACGTGGGCATTATGGGATTCTCCGCCGGCGGCCACCTGGCTTCGACGGTCTCCACACATAGCGAGTTCGACTGCCGCCCCAACTTCTCCATCCTGTTCTATCCCGTCATTTCGATGAACGAGCGCGAGAGTCACCAAGGCTCGTGCGAGAATTTCCTTGGCAAGGAGGGCGTGAAGGACGAGAAACTCGTCAAGGAGTTCTCAAACCAGAACGCCGTGCGCAGCCACCTCACCCCACCGGCCATCATCCTCACCGCTACCGATGACGGTGCCGTGCCCGTGGTGACCAATGCCATTTCCTACTACACGGCTATGCGCCGCGCCGGCAATTTCTGCTCGCTCTATGTCTATCCCTCTGGCGGCCACGGCTTTGGCTTCCGCGACAGTTGGCCCTATCACGACCAGATGCTCAACGACCTGCAGATGTGGCTCAAGTCGGTCAAGTCACCGCGTCAGGACGCCCTCCGCGTGGCCTGCATCGGCAACAGCATCACCCACGGTTCGGGCATCGATATGCAGGAGCAGCGCGGCTATCCCGCCCAGTTGCAGAAACTCTTAGGCAACGGCTACCACGTGCGCAACTTCGGCGTGGGCGGACGGACGATGCTGCAAAAGGGCGACCACCCCTATATGATTGAGCAGGCCTGGCGCGACGCACAGGCTTTCCGCCCCGACATCGTCGTCATCAAACTGGGCACCAACGACTCCAAGGACTACAACTGGAACGCCCACAAGCAGGACTTCGAAGCCGATATGCAGGCGATGATTGACACGCTGAAGCCGCTCACGCCCGTCCTCAACAAGAAAGGACGCCCGACAAAGAAGATGCAGCGGGCAGAAAAACCGCAAATCTTCCTCTGCTCGCCCATCAAGGCCTTCCGCGACAAGTGGGGCATCACCGACTCGGTCATCGTCAATGAGGTCATCCCCGCCATCCAGCGCGTGGCCGCAAAGAACAACCTCCAGTTCATCGACCTCCACCCCGTCGTCACCGACCGTGCCGATATGACTTCCGATATGATTCACCCCAACGAAAAGGGTGCCGCCAAAATGGCAAAGGCCATTGGGAAAGTGATAAGTGAAAAGTGATAAGCGAAAGGTGAAAAAGTTTGTTTACACGTTATTGGCGGCTGTGCCGTTGTCGCTCTTGGCACAGCAGGCCCCGATGAAGTTGTGGTACACACAGCCCGCCACTTGTTTTGAGGAGTCTTTGCCTCTGGGGAATGGTCGCCTGGGGGCGCTCGTCTATGGCAACCCCGTCGATGATGCGATTGTGTTGAACGACCTGACGCTCTGGTCGGGGACGCCGATTGACCCCGATGAGGACAAAGGCGCCAGCAAGTGGATTCCTGAAATCCGCAAGGCCCTGTTTGCCGAAAACTATGCCCTTGCCGATTCGCTCCAACTACACGTTCAGGGGCACAACTCGGCTTACTATATGCCTCTGGCCACGCTCCATATCCAGGATGCCAATGCGGGCGGCTTTAGTGACTACCGCCGAGAGTTGAGCCTCGACTCGGCTCTCGCGCACGTGTATTATAATAAAGGTGGTGTGCGCTATCAACGCGAATACCTGGCCTCTGCCCCCGACCAACTCATTGCAGTACGTCTTTCGGCCTCAAAGCCAAAGAGCATCAACGTGCAACTGAAGTTCTCCTCGCTCCTTGAACATCAGGTGAAAACTGGCAAGGGCCAACTCACGGTGACGGGCCACGCAATGGGAAGGGCCGAGGAGAGCACCCACTTCTGCGGCATCGTCAGCGTAAACCATCGTGACGGCACCATCACCGCCACCGACTCGTCGCTTGTCCTCTCCAACGTGACTGAGGCCACCGTCTGTTTTGTCAACGAGACCAGTTTCAACGGCTTCGACCAACATCCCGTGCGCAACGCCGCACCCTATCTGGAACGGGTGGCCAATCGGGCAAAGAAACTGCCTGGTCTCGCATACAAAGGCCTTCTTTCCCGCCATCTGGCCGACTACCGTCCGTTCTTCACCCGCGTAAAACTGAACCTCCAGTCCCGTCTGTCGTCATATTATGATGACATCCCCACCGACTCCCTCCTTCGCAGTTATGGCACCAGCCCTGAGCGCGACCGTTATCTGGAGACACTCTACTTCCAGTATGGCCGCTATATGCTCATCGGCTGCTCGCGCACACCCGCCGTTCCCGCCAACCTGCAAGGGCTATGGAATCCCTATATGCAGGCACCGTGGCGCGGCAACTATACCATCAATATCAATTTGGAGGAGAACTACTGGCCCGTCTTCGTGGCCAATCTGGCCGAGATGGCAATGCCGCTCGACGGATTCATCACCGCCCTTTCCCAAAATGGCCGCCATTCTGCCCAAAACTACTGGGGCGTGAGCCGTGGCTGGTGCGCCGGTCACAATAGCGACATCTGGGCAATGACCAACCCCGTGGGCGAGAAACGCGAAAAGCCCGAATGGGCCAACTGGCCTATGGGCGGCGCCTGGCTGGTGAACACCCTCTGGGAGCGCTACCTGTTCACGCAAGATGAAACTTACCTTCGCCAAACCGCCTATCCGCTTATGAAGGGAGCCGCCGAGTTCTGTCTCGACTGGCTCGTCCCCAATCCCCACAATCCACAGGAACTCATCACCGCCCCAAGCACCTCGCCTGAGAACGAATACGTCACCGACAAAGGCTATCACGGTATGACCTGCTACGGCGGCACCGCCGACCTGGCCATCATTCGCGAACTGTTCCAGAACGTCATCGCCGCCGGTTCTGTATGCGGCGATACCATCGCCGCATACCAAGCAGCCTTGCAGAAACTCCACCCCTACACCATCGGCAAAGAAGGCGACCTGAACGAGTGGTATCACGACTGGCGCGACTACGACCCGCACCACCGTCACCAAAGTCACCTCATCGGTCTCTATCCTGGCAACAATTTGCCCAACTCCTTTTTCCCAGCCGCCGAACAGACGCTCATCCAGAAGGGAGAAAAGACCACGGGCTGGAGCACCGGCTGGCGCATCAACCTTTGGGCACGCTTGCACAAAGGCAGCCAGGCCTACCAAATCTATCGCAAACTGCTCACATACGTGTCGCCAGGGGCATCGCATTGGGGTGGCGGCGGTACCTACCCCAACCTCTTCGATGCCCATCCGCCTTTCCAGATTGACGGCAACTTCGGAGGCACGGCCGGCGTTTGCGAGATGCTGTTGCAAAGCAACTTTTCGCCTTCCACTCATCAGTTTTCGCTTGAGTTGTTGCCCGCCCTTCCCCAAGAATGGAGCAACGGCGAGGTGTCCGGCCTTCGTGCCCGTGGCGGCTTTGAGGTCAGCATCCGCTGGCAGTCAGGCAAGGTTGTAGAATCTGTCATCAAGAACTGCGGGCCGAAGGACGCACAAGTGACCGTCACGTACAACGGCAAGCAGGAAGTCATCAACATTAATAAAGGAAAAACAAAAACCGTCAGAGGCTCGTGATTCGGACGAACTGGTGAAAAAACAGTCCGAAAGAAACCAAAATGTCATTAAAATGAACGATTTCACTCTCTTTTGAACAATTATTTGAGCGGAATTGCAAAAGAATCACTACCTTTGCCGCGAATTATAATTATTTGAATGAAAAAAAACTACTTATGAAAAAGATTCTACTGACCTTACCAATCGTCATTTTCCACTTCTCGTTTGCCCAGGCCCAGCTGCCAGTAGCGGTTGCCAAAGACCGGGCCCTCTGGGGTTCCATCGCTGCCGACCCATCCAGCGGGGCCATTTCGTTGGGTGACTATAAGAGTGCCAACAACAAGATTCTGCTCTCGTGGCGTATGCTGCCCGGCGACACCGACAGCACGGCCTTTAACCTGTGGCGAAGCACCAACGGAGGAGACACGTGGTCGTGCGTGAACGACCCGTTCAAGACAGGCTCAAAAGGTATTCAGGCCACCAACTTCGCCCTTGCCCCCGGCTCGGCCAAGAAAGACCAGATGTTCCGTCTGACCTACGCCGACGGGACGAAAAGCGGAAGCGAGATGACCAGCAACGACTTCATCGGTGAATTCACTATGTCTTACGAGAACCAAATCAAGAACAAACTGCCCTACGTGGAGATTCCTCTTCAAGACACGCAGGACTGTTCCAACTATCCCGACGAGTTCAAATATCAGGCCAACGACTGCTCGGTGGGCGACCTGGACGGCGACGGACAGATGGAAATAGTGGTGAAGCGCCTGCTCACCTACTATAACAGCGCTGGAGAAGTGACTGGCACCAGCGAGGGTGCCGGCGACAGCGACATGCGCGCCCGCCACATCGCCATCTTCGAAGCCTACAAGTTGGACGGCACTTTCCTCTGGCGCGTCAAGTCGGGGCCGAACATCATCGCCGGCAACTCGATTAACTTCGCCGTGGCCGACCTCGACGGCGACGGCTGCTGCGAGGTGGTGACCAAGACTGGCGAGGGCACCGTCTTCGGCGACGGCTACGAGATTCCCGACACCGACGGCGACGGCAAGGTGGACTACCGCGACATCTGGCCCGCAGGCCACTATACCGGCGACGGCCCCAAGGGCTACGGCGGCCCAGAGTTCTTTTCGGTCATCGACGGCAAGACGGGCCGCGAACTGGCACGCGCCAACTTCATCTGCCGAGGCAAGGAAGGCGAAACGCCTGCCGAACTGGCCAAGAATTGGGAACAGAACGACTGGAAATGGGACCCCCGCAAAAATAAATACCAATGGAAACTGGCCAACTCACTGCGTCTGGGCGTGGCCAAGTTCCAGCAGGGCAAAGGCTTGCAGATATTCCTGGGCCGAGGCGTCTATGGGCGCACGGTTGTGGAAGGGTGGCAGTATAATGGGCCGGACCAGGAGATGACCCGCCTGTGGAAAATTGACACCGACGACAGCGGCGGCAAGGATGTGAACAAGGACGGCAAGCCATTCTCGGCATACGCCGGGCAGGGCAATCACGCTTTCAATGTGGCCGACCTCGACGGCGACGGCCTGGACGAGGTGATGTACGGCTCGTGCGCCTGGGACAACGACGGCACCGGCCTCTGGACGACTGGCTTAGGCCACGGCGACGCCAGCCACGTGGGCGTGTTCCAAAAGGGCTACGAGGGTCTGCAGGTGTACCATTGCTTAGAGAGCGGAAAGACCGAAGTGGCCCTGCACGACGGCAAGACGGGCAGCACCATCTGGGCCGTCGTGGCTGCCTCGGAAAACGACCAAGGACGTTGTATGGTGGCCGATGTAGACCCCACATCGCCAGGCTGCGAGTTCTGGAAATACGGCAACGAACTGTACACCCAGGACGGCAAGGCACTGAATGACAGCGAAGGCAACCGCAAGAAGGAGAGTTCGGCCAATGCCGGCATCTGGTTCGACGGCTACCTGAACCGCCAAATGATCAATGAGGGCATCATCAACAGTTTCAGCCACGGACGCACGTTTACTATGTACCGCTACGACATTTCGTTCAACAACTCTACGAAGTCGAACCCGGGCTGGTATGGCGACTTGCTCGGTGACTGGCGCGAGGAGGTCATCGTGCCCGATGCTACAAAACTGAAAAACCTGAAAATATTCTCCACCTGGTACCCCACGGAGCACCGCATCCCCTGGCTTATGCTCGACCACACCTACTATATGCAGTGCATACACGAGCAAGTGGGCTACAACCAGCCTACCAACGTGGGCTTCTATATGGGCAGCGAACTGACCGATACCGAGATTTGGGACGCTTTCGCAAAGGCCAATACCACCAATGAAGTGGTAGTGAAGGTGGGCGACGTGAACGGCGACAAAGTCGTCGATGTGGCCGACATTGCTGCCATTATCTCAGTAATGGCCAACCCCGCACTGGCAGAGACATACCAACACCCCGACGTGAACGGCGACGGCATCACAGACGTGGCCGACATCGCCAAAGTGCTTACCATTATGTCGGGCTATTGACAATTCAAACAACACCAAAATAACTATGGACGAACAATTGAGACAAATTGGCGAGCGTCTGCGCGGACTGCGCGACGTGCTCGACATCCCCGTGGCCGACATAGCCCGTCTGTGCGGCATCAGCGAGGAGCAGTATGAAAAGATGGAAAGCGGCGACGGCGAACTCTCGGTGGCCAATCTTCAGAAGATTGCCAAGGAGTATGGCGTGTCGCTCGATGTGCTGATGTTTGGCGAAGAGCCGCACATGCGCCACTATTACCTGACACGCAAGGGACAGGGCCTGCACGTGGAGCGCCGCAAGGCATACAACTACGAGAGCCTGGCCAGCGGTTTTCGCGGACGCAAGGCCGACCCCTTCATCGTCACCGTGGAACCCAAGGCCGCCGATGCCCCCAAGGAGATGAACTCGCACGCCGGGCAGGAGTTTAATATGGTGCTCGAAGGAGAGATGGAACTGACCATCGGCGAGAAGGTGCTCACCCTCAGCGAGGGCGACAGTATCTATTTCGATGCCACGCAGCCCCACGGCATGCGCACCCTGAACGGGAAACAAGTAAAATTCCTCGCAATAATATTCTAATGTATCTCAACTCTCAACACAAAACAATGGTAGAAAGATTTTTAAAGCAGACACACTTTGAGTCTGTAGAGGATTACAACAAGAACCTGGAATTTATCATTCCTGAAAACTTTAACTTCGCCTACGATGTGATGGACGTGTGGGCAGAGGAGAAACCCAACGGGCTGGCTCTGTTATGGACAAATGACCAGGGCGAGGAGATTCGCACAACCTTCGCCGAACTGAAGGAGCAAACCGACCAGGCCGCCTCTTACCTGATGTCGCTCGGCATCGGCAAGAACGACCCTGTGATGCTCGTTTTGAAGCGCCGCTACGAGTGGTGGGTCATTATGCTCGCCCTGTGCAAGATTGGTGCCATCGTCATTCCCGCCACCCACATGCTCACGAAGAAGGACATTGTCTACCGCAACACCCGTGCCTCGGTCAAGGCTATCATTTGCGTAGACGATGCCTACGTGACGGAGCAAATCCAACTGGCTATGCCGGAGAGTCCGACTGTGAAAGTTTACATCACCGTCACCGATCACGGCAAGCCCATCCCCGAAGGATTCCACGACTGGCAGAGCGAATGGCAGCAGGCTCCGAAGTTTGTGCGCCCTGCCTTCGTCAACGAGAACGACGACACGATGCTGATGTACTTCACCAGCGGCACCAGCGGCGAGCCGAAGATGGTGGCCCACGACTATCTCTACGCTATGGGCCATCTGACTACAGGCGTGTTCTGGCACAACCTGCACGAGGGTTCGCTCCACCTCACCGTGGCCGACACTGGCTGGGGCAAGGCCGTCTGGGGCAAGTTCTACGGCCAATGGTTCGCCGGCGCAACGGTGTTCGTCTTCGACCACGAGAAGTTCAACGCCGACACGCTGCTCCGGCAGATTGAGAAATACCGCGTGACATCGTTCTGCGCACCGCCCACCATCTACCGCTTTATGATTCGCGAGGACCTGTCCAAATACAACCTTTCGTCGCTCGAATACTGCACCACCGCCGGCGAGGCGCTGAACCCCGCCGTGTTCGACAAGTTCCTTGAAAAGACAGGTATCAAGATGATGGAAGGTTTCGGACAGACAGAGACCACGATGACGCTGGGCACTTTCCCCTGGATGACGCCGAAACCCGGCTCGATGGGCATCCCCAACGCCCAGTACGACATAGACCTGATTCGCGCCGACGGCACAAGTTGCGAGGACGGCGAGAAGGGCGAGATTGTCGTCCGCATTGGCGACCGCAAGCCCATCGGCCTGTTCAAATATTATTACCGCGACGAGGAACTGACCCGCGAGGCCTGGCACGACGGTATGTACCACACGGGCGATATGGCCTGGCGCGACGAGGACGGCTACTACTGGTTTGAGGGCCGTATTGACGATGTCATCAAGTCCAGCGGCTACCGCATCGGCCCGTTTGAAGTGGAATCGGCCCTGATGACCCATCCTGCTGTCGTCGAGTGTGCCATCACAGGCGTACCCGACGACATCCGCGGTATGGTGGTGAAGGCCACCGTCGTTCTCGGCAAGGAATGGAAGGACAAGGCCGGCGACGCCCTCGTCAAGGAGTTGCAACAGCACGTCAAGCAAGTGACAGCCCCCTACAAATACCCTCGAATCATCGAGTTTGTAGAAGAACTGCCCAAGACCATCAGCGGCAAAATCCGCCGCGTGGAAATCCGCCAAAAGGACAGTAAGCAGTAATCTGCCAAATACACCCGGCAGATAGTTATATACCTTCTAAGTGGGAGTTATATACCTTCTAACTCCCACTTAGAAGGTATATAACTTTTATCTGGAAGCGGCGGCCATTGCCGAAATGACGGTTGCAATGTCGGCCACGTCCACTTGACCGTCGCCATTGGTGTCGGCCACATCGGTAGCAATATCCGACATTCCTGACATATAGGAAATGATAGACGAAATGTCGGCTACGTCCACGTGTCCATCGCCGTTCACGTCGCAGGCAATTGTGGCGGCATCGACCTTCGGCACGAGCCAGGCCGCGTTCACGCAGGCATTGCTGCCCCAGTTCACCTTCAACACGTGCAGATGGACAAAGTCATCGACCCGCGTCACACCCTCGTTGGTGGTCACGGTCTTCAAGTCTTCCAGCGGTAAAACGATGGCTCCGAGGTCGCTATCCCAGTAGTTGTTCCCCTCATTGAACGAGACGACAATCTGCTTGTACGGCCCGTGGTCTGTCAGGCGGTTGGCCAGCACGCGCAGGCCGCTGCCGCTGCCACGCAACACAAGGCTCTCATAACGTGAGAGGTCGGCATACTTGTTCCACTCCACATTGCCGAAGCCAGCAATCGCCGTACCTCCACCGGCATTGACGCCCATATTCCAGTCTACATTGACTTTCTTGTCAAGCGGCTGCGAGTCAATGGCATTGCCATCCCACTCGTGGAACATCTGTGACATCAGGCGTTCCCAGCCTTCGGGCGCCTCGAAGTCGTCGACATTCACGAAGGCTGTAATCTGGTTAAGCACATTGTCGCTGCGATAGGGGAAATACTGCGTCAGCAGCCGCTGGCGCTCGGCCTCGTAATGGTTGTCCACGGTGTAGAGTTGGCCTGCCGACTGCCACTTGTGCACATCGCGGCGATAGTCGCCCCAGCGGGCGGCCTCGGCGTAGAGGGCCTTGGCGATGACGGCGTGCAGGCTGTCCCACACCTCCACCACACTGGCCTGGCCCAACGGCCCGTTTTCAGCAAAGACAACCTTTGCGCGGCGCAGATAGCGGCGGGCGAAATTGTCGTTGCGGAGCAGATTGTGGAAGATGCCTGTGGGGAACGACGAGCCGTTGTTCTTGTTCAGCACGTTCTCCCGCACATTCTCCTGTATAATCTCCGAGTCCCAGCAAAGGAAGCGGAAGCCCTGGCTGTCGGCTCCACGGCGGCGCAGGGCGTACCAGTTGTGGTGGTCCCAGTCGGTATTGCCGCCATACTGGTTGATGAGCATATAGTCGATGAAGTTGTCGATGTCGAGCAACGAGTCCTGCAACTGCTGGTAGGCTTCGTCCGGGGTGATGCTGCTTTGGGAACCGCCGACGATGGCAGCCAAACTGGTCATCATCCTCCAGGCGTCGAGTGTGCCTTCAGCGGCCTCGATGTGATTGCCTCCGTCCTCCTCAATCTTGACGACATCGATATCGTCCTTCTTGCCACCCAAATAGTCTTTGCCAAACTGGTCGTCCACGCGCTCGGCCAAATTGTAAAGGCCCCAATACATACCATTGATGAAAAGGTTCACGTAAAGGGCGTTCACGCTGGTGCGGCCCATACGGCGCTGCATACGGCGTGCCCAAACGTCGCGGCTGTACTGGGCTTTCTTGCGGTTGCCCTCGTCCCAATGCTGCCAGGAGTTGCCGAAATGGCAGCGCAGCACCAACTGGTCGAACTTCTGCGGCTCATCTTCGCCGAAGAGCGGGTACTTGAGCGACTTGGGGCCATACTGCTCTTTGAACACGAGGCGGAAGGAGTGCTTGGGGTTCTTCTCGGCCAGTCGCCCGTGACCACCGTGCAAGCGCAGTCCGCAGGTAGTGGAGAAATCCAACTGGCCGGCCGGGCCGAACATCTCCACACTGGCAGGGCGTGTCCACCCGTGGCCTGTGCCATCGCCCACCGGCGGGCCAGTGAAAATGTAGATGCCGCCACGCACGGAGTCGTTCTCGTGGCTGAACAGATTGTCGCGGTCGGTGACAATGCTGACCACGGGGAGCGACTGCAAGCCCTCAACAATCTTGGGGCGCAGGATGGGGTCTTCAGTCATTTCGGGGTCCATCTCATAGTCGGCCTGCGCCGTACCGTTGATGGTGGTGTAGCGTCCCCACGTTGAGGGATAGCCCTCTGGCGTGTTGCTCTGACTGAGAATATCGTCGACAAAGAGGTAGGTGGCCGTCAACACAGGCGAGACACAGGTGCCGCCCTCGAAAACCGCAGCCCTAACGATGGTCGTAGAACTGACGTTGAGAGGGGCGGAATAGAGAGGACTCGCGGCTGTCGGCTCACTGGCGTCGAGGGTATAACGGATGTCCTGCCCGGCAGGCGACGTGATGGTCAGCAAGAAAGGTTCCTCGCAAAAGCCGTGCTGCTGGCTGAAAACAGGCTGCTGGGCCTGCATCCGCCACGGGGCGAGGATACAGGCCAGCAGGACTATGATGAAAAAGAATCTGGTTCTCATTATTTTTACTGGGCAATACTCCGGGCTGCCGCTGCCATTGCGGAAATGACAGTTGCTATATCGGCCACATCCACCTGGCCGTCGCCATTGGTGTCGCAATCAGCGAGAGTGAGACTGGAACTTGCTGCCATAAAGGTAATGATGGATGCGATGTCAGCAACATCGACATTACCATCGCCATTCACATCGCAAGGATTGGCCGGCTCAACTTTTCTAAGCGTGCACTCTAAAAGCAGATACTCGTCGAAACCGCCGCTGGGGTCGGTGAAACTGATGACGTAGTTGCCTTCCTTGGAAACAGAGAACTCCAGTTTGCGCAGCGTGGCCGAGGCGACACTGGCCGAACTGTTGCCATTGACATTGGGCGAAGCTGTAAATGTGGTAGTGGTGGCAATGGCAGTACCCGCATTGTAGTCAAGGATGCTCAACTGGTACTTGGGCGTGCCCTTCCAGGCGGCCATAGCGTATGACAGGATGTAGTCACCCTTCTCCAGCGTGAGCGGATAGGCAGACTGACGGCCAAACTCCGCCGAATTTTCACGCCAGTAAAGGCCCTTGCCCTGGTAGCCGCTGAAGCCCACCATAGTGCGTGCGCCCTGGCTGTAGATGTTGGGATATTCGTGCACCTCGTTGCCGCCCTGCACACAGCGCCAGCCGGTCGGGATGGCTCCGGCGATGACGTTCTGGAAGTCGAGTTTGGCAATGACACCAGCCTCCTCATAGACGGGCTCCAGGGTCACATTGTCATCGGGCATAATAAAGGTCACCTTGCGGGCACCGTCCACCTTGATGGTTTTACCCATCGTGTAGTAGATGGAATTGACGAGGCGCAACTCCTTCAACTGGTAGCCATCTTCTGCAGCCACAGTAAAGATGACGGTGTCGCCCTCGGCTGCCATATTGACGTTGGGTGTCACGGTGCCTTGCTCTGTCTGGCGTACGGTGATAAGGAACTTTTCTGCCTCCATATCGGCAGGCATATAGATAATCTGGTCGATGGTAAGGCCAGTACCGCCGGTGTTGGTAATAACCAAGTCGTTGGTGCCCTCATTCAGCGGGGCAGACACCTTCACCTTGCGCCAGTCGTTCTTGGCCACCTTCTCGCAGGCTACGGTGTTAGCCGTGCCATTGACGGTCACCTTGATGTTACCAGCCTTCGATGTGTTGCAGTAGCGGATGTAGATGTCGTAGTCGCCGCCCTGCTGCAGATTCAGTTGGTGGCGGAGGGCAGCCGTGGTGGTGGTGCCCATTTCCACATAGCCCATACCGGCAAACTCGGAGTAGTCGGGGGCGCACCAGCCTGAATGGGTCAGAGCCACGTTCTTCACATTCTTGTAATCCATATTCTCTGCCTCGATGACGATAGGGCCGACATAGGATTCAGGCTGCTGCGGGATGGGCAGGGCCTCAACGGGAAGAATGTCAGTCAGTCGGTCGGTGGCTGCACCAGCACACTCGATAATCACATCAGCGGGGCCATAGTGCTTCACATTCAGAGTAAAGGTCCCGGTTTCCTCATTATAGCTCTTTGTCATAGTGGCGCTGCCTATGCCGTGCTTCACAATCTTGGCTGTAGGCTGCGACGTAGCGCCTACGACAACGATGGTGTCGGTACGCTGGGCTGTGGAGTCGCTGCGGAAGTTGTTCAAGTAGAACTCTATGCGGTCGGCATACTCGCGGATATGCCCGCTCGACAACCTGGCGTAAGTCAGCTTCAGCGAGTCGCAGGTGTTATAGTGGAGAGGGATGGCAGCCTTGGCCGTCTTTTTCTCGTTCAGATAGGAGTAGGGAGTATAGGTGACGAGGTGGTTGCGGTAACGGTTCACAAAGAGGTCGCCCTTCGACACCTCGGGGTACCGCTTGTTGAACTCGTTGACCTTAGTGGTTTGGGAAACGCTGGCGTAGGAAGACTTCTTCTTCTTCACGGGGATGCTGTTGGCAATGTCATCATAGTAGCCGATGACAAGGGGGATAGTGCCATAGCGGCCTGTCTTCTTGAAGTAGCACAGGTTGTCCATCCACTGGCCATTGCCACGGTTGAAGGGGTCGGTCTGCTTGTATAATCCATCGTAGAGGCTGCCCCAAACAGCATATTTGTTCTCGTCGCTGCCGCTGGTCACATCGTTCTGGATGGCAATCTTGATGTTGCCCACCACTTCCTCGCGGGTGGGGATGTAGAGGTGGCCGTTGATAATCTGGCGGAACATGTCCATCCAAACACCACGGAAGTTGGGGAAGGTGCCCCAGTTGCGGCGGGTATAGCCGTCGACAGTCGTGTTGTTCTGGTTCTGGAAGTCCTCGGTCCAAATGAGTTCCGGGCCGTCCCACACGGCACCACCGTTCACGCAGGTCTGCTCCATCACCGTGCCGATGCCGGCAGCACCAGGATATTTCTTGCCGTGGCCCTCGCCCAAAATGGCGTCGAGGGCACCGTTCCAGCCGCAGTTGTCATAACGCACACCGTAGTTCTTGGCCAGACCGCTGACAAAGGGTCCCCACGTCACGCTCTCGTTGGCATACCAACAACTGCTGGTGGTGTACTTATAAAGCCACACACAGGCTTCAGGATAGTCCTTGCAGGCCTGCAGGAGGTTCTTGTTGCGCTTCATCATGCCCATAGGATTCAAGCCATGACTCCAAATGTTGCCACAGAACGAGATGGTGAGGAAGCCGCCATACTGGTGGTGCATAGGCACGAGCTTGGCAAACAGGGCGATACGCGAAGCCTGCGAGCTCGAGCTCTCATCGCCGGCCTCGTCGAAGCCCCAGAACTGCTCGGCGTAGTTCCATCCGAGGAAGTTTGGATATGCCTTGAAGAAATACTCAAAGGTCTCCAGGTCGTCGTCCTGGATATGGGTGTGGCCGCCACTGGCAGGCTGGCAAGTGAACCACATGTTGTTGGCCTGGCAGACCGATGCCCACGACTTGTAGGTACGCACGGCGCAACGCGGCATACGGTACATGTTCAAGTCCTTGTCGTACTGGCACGACAGAGAGAGGTTCATGCAGACGTAGGGTTTGATGTCATCAGGAATGAGGTCAATGATTTTCTGCGGGTCGGCAGAGTTCCAAACGTCGATGTGAACGAGCCACAGGGGATGCTGCGAGTCGATAGGCCGGCGCTCCTGGGCCGACAGCGAAAGGGCGGCACTGAACATCAGTAATGCCACAGCCAGTTTGCGGAAAAGATTTCTCATACTATTAATTGTATTACTTATTTATTAATATCTGGCTGCAAAGGTACGAAAAAAGATTGGAACTCCTTTACATTCAGGTAACAATTGTTTCCGTGTACGTATCTAATAGCAGAGAAACCACACAGACACAAGACACGGATGCCTGTGGGGCACCCGTGTCTTGTCAGTATATGTAAGATGTTAATTCTTACTTCACAATCATCTTCTTGCCTTCCTGGATGAGCAGGCCCTTGGCCTGGCCATTCACACGCTGGCCGCTCAGGTTGTAAACAGCGCTCTTGTTGCCAGCAACCTGGATGTCCTGGATGCCGTCGCTGTCACCGCCATTGATGGCGAACTCAACGTCAACAATGGTTGCGCCTCCACCAAAGGTGGCAAAGCCCTGGTCCTTGTTGTTCGACAGACCGATGCCGAAGATCTTGCCAGTACCGGTAAGACTGGCGGGGTCAGCCTTCAGGTTGATGCTGATGAGCCTGCCCTTGGTGCCAAGCAACGGGGTCTTGTCGCCC